>CAJATL010000042.1 GCA_903944895.1 uncultured Bacteroidota bacterium
AGCACCACATTGTTTTTGTTTCTCGAAAATAAACCCATCGGCCCCATCGCCATCAAAGGAATCAAAAACAAAATCAACCGGATCAGGGTGGTGGGCAACGGCACAAAACTAAAATGGGACATCAAAATGAAACAATACTGGAGCGAAAATCCGGGAATGTTGTACATCGAAGTACCCGAAAATGTATTAGATGAGCAGGTTACAGTAATTGCCGTACAATTGGATGGCAAGGTAAATTTATATCGGGAAAAATAAGATTTTTGCAAAAAAAATAAAAGACCTTCAACGGCATTGATTATGAAATCCAAAATGAGAATTTTCTTTACCCTGGTATTATTGTTCAGCTTACTGATTGGTTTTGCTGCAAAACCCGCCAAATATGAAATCCGGCATCTTGAGCCGCCATTCTGGTGGGCCGGGATGAACAACCAAAATCTGCAAATATTGGTTTATGGTGTTAATATCGCTGAACTTACACCTCAACTCAGTTATCCGGGAGTAAAAATCAAAGAAATTGTGAAGGTCGAAAACCCGAATTATCTTTTCGTTTACCTCGAAATTGGCCGGGATGCTAAACCCGGGAAATTTCTGATTGATTTTGTTAAAAACGGCAAAACACAGGTTAGTTACGATTTTCAGCTTTTTGATCGTGAGCCAGGCTCCTCACAAAGGCAGGGATTTAACAGCAGCGATGTGATGTATCTGATTACCCCCGACCGTTTTGTAAACGGAAATACCGAAAATGATAATATCCCTGGCATGCCCGACACGTTGAATCGTCAAAACCCCGGAGGCCGCCATGGTGGAGATATTCAGGGCGTTGTAAATAGTCTGGATTATTTGAAAGATATGGGATTTACAGCCATTTGGGTAAACCCGGTTATCGAAAATAATATGCCCGAATATTCTTACCACGGTTACGCTGCCACCGATTTTTACAAGGTTGACGCGCGTTTCGGAACCAACGAGGAATACCGGAAATTGAGTTTGGAAGCCAAAGACAAGGGCATCAAAATGATCATGGACATGATTTTTAACCATTGCGGCTCGGAACATTGGTGGATGAAGGATCTGCCATCAACTGACTGGATTAATAATGGTGGAAAATTTATTGGAACAAATCACAAAAGAAGCCTCAGCCAGGATATTTATGGCTCCAATTATGACAAAAAAATGTTTTCGGATGGCTGGTTTGTAGAAACTATGCCCGACCTCAATCAGCGCAACCCGCTCATGGCGGATTATCTCATCCAAAACTCGGTTTGGTGGATCGAATATGCCGCCCTCGATGGCATCCGCATGGACACCTATTGTTATCCCGACAAGGATTTTATGGCCGACTGGACATGTGCCGTGATGAACGAATATCCAAATTTTAATATCGTTGGCGAAGAATGGAGCGAAAACCCGGCAATTGTGGCGTTCTGGCAACAAGGCAAAGAAAATCCAAACGGTTATAAATCCTGCCTGCCCAGTGTGATGGATTTCCCGTTGCAGGGAGCTTTGGCGCGGGGACTTGCAGCACAGGAAAACATGTACTCCAAAGGATTTATCGAAATTTACCAGATGCTTGCCAACGATTTTCAATATGCCAATCCAAATAACCTGGTTACTTTTCCGGATAATCACGATATGAGCCGCTTTTTTACGCAGGTTAACGAAGATTTTGCACTTTACAAAATGGGAATCGCTTTTATCCTCACCATGCGCGGAATCCCTCAGATTTATTACGGTACAGAGGTTTTGATGGCCAACCCGGGAACAGACAGCCATGGTATTATTCGAAGCGATTTTCCCGGCGGCTGGAAGGGTGACAAAATAAACGCTTTTACCGGAACCGGACTTTCGGCACAGCAAAAGGAAGCGAAGGAATTTATGAAAACTTTGCTTAATTTCAGGAAGCAATCCACGGTTTTACATGACGGAAAACTTTTACATTTTGCGCCGGAAGATGGCGTTTACGCCTATTTCCGCTATGATGAAAAAACCGTTGTGATGGTTGTGATGAATAAAAATGATGTGGAAAAACCAGTTGGAAGAAGCAAATTTGATGAAGTAATTTTGGACTTTA
Source organism: uncultured Bacteroidota bacterium (assembly GCA_903944895.1). Classification (GTDB taxonomy): domain Bacteria; phylum Bacteroidota; class Bacteroidia; order Bacteroidales; family 4484-276; genus CAJATL01. The sequence continues at coordinate 2,072 of CAJATL010000042.1, forward strand.
AAACCGGCAAAGATGCAATTACAAAAAAATCCTTTGATCTGAATAATTTGATAATTCCTGCAAAGTCGGTTTTGGTTTTGGAGTTGGGAAAATAATAAAGCATATTTTTTTGATCGTAAGAAACTGTCTCAAATGTTTTTAAAACGCAAAGAACACAAAGAAAGGCGCAAAGGGCAGCAAAGACAACACGTTGAAATAATAATCTTTGCGGTTCTCTGCGGTACAACTCTGCGGTTCTCTGCGGTTTAATATTTCATTTTTAACAGCCTCTTTTTTTACCTTTGGAAACCTCACATCCTGAAAAGCACCTTCCCTGCCGACATATTTGAAATATAGGTACGCAGGCCTTCGTAGAAGTTTTCCAAAGGAAAGGATGCCTGAATCCTGGTTTCGATTTTCTTTTGGATAAAAAGCGTTTGGAGATAACCGGAAATCCTCTCAACCTCAGCATCAGAAACTGTTTTCATCCAATCTCCCAGGTTAAAACCCTTTAAAGCTTTGTTTTTGAAAATCTGAATCTTCCGGCATAGTCGGTTTTGGTTTTGGAGTTGGCACAGTAATAAAACATTTTTTTGATCGTAAGAAACTGTCTCAAATGTTTTTAAAACGCAAAGAACATAAAGAAAGGCGCAAAGGGCCGCAAAGACAACACGTTGAAATAATAATCTTTGCGGTTCTCTGCGGTTTAATATTTCATTTTGAAACGCCTCTTTTTTACCTTTGAAAACCTCACATCCTGAAAAGCACTTTCCCTGCCGACATATTTGAAATATAGGTACGCAGGCCTTCGTAAAAGTGTTCGAGCGGAAATGATGCCTGAATCCTGGTTTCGAGTTTCTTTTGGATAAAAAGCGTTTGGAGATTACCGGAAATCCTCTCAACCTCTTCAACAGAAACCCTTTTCATCCAATCTCCCAGGTTAAAACCTTTTAAAGTTTTGTTTTTAAAAATCTGACTCTTCCGGCATAGTCGGTCTTGGTTTTGGATGGAGTTGGGAAAATAATAAAGCATTTTTTTGATCGTAAGAAACTGTCTCAAATGTCGTTAAAAACGCAAAGAACACAAAGAAAGACGCAAAGGGCCGCAAAGACAACACGTTGAAATAATAATCTTTGCGGTTCTCTGCGGTACAACTTTGCGGTTCTCTGCGGTACAACTTTGCGGTTCTCTGCGGTTTAATATTTCATTTTGAAACAGCCTCTTTTTTACCCTTGGAAACCTCACATCCTGAAAAGAACCTTCCCTGCCGACATATTTGAAATATAGGTACGCAGGCCTTCATAGAAGTTTTCCAAAGGAAAGGATGCCTGAATCCTGGTTTGGATTTTTTTTTGATAAAAAGTGTTTGGAGATAACCGGAAATCCTTTCAACCTCAGCATCGGAAACCGTTTTCATCCAATCGCCCAAATTGAATCCTCTTAAAACTTTGTTTTTGAAAATCACTTCCAGTGGGTCAATCATCGCAACTGGTGCACCGGATAATCCGCCGTAAAGAATCACCTGCGAACCTGCCGGCATAACATTTAGTAATTTTCCTGTGATTTCACCGCCAACAGCATCAATCGCCACAGTTGCCTTCAAATCGCTAGTCAGGATTTTAAGATTTTCATAAAAATCCTCATCATTCAAATTTAAAACAAAAGGCTCTCCTTCACGCTTCATGGCTTCGACATGTTCATTTTTCCGTACCAGATTAATCACTTTAATCCCATTTTCGCAGGCGAAAAATCGTATAAATCGGCCAACCTGTCCGTTTGCTGCCGTTTGAATAATTGCTTTTGTTCCACTTTTCAGCGCTTCATCAAACATGGCGTAAGCCGTAAAAGGGTTGATAAACAAACATGCGGCCTGTTCGACGGGAAGTGCATCATTTATAAAAATATAATTGCCTGCCTTGAGGCATAAATATTCGCACCAAGCGCCATCACCTTCATCCTGAGTAAAAAAACTAACTCTTCTGCCACTCAGATTTTCTGAAGTTTCGTCACCGGCTTTTATGATTATTCCTGTTCCTTCAAAACCCGGAACGGCAGGCAGCGCTTTGTTTACGTTGTACATCCCACGCAAAAATGCAATATCCGATGGATTTACCGGCGAAGCATCCATCTTTACCAAAACCTCGCCGGGTTGCGGCTCAGAAAATGGCTTTTCGATAATTTTCATGCCTCTTAAAGCACGCACCAGGTTTGCGTTGTAAGCCTCGATCACGAGGGCTTTTGTGGTTGTTGGAAATTCCATCATTATTATTTTTTGGTTTTTTTATCAGCTTTCCAAAATGAAAAAACCGCCGGATTTGGTTCCCGGCGGTTTGTTTCGAATTAAACATTCATTTTTATCTAACAGGATATTTTTTAAAAACATCATTCGATTTCATCAGAATATCAACATATTGTGACCTTTTATAAGCAAAAGGATCGTTGGTATTTTTACTTGATAGCTTTCCTTTGAAATCGTCAATTTTTGAATAGTTTTTCGATTCCATCCATCTTTCGAGATCACCAAGAATATTCTTAATATTTCCGATTCCGTTTTTATAAAGGGTGGTCACCACCTGAACTGCATCGGCGCCAGCCAGCAACATCTGAATCATGTCGTCACCGGTTAAAATACCGGTATTACCGCAAATGCTGGCGTTAATTTTGCCATGCAATAATCCGGTAAAACGCAAAGGAAGCCGGTAATCGCCGTGATTGCTCAGGAACCAGGGGAAAACGAATTCTTCACTTTCGATATTGATGTCGGGCTGGAAAATGCGGTTAAAAAGCACAAATCCGTCAACACCGGTTTTATCCATTTCGGTAATTGTGCCAAGCACATTGGTGTAAAACGGGCTTAATTTGACGCTTACCGGAATTTTTACGGTTTGTTTCACTTTGTTTAAAACAGCCATTTGCTCAGCCACAATTTCGTTGGCTGAACGATCCGAATTGGTTGGGTTTGCGTAAAAATTAAGTTCCAGTGCAGCGGCACCTGCTTCTTCCAGTTTCAGGGCATATTCGGCCCAGGAAACATCGTAAACGCAATTGAGACTTGCAATAACCGGAATATTCACTTTTTCGATAGCTTTACGAAGTCCCAACAAATGAGCTTCCGGGCCGGCATGCTCGATTTTGGGAAACAAAGTAAGCATCTCGGCATGACGCTCGTTGTATTCTTCAAGGCCATCGTCGTGCTGCATCCGTTCCAACTGAATCTGTTCTTCAAAAAGTGATTTGTAAACGATTGCCGCAGCTCCGGCGTCTTCAATCTGGCTCAATGCGTCCAGGTCGGTAACTAAATTACTTGCCCCGACAATTAACGGGTTTTTAAGTTCGATACCTAAGTATGAGGTCTTTAAATCGGCCATATTTCAATATTTTTTGTAATGTTAAATGTGCAATTTTGAAGTTCGCAAAAATATCAAAAAAATTGGAGCAGGTGCTTAAAATTTCTAAAATATGCGCAGCAGGTTTAATCATCCCGGATAAATTTAAAGATAAAATCCAGCCGCTGTTTCTTAGCATGCTATTCTAAAAGCTTTTAGCGATGGAATTTACTCATCAGGATAATCTAAAATGATTTTAAATAGTTGATTTTGACCACAGGGAAGTATCAAAACAGGAATTTGTTAAGATGAAATAAGTAATTTCGCACCCAATTTTGAAGAGAAAATCATAAGGTTTTAAATATAATTTTATCATGACGAAGAAGAAAAAATTTATTACTTGCGACGGTAACTATGCTGCTGCCCATGTAGCTTACATGTTTAGCGAAGTAGCTGCTATTTACCCAATTACTCCATCATCTACGATGGCCGAATATGTTGATGAATGGTCGGCTCACGGACGGAAAAATATTTTTGGCGAGACCGTAAAAGTGATCGAACTGCAGAGCGAAGGTGGCGCATCCGGTGCACTTCACGGCTCATTACAGGCAGGTGCCTTATCAAGCACATTTACGGCTTCACAAGGTTTGATGCTGATGCTGCCCAACATGTACAAAATTTCAGGCGAATTACTTCCCGGAGTATTACACGTTAGCGCCCGCAGCCTTGCTGCACAGGCATTGTCAATTTTTGGCGATCATTCGGATGTGATGGCTGCCCGCAACACAGGTTTTGCTTTCCTGGCAACCGGTTCGGTTCAGGAAATCATGGATCTTGCAGGCATTGCTCACCTTGCTGCTATAAAATCAAGAATTCCTTTTGTTCATTTTTTTGATGGATTCAGAACTTCTCATGAAATCCAGAAAGTTGAATTCCCAACCAACGACGACATGGCCAGCCTGCTCGATTGGGAAGCTTTGAAAAGATTCCGCGATAACGCGCTAAATCCTGATCATCCTGTGACAAGGGGAACGGCTCAAAATCCGGATATCTATTTCCAGTCACGCGAAGCAGCCAACAAATTTTACGACCCAATTCCTGATCTGGTTGAAGATTACATGCAAAAAATCAAGGAAATGACTGGCCGTGAATATCATCCATTCTCCTATTATGGCCATCCTGAAGCCGAAAACATCGTTATTGCGATGGGTTCAGTTACCAGTACCATCCAGGAAACAATCGAACACCTCAACAATAAAGGCGAAAAAGTAGGTTTGATCGCAGTACATCTTTACAGGCCTTTCTCCGAAAAATATTTCATGAAAGTTCTGCCAGAAACTGTAAAACGTATTTGTGTTCTCGACCGCACCAAAGAACCAGGTGCCAATGGCGAGCCGCTCTATCTTGACATCAGGGATCTTTTTTATGAAAAAGAAAATGCTCCGATCATTATTGGCGGACGTTATGGGCTTTCATCAAAAGATACTACGCCTTCGATGATTATTTCGGTGTTCAATAATCTGAAAATGAACGAACCAAAAAATCATTTTACCCTCGGTATTGTTGACGATGTTAAGTTTTCGTCGCTTCCTTTGCTTCCTGAAATCGGAATTTTACCTAAAGGCACTTTTGAAGGTAAATTTTATGGCCTTGGCTCTGATGGTACTGTTGGCGCCAACAAAAATTCGATTAAAATTATTGGTGATAACACCGACAAATATTGCCAGGCGTATTTTGCCTACGACTCAAAAAAATCAGGAGGTATCACTACTTCCCACCTGAGATTTGGGGATAAACCGATACTTTCGTCGTATCTTGTCGGAACACCCGACTTTGTTGCTTGTCACGTGCCTTCGTACCTGAATAAATACGACATGCTGAAAGGCCTTAAAAAAGGTGGCACATTCCTGTTGAACAGCATCTGGGATGTTGAAGAGACAAAAGATCACCTGCCCGACACCATGAAAAAATACATGGCCGAAAACGATATTCAGTTCTATATTATCAACGCAACAAAACTTGCCGAAGAAATCGGACTCGGAAACCGCACCAACACCATCATGCAGTCGGCATTTTTCAAGATTTCGAATGTGATCCCTTACGAAATGGCACTTGAATCGATGAAAAAAGCCATCATCAAGAGTTTTGGCCACAAGGGTGAAGATATCGTTAACATGAATTTTGCTTCCGTAATTAAAGGCGGCGAAGTGGAACAAGTTGAGATTCCACAGGAATGGGCAAATCTTGTTATCAAAAAAGAAGTGGATACCCGCGATATTCCTGATTTCATCAAAAACCTTGTTGAGCCTGTAAACGCCATGAAAGGCGACGACTTGCCAGTAAGCATTTTCAATGGCCGTGAAGACGGAACTTTTCCTGCCGGAACTGCAGCTTACGAAAAACGCGGTATCGCGGTTAACGTTCCGGAGTGGAATGCCGAAAACTGTATTCAGTGCAACCAGTGCGCTTATGTTTGTCCTCACGCCTGTATCCGTCCGTTCCTGCTCAATGCCGACGAAATGAGCAAAGCACCGGAAGGCTTCAATACTTTAAAAGCTATTCCAAAAACTTTCGACGGGCTTCAATTTAAGATTCAGTTAAGCCCGCTCGACTGCACAGGTTGCGGAAACTGCGCCGATATTTGTCCTTCCAAAAAGAAGGCTTTGGTGATGCAACCGCTCGAAAGCCAGATGCACGAAACCAAAAACTGGGATTTTGTTTCAAAACAGGTTACTTACAAAGACACCATCGTTGAGAAAGATAAATCGGTTAAAAACAGCCAGTTTGCACAGCCATTGTTCGAGTTTTCGGGTGCCTGCGCCGGTTGCGGTGAAACACCGTACATCAAACTTATCACCCAGCTTTTTGGTGACCGGATGATGGTTTCTAATGCCACAGGATGTTCGTCAATTTATGGAGGTTCAGCACCTTCAACACCATATTGCACCAACGCTGAGGGCAAAGGTCCGGCATGGGCAAATTCGTTGTTCGAAGATAATGCCGAATATGGTTTTGGGATGATGCTTGGTTCGAATAAACTGCGCGATCGCCTTGCCATTAAAATGAATACTGCACTGCTTAATGGTGTTGATGATACTTTAAAAGCTGCCTTTGAGGAATGGCTGTTAAATATTAACCATGGTGAACTCTCGAAAATCGCTTCTGCAAAGGTTATCGCAGCCTGCGAAAAATCTGATTTGCCGGTTGCAAAGGAAATCTTAGACCTGAAACAATACCTGATTAAAAAATCGGTATGGGCATTTGGCGGCGATGGCTGGGCTTATGATATCGGCTACGGCGGACTTGACCACGTACTTGCTTCGGGCGAGGACATTAATGTTTTGGTGATGGATACCGAAGTTTATTCGAACACCGGCGGACAGGCATCAAAGTCAACACCGGTGGGTGCAGTTGCCAAATTTGCTGCTTCCGGCAAGAAAATCCGCAAAAAAGACCTTGGTGCAATGGCCATGACCTATGGTTATGTTTATGTTGCCCAGGTTGCGATGGGTGCAAATCAATCGCAATATCTTAAAGCAATTAAAGAAGCCGAAGCTTATCCTGGACCATCATTGATTATTGCCTATTCGCCATGTATCAACCACGGCTTGCGTGCAGGTATGGGAAAATCACAGGAAGAATCTAACAGGGCTGTTGAAGCAGGTTACTGGCAACTTTACAGGTATAATCCAGCTTTGGAAGCTGAAGGGAAAAATCCTTTCCAACTCGATTCAAAAGAGCCGGATTGGAATAAATTTACCGATTTCCTTGCCGGTGAAGTTCGTTACACCTCCTTGCATCAAGCCTTCCCTGCTGAAGCTGAAGTTCTTGCAAAAGAAGCTATCAAAAACGCCAAATGGCGCTACGAAAGCTACAAACGACTCGCTTCGATGGATTTTACCATCACCGAATAGTTTAACATATTTCAAAAAAAAGCCGGGCAAATCGTCCGGCTTTTTTTATTAAAAATTCCTGATTACAAAAGAAAATTCATCCATTTTTTACCAAAAATCTGGTAACGCTTTTCTTTGTAGATTTACTGCAAATTAAAACGAACCTAAAAAAGTAATATCATGACCATTGCAAGCTGGATTTTGAAAGTTTTTGACAGAATATTTTCTGAGAAAAGCGTCAGGTCTATCGAAAAATACGCGGTCTATTTTGCCTTGTTTGGCTTTTTGGTGCATCTGCTCCTCATTTTCCTCTGGAATATCGACATGATCAATCATGCTGCCTTTGATAAGTTTTCGGGCGATTATATCTCGGCCATTTACACCCCATTTTCGTTTTTGTTGATTTTTGAAGTTTTCCTGCTCCTGGTTTACCTGCCAAAATCATTCACCAAATCCATCGGCAAACAATACGAAATCATGCTACTTCTTGTTCTTCGCCGGATATTTAAAGATATTTCGTACTTCGATATGAAGCATCTTACCGATAATCTTACCAACAATCGTGAGTTGCTTTTTGATATGTTGAGTGTATTGTTTTTATTTTTCCTTATCGGGATTTTTTACCGACTCAAAAAGAAACAGCCTTTTGTTGAAAGTTGTGGCGACATTCAGAATTTCATCCTGATCAAAAAAGCCATTTCCATCATCATGGTGCCGGTTATGCTGATAATGGTGCTGTTTAGTTTTGGAAACTGGTTTTGGGAGATGATCAGTTTTCACGAATTACAGGCTTTCCCGATGACAGACATCAACAATGTATTTTATGACACATTTTTTACAATACTCATTTTTATTGATGTATTTATTCTGATCATTTCATTCCTTTACACGCACTATTACAGTCAGTTGGTGAGGAATTCAGGGTTCGTTATTTCGACAGTTCTTATCCGACTTTCATTTTCGGCACCCCATCTTACCAACCTTTTTCTTATCGAGTTATCGGTAATTTTTGGGGTATTGATTTTGTTGATTTACAACTTTTTTGTTAAAGAAGAGGATAGCAGAGGCAGCGAAAACCCTAAAATTATCACCCAAACAAAGCACTGAAAACATCCTCCATCCTGGAAAAAGTCACCATGATACCACAACCGAAATATTAAGTTTGGTCAGGAGGGCTTTTGCGGTGTCGCTTGATTTTGCTCAAATTTGGCGGGTAATAAAGTCTTAATCCGGTAATAAAATCGAAATCTTTACTATTGAAAGTAAATAATTGTAAATCAGCAACAATAACTGATGCTGCAATTAGTGCATCCGCCAAACCTAAATTATGGGCAAGATGGTATTTTTTAATTAATTCAAGGGCTAAATCAACACCTTTACTATTCAATTGGAGAGAAGTATAGAAATTTATAAATTCCTGGATTTCTTTCATTTCTCTTTTATCACCTGCACCTTTACAGAGTTCTAATGCAGAAATAACAGGCATAATGATATTCTGATGACCAATCTTTTCAACGGCAACTACAGTCGGTTCATCCTTTTGCAAATAGTTAATAAAAACATTGGTATCACAGACAATTTTAGGTGTTATGGATTTCTTTGCCATAATTTGCTTCTAAATTGTTTAACATCTGTAATTTCCTTATTTGCCCATATCCCGCAATATTTGGATGGATCGCCAATTTTTTGTGGTGGCAAAACCAGGGTTTCAACCGAATCATCATACAAACCATGAAACGTCTTTGTTAAAGTTGGGATTTCAACTGATTTTACGAAAGGGAAATTTGCGATGAGTTCGGCAAACATCATTGCATACGTTTCATTTTCGATACTTACCTTAAGTGTTGTCATGCTTTAGAGTTTTAATAGAACTTTACAAAGATAGACACATTTTTAAAGTTTAAACAGATGTTGTTGGGCAAAATCGATCAGATCCCTTGATGGAATTAACAAATATCATGAATCAATTCGCTGATTACAAATTTATTATCCTAAGCTCACTTTTAGTTGATTCAACAAACAATCACCTTCTTCAGATTTCAGTTACCTGGGGTAAACAACTTTTTATGTAAAAATGCAGCGAAAAGAAATGGATAAAATCCTGAAATGATCACCCAAACAAAGCCCTGAAAACATCTTCCATCCTTGAAACAGGAACAAGTTGGATGTTATTGTTTTTTTGAACCAGGCTTTTATAATTGTAGTTTGAGATAAAGATTTTTTCGAAACCCAATTTTGCTGCTTCAGTAATTCGCTGTTCGATACGGCTTACAGCGCGTATCTCTCCTGAAAGTCCGACCTCGGCAGCAAAACAAACTTTCTGGCTCACGGGCAGATCTTCGTTGGATGAAAGAATTGCCGAAACCACTGCAAGGTCAATTGCGGGGTCGTCAACGCGGATGCCACCTGCAATATTCAGAAATACGTCTTTTGAGGCCAAACGGAAGCCGCTACGCTTCTCCAGCACAGCAAGCAACATATTGAGACGCCGCGAATCGAAACCCGTTGTGGAACGCTGTGGCATGCCATAAGCTGCCGAGCTTACCAGCGCCTGCGTTTCGATAAGCATCGGGCGTAAACCCTCCATCGTTGCAGCAATGGTTATTCCGCTGAGTTGCTCGTCGCGATGAGAAATCAAAATCTCCGAAGGATTAGAAACCTCTCTCAATCCATCATTTCTCATTTCATAAATCCCAAGCTCCGAAGTTGAACCAAAGCGATTCTTTACAGCCCTGAGAATCCGGTAACCATAATTTCGGTCGCCTTCGAACTGCAAAACCGTATCAACCATGTGTTCCAGCAGCTTTGGCCCGGCAAGCTGCCCATCTTTGGTGATATGGCCAATTAAGAAGATCGGTGTGTTTGTAATTTTTGCGTACTGCTGCAACTGATTGGCACACTCTTTAATTTGCGAAATGCTGCCAGCAGATGAATCAATTATATCGGTGTGAAGGGTTTGTATCGAATCGACAATAATTACGTTAGGCTGCAGGTTTTTCAAATGTCCGAAAATAGCCTGAACGGAAGTTTCGGTAAGGATGAATGTTTCAGGATTTCCATCTCCCAGGCGCTGGGCGCGCATTTTTATCTGCTGCTCGCTCTCTTCACCCGAAATATAGAGCACATTAAGACCTTGCAATTTCAATGCAACCTGCAACATCAGGGTAGATTTCCCGATGCCAGGCTCCCCTCCTACCAGAATTACCGAACCTGGAACCATTCCTCCACCCAAAACGCGGTTTAATTCGGCATTTTTGGTGTCAATCCGTGGTTCATTTTCGATCTGGATATTTTTAATCTGCTTTGGAATGCTGTTTCGCGAAAGCGAAAAATCGACCAGCGTATTTCGGGAAGTTTCCTTTTGAATGACTTCTTCGGCAAAAGTATTCCATTCGTTGCAGGAAGGGCATTTACCAAGCCATTTTGGCGATTGATGCCCGCAGGATTGACAAAAGAAAACGGTTTTGGCTTTTGCCATAATTTTAAAAATTAAAGGGAGTAAACCTATGCTTTGGTGATTTTCTCGATGATACGACTCGTCGAAAAACCATCCAGGAAATCGATTGTTTTAACAAAGCCACCTTTTGCGGTAACGATATCAAAACCAACAATATCTTCGGCCTTGTAATCGCTGCCTTTTACCAAAACATCGGGCTGAACATATTTTATTAATTCATAAGGTGTATCCTCATCAAACAAAACCACTGCACTTACAAATGACAAAGCAGCGAGAATCATGGCACGCGATGTTTCATCCTGAACCGGACGACTATCACCTTTGATATGCTGAACAGAAGCATCGGTATTCAGGCCGACAATGAGCACACTTCCTTCATCGGCAGCCTTCGCGAGGTAATCGATGTGACCCCGGTGAAGAACATCAAAACAGCCATTGGTGAAAACGATATTTTCGGAGTGGAACCGCCAATAAGCCAGTTGATAATTCATATCTTCTTTGGCTTTAAAAATCTTTGATTGGAGAATTTCGAGTTTATGCATTTTTTAATTTATTTAATACAGGAAGTAAAATTAAGGATAAAACCCCGGCAATCAGAATCATCAGCGTTTGAGCAGTCCAGATCAGCCACCCCAAAGCATAACCCGTTGTGCTCGCTACCTGGTAAATGACAAGTGTTTCGGCAATAATAACGGGGTAAATCCCGATACCACCCTGCACAACCATAATTCCGATGGAACCAAAAATCAGCAGCGACAATGCAGCATCCCAACCAAGATGAGCGGTTTCGGGCAGGCTAAAGAAGCACAAATAAACCATCAGGTAATACAAAACCCAGATCAGGATTGACTGAAAAACAAATGTCCAGGGTTTTTTGATTTTTGATACCGACCACAACCCATGCCACAAGCCAACCAGAAGATCAGCAATTTTCTGATACAGGCTCAACTTCCGGAGTTTTTTTCTTAACAGAAAAAAAAGACCTGCAAACAAGCCTAATACAAGCAGGAATATCAGCAGATACATTAATATTTTTTCACCAAAATCGAATTTTTTACCCAATGGGCCATAAACCTTCTCCTGGACGTAAAGATTTATCTTATCAAAAAAAATAATCAGGTTCAGAAAAAAGAGTGCAAAAAAGACGACCATATCCACACTGCGCTCAACAATCACTGTCCCGAAGGACTTGTTGAACGGTACTTTTTCGTATTTGGCAAGAACGCCACAACGGGTAACTTCACCGAGGCGTGGTAAAGCCATATTGGCGAGATATCCAATCATCACCGCAAAAAAAGTATTCGAGATTTTAGGCTTGTAACCCAGTGTTTCGATCAAAATATTCCATCTCAATGCCCGCACAATATGGCTGCAAATTCCGATTATAATCGAAAAAATTACCCAGGTGTAATCGGCGTAAACAAACGATTGCCAGATTTCGGTCTTTTGATCAGGAGTTAATTTGCTTAAAAATATCCAAATAAAGAAAACGCCAATGGCTAAGAAAAAAATGATCTTGAGTAGCGAAATGATGTTTTTTTTCAATGGATTAGCTGGTTTGATTATGTTGATCAGGAAAAACAATGTGCGGAACAAATTTTTTGGCTTCTTCAAAATCCATTGATGCGTAGGATACAATAATTACAAGGTCGCCGGTTTGCACTTTTCGGGCAGCAGCACCATTAAGCGAAACTATGCCCGAGCCGCGTTCGCCTTTAATAACGTATGTCTCAAAACGCTCGCCATTGTTGATATTGTAAATATGAACCCGCTCATTTTCGATGAGGTTGGCGCCGTCCATCAAATTTTCGTCAATAGCAATACTCCCGATGTAGCTTAAATTGGTACCAGTTACGGTTACCCGATGGATTTTAGATTTCAGAACCTCAATATTCATGCTTTGAAATAGTATTAAAAAATGATAAGATTATCGATGAGCCGCACACCTCCCAGAAATACTGCCGTACATGCGATTGCGCTTTTAACTTCTGACCAGTCGCTGAATGGCCTGAGTGTTTTTGAATCGGTGATTTTAAAATACTCCACATCGAATTCCTGAAACTTCCCAAATTCCTGAATAGCCCAGTTTTCGAGCTCAAAAACACTCATTGAGTGTCGTCGGTTCTGTGCCTCCGATAAAATATGATAAATTTCGGGCGCTATTTTCCGGGCTTCCGGGCTAAGCCTGACGTTACGTGAACTCATCGCCAGACCATCACTTTCGCGAACTGTGGGGCAGGGAATGATTTCGACAGGCAAACCAAGCATTGCAGTCATGGTCTGAATGACGCACAATTGCTGATAATCCTTCATCCCGAAATATGCTTTTTCAGGTCTAAAAATTTCAAACAACTTCCGCACAATCACAGCTACTCCATTAAAATGTCCGGGCCGATGTTCTCCTTCCATCACCGTATCCAGAAATCCAAAGTCATATTTTTCGGTTACCGTCCCGGGATACATTTCGTCGACTGACGGATTGAAAAGAAAATCACAGCCAACATCAGTTAGTTTTATTACATCCTCATCAAAAGTCCGGGGGTATTTTTCGAGGTCTTCTTTTTTGTTAAACTGAATCGGATTAACAAAAATGCTGCAGCCAACAAGGCTATTCTCTCGCTTTGCCCGTTCGATTAACGAAATATGCCCCGAATGCAAAGCACCCATCGTAGGGACAAACCCAATCGAAATTCCGTCCTGCTTGCATCGAACGATATAATCATTGATTTCAGGAATGGTTGTGAAAATTTTCATGTCCGAAAAAATCATTAATTATTCCTGGCTAAGAATGAGCAGCATGTTTTTTTCGAGGGTGCTCGAAGGTTTTTCTACAATCCGCCCCAATTCTCTGCCGTCGCGATAAAAGATAAAAGTTGGCACTCTTTCGATATTTAACCCTGAAATATCAACATCTCCAGCCAACTTTTTGCGGTCAACTGAAATAATTTCTACCTGTGAATCAGAAATTTTAAGGTCATCCAATATTTTATAAAACGCTGGGACCTGCTCTTTGCTGTCACCACACCATGTTCCCATCACGATTAAAATTTTTACGCTGTGTAGCTTCTTTTTAAGTTGTTTCACGATATTTTCGTCAGCGGTGTAATTACTGTACGAATTATCAAAAGCAGCTTTAAAAGGCTCCATTTGCAACCCTTCCCGATTACATCGGCCGATAAGAATATTGGCATTTTTATCAGGGTCGGGGACAATTTTGTTGAACTCCTGAGCGAAAAGCAGACTTCCCGCAAACAGTAACGAGAATAAACAAACAAGTTTTTTCATACGATTTAGTTTTGATTGATTTTTGGCAAATTTAGAAAACCTTTTTGACCTTTTAACAAAAAATGGGATGAGGTGTATCTTTTTGAATTTATAGGCCTGGTCAAAAAAATGCAAAACCCGACTCCATAAATAGTAAATAATGCTTATAATCAATACCTTACAACACAAAAAAAAAAAAACTAATTCCAATAATGTTTTCATAAATTTGCCATTTTTAAAACTTTATTTACTAACTAATTTTACAAATAATGAAATCTGGTTTACTATTAAAGCGAGCTTTTGTACTCGTAATTACTTTCGTGATGGGTAGTTTTACCTTCGCACAGCAAAACGCACCATCAGTAAATGAAAAGTCCCCGATCGAAACAGGGCAGATTAA
>CAJATL010000043.1 GCA_903944895.1 uncultured Bacteroidota bacterium
AAGACGATCATGAAACCTTGAAAGGATTTGTAAAACAAATACCTGATGCACTTAAAATCCGACATTTACTTCTTGGCATAATCACTTTGTTTGTTTATGTTGGTGTGGAGGTGATGGCCGGCGACAGTCTTACGCAATTTGGAAAGTCGCTCCATCTCGATTATGCCCCGACACTCACCTCATTTACCATGGCTTTTATGGTTTTTGGCTATATCCTCGGAATCATCCTCATTCCAAAAGTCATCAGTCAATCAAAAGCACTGGTAGTTTCAGCAGTTTTGGGTGTTTTGTTTGCCTTTGGGGCAGCCTATTCGTCAACAACCGAAAACAATCTTTTCGCTTCAATTTTCGGATGGTTAAATAGTGGTTTAGGTTTTAATATTCCATTGATTCCCAACGCAGTTTTCTTTGTCACACTTCTTGGCTGGGCAAATGCGCTGATGTGGCCGGCAATCTGGCCGCTTGCGCTCAACAATCTGGGAAAATATACTAAAATTGGCTCTGCCCTGCTCATCATGGGTATCGCCGGTGGCGCACTTATTCCGCCAACTTATGCAAAACTCGGGCAATCCATAGGTTTCCAGCAGGCTTTGTGGATTATGGTTCCCATTTACCTTTACATCATTTTTTATGCAACGATAGGACATAAAACAAAAAGCACCTAAAAAATAGAAAAATCATGAAACCAACTTTACTCATTTTAGCAGCAGGTATGGGCAGCCGGTATGGTGGCCTGAAACAGATCGACAAAATCGGGCCTTCGGGCGAAGCCATTATTGATTATTCCATTTACGATGCCATCCGTGCAGGTTTCGGCAAAGTGGTGCTCGTTATCCGCCACGAGCTGGAGGCTGATTTCAGGGAGTTTTTTGGGAATAAACTCGATGGGAAAATCGAAATTGAGTATGCTTACCAGGAACTCGATAATATCCCGGAAGGATTGACTTATCCGCCCGAGCGCAAAAAACCCTGGGGAACCGCTCATGCGATTTTAGTAGCTGCCGGAAATATCCACGAACCTTTCGTAGCCATCAATGCCGATGATTTTTATGGAGCCGAAGCTTACCAGGCCGTTGCCGCTTATTTTGAGAAAAATTCCGACGAAACCGCCCACTGCATGGTTGGCTACAAACTTTCGACCACGCTTTCGGAACATGGAACCGTGTCGCGTGGAGTTTGTGAATTTGATGAGGGACATTTTCTTACCAGAATCCGCGAAGTAACAAATATCGAAAAGAAGGGCGACGAAATCGGGTATGTTGACGGCCAGCTATGGATGTCAGTAAATCCAGCCATCAACGTTTCGATGAATTTCTGGGGATTTTATCCCGGGATTTTCGACATCTACAAAGCAGGATTTGAAGCCTTTATCCGTAAAGAAAAAGACAACCTCAAATCGGAATATTACATTGCTTTGCCTTTGACCGAAATGATCGAAAAAGGCCAGGGTAAGATCAAAATTCTCGAAACCGATGCCCGCTGGTTTGGCGTAACTTACAAAGAGGATAAAGCAAGCGCTATTGAACTAATCGGCAATTTGGTGAAAGCCGGAAAATACCCGGAAAATTTGTGGAGATAAAAGTTGGTGGATATCCATCTAAACCCACAACTTCCAAACCGTCTGATCGATAAAAGGGACTTCGTTATTCTTACAAACCCTGATAATATGCCCGGTTCCACCTTGAAGAGGGTTTTCAGGATTGCCGAAAAAGTTTTAGGATACGATATTTCCGGATAGCTTTTTAGGATTTTGACGGGTATCAAAAACCATATCAATAACTATTTCAAATGCAATTTGATGATAAATGAGTTTGTAGTTATCCTGAACAAGGTACCTGTATTCGTTTTTATGACCTTTTAGTAATGGTTCTTTTTGCCCGATGTGCGCATAACCTTGTTCTAATAATTCCACCCTATCAATTATTCGATAAATTTGATTTTCGGCAACTATAACAGAGATTTCGGAAAGGTATTCATAAATTTTCTGAAGATCGCTTTTCGCCGGATCGGTCCAAACGACTTTTAGTGACTGGCTTTCCATGATTTTATTTCCTCTTTCAATGCCTGCTGGGAGGTAACTTTTCTGTCCTGATATGCTTTTTCAGAGGATAAAATCCTGTTGTAAAATTCTTCTAACGACATTGGATGGGTTGCAACTGTCGATTCCTGCTCAATCATCAATTTAATTTTATTGATCAAACCGGCATCCTGCAGATTGATCACTTGCTGGATAATTTGGAATTTTTCGTTTTGAAGATTCATTGGTAATATAAATTTATGCTGCAAATTTACAAAATTTTAGTTTGGAGATATTCCACTAAAAGATAGCAGTTACATCATTTGGAAGGTAATTGAGATATTCATACTGACCAATTGATTTGCTTCAGTTTTAACACTTTATTTCGTGGTTTAATGATTTTCTAAATCCACAACTTCCAAACCGTTTGATCGATAAAAGGGACTTCGTTATTCGTGCAAACCCTGATGGTATGGCCGGTTCCACCTTGAAGCGGGTTTTCCAGATCATCATAAAAAATAGCAAAAGTAGCCTTTGGAATACCTGACCTGGTGCCGGTTACTTTTATGGTATCCCGCAACAGGTAAGCCGCTTTGATGGTGATGTGGTTATTTTCTCCACCCACAAAATCATCAATGAACCTGGTGTTTTTCTTATTGAATTTGGTCTGATAAGTCACCTCTGGTTCTTCAGCGAGGTTGATCTGATCGAGCGCATGTTTTTGATAGCCCTGATTACTTTTACTGCGGTGCCCTGTGTAAGGAAGGATAACTTCCATGCGTGCCGGTTCAATTTTCGAGATGCCCCGGGCAAAAAGCTCATCCGATCCCGGCGCATTGCCGCTGCGGAACCTTGCAAATTTCATTTCCCGGCAGAGTTTCTCGCCTAACGCAAGAAGAAACTGCTCATCCCCGGGAAGGACTTTCCGCTTTCCTTCGAGGAGGATGATGTTGCCGGGTTGGTCGTAAGTCGAAAGAAAATCGTTAAATGATATCATATCGAAAAAAAATCCAATTTACCAAATTTAACGTAACCCTCATTACAGTAATGGCGGTTACATTAATTTTTTTTTAACCATTATGTTATTAAATCCTCAAAACCCCTAAATCCGGGGATCGTATTCACCAATTTCATATTAAAATGGTGATCGTATTCACCAAATTAATACTTTTATCAGATAAGGAATCAACGTCGTTTAGTTAAGGATTTGAACGCTGATAACGCTGATGCAAGCAACGCTGATTTTCGCGGATTTCTTGTATCAAAACCGTTTTAATCCGCGATTGAAAATCCGTTTGATCCGCGTTCCATTTTATATTTGTTAAGCAAACGACATTGGGTAAGGAATTTTAAACTCACGATTTTGAGGGTAATCAAAGATTGAAAATAAAGCCAATTTTCTGTCGGGAATTTTAGAATTTTGTATCGAAATTTAATAATCAAATTAAACGAATAACACAGCCCATGCATTCAAAACCGGATTACAAATCAATTTTTGAGCAATTCAAAACCGAAGGCACTTTTGCAAGCTGCGCGCCCATCGGCGAAGGCCACATTAACGATACCTTTTTGGCAAAAACTGCTGAGCCTGAATTTCCCGAATACGTGATTCAGCGCATCAACCATGCGATTTTTAAAGATGTTGATGGCCTGATGGAAAACATCCGGCGGATAACCTCTCATCTGCAAAATAAACTTAATGAAGCTACTTCAGGAGCCGGTCACACAGTGGCGATGCGCCTGATTGAAACCATCGGCCAAAAAACCTATTTTAAAGATTTGGCGGGCAACTACTGGCGCTGTTTCGAATTTGTTAAAAATCATACCAATCATGATGCTCCTTTAAGCCTGCACCGTGCTTTTGAAGGTGGAAAAGCGCTTGGAAAATTCCAGTTGCTACTCTCCGATTTACCAGGTGAACCGTTGTTTGAGATTCTTCCCGATTTTCATAACCTGAAAAAACGACTCGATAATTTTAACCAGGCGCTTACCCAAAACCCTGTCGGAAGGGTGGATTCGGTGAAAACTGAGATCGAAAAAATGCTGGATAGGGCTGATGAAATGCTCCTGGTTTACCGGCTTGGTGAGGCTGGAAAAATTCCGGTCAGGATTACCCACAACGACACCAAATTTAATAACATCCTTTTCGACGACAAAGAAAATGCCATCTGCATCATCGACCTCGACACCGTAATGCCCGGTTTTGTGTTGTACGATTTTGGCGATGCCATCCGGACCCTTGCAAATACTGCCACCGAAGACGAAGACGACCTTTTGAAAGTTAGCTTTGACCTGGTTTTATACAAAAGTTTTGCACAAGGTTACCTGACGGAAGCCGGAAAATTCCTTACCCCGACTGAAAAAGAGCATCTCGCTTTTTCGGCAAAACTGCTGACCTACATCATGGGTTTGCGCTTTTTGACCGATCATATTGCCGGAGATGTTTATTACAAAATTTCCAGACCCAGCCACAACCTTGTCAGGGCAAGAAATCAGATTCGTTTGCTGGAATGTATGGAGGAAAATTTTGGTGAGATGCAAAAGGCAATCGCAGAAATGCATGCCAGTTAGTTAAAAATGACCTTGTTGAAATAAAAAACCCTTCGCTTGCTTCCACCGCCCAGGGTGTTGTTTTTTAATGTTTGATAACCATAAGCCACGAAGAAATTTCCGTACCAGTGTTTTACCATGCCCTGCGTTGCTTCCATTTGAAAATCTTCAGGAAACCGTGTAGCGATTTTGGTGTGTTCAACTTCGCCAATATCTTCGTAGCCGCTCATAACCTTCGAAACAATTTTTCCTTCATGGTTATAAAACAGGACAGACTCTCCGGCATCGAAAAACACTTCAACCTTTTTTTGAAGATTAAATGAAGTTACATCCCAGATCTTGATGCCGTTGCTCCAGGTTAAATCGCCGCTGGTATTCAAACCTGCAACAAAAGCATTGAAATACCGGTACCCATCGAAAACGGTGTAATAATAAGGCATCGGGCGACCATAAAAATCGTAACTCATGGTCGAAACCTGGTGGTACTCCGGATAATAGGCTTCAGCAAGCATCACAAAATCATCACCGTTTTTGATAAGGTCGTGAATCAATAATTCATAATATAAAGTGCTCTCGATACCTTTTTTCTTGCTTTTCTTCAGATCGCTGTTTACCGATTGTAATTGCTCATTGTTAAGAATTTGGGTTATGTTTTTAAAATCAACCAGGCGATGAAGCTTGATAAACTTCTGTTCGCCATTTTGAATTTTTGCAATGTAAAAACCTTCCGATTCCTCTCCCTGGCTGGCTTCGTCGGTTTTAGATAGTTTGCCGTTCAAATTATTAAAACTTCCCAGAATGTAAATTTCGTCGGACGACTGAAAGTTGATTTGTGCGTTCATCAACTTTTCGCTTTCTCGTGCAGGAGTGACCAGGATAGAAGTCTGGAGGCTTCCGTTAAAATCGTAGCCATTGAGGTAGATCGCGCTTTGTTTGCGCTCCTGGTAAATATTAACTGCAACATAAACCTGCGCCGCCAACGGGTTAAAACGGATATTCTTAATAAAGGAAGGCTGCCCGGTAAATTTTACAATTTTCTCTTCGTCATTCGTTAGGTTTTTGATGATAACTATGGCCTCATCCCTGAAATAATTAAAGCCCCCCACAAAAGTATTTCCGGTTACCTCAAAATTTACAAGATCAGCCTTTTCGGGGATAAAGATGCTTTTTATTTCAAATCCAGAATCGAATAAATTGATTTTCACCAGTTGAAAATTATATTCATCAATCCTTGATTTGGTTAGGTTTTGAAAAGCCAGGTAAACATCGTTTTCGTAAACGTAAAAATCGATGTAGGATAAATCTTTCAACACGGGAATTTCTTTCGACCAGAGCGGATTCAGGTTGATGTCGTAAAAAAGGCAAATCCAGGCTTTGTTACTTTGATCTATCTGCTTGATGCTTTCGTAAAACATCAATACCCCCTTTTCGCCGCAAGGCACAAGCTGGAAAACATCGGCACGTGCATCAAATTCAACACGGACAATACCATCGTCGTCCTGCGAAAACAGGCGGGTGACGACGAAAAAACTTAACAGCAATATCCGGAATCCGGTTTTCATGAAAACTTTGATTTGTGCAACAAACAAAAAGCATGCTTCGACTGGGCATAAACTGCGTTTTTATAATCAGATAATAAACTGTAATTCATTATCCAATGTCGTTTAGTAAAGGATTTGAACGCTGATAACGCTGATGCAAGCAACGCTGATTTTCGCGGATTTCTTGTATCATAAACAGTTTTAATCTGCGTCCGCCGGCTGGCAGATCCGTTTGATCCGCGTTCCATTTTATATTTGTTAACTAAACGACATTGATTCATTATCCTGAATTTGACACTCAAATTATGCCCGTTCAGCATACATAAACAGGAACAACGGCGAAATATTTTTCTGGCATAAAAAAAGTCGCCAGTTGGCTGTTGTCAGTTGGCAGCAAAATCGTTGCTAACTGCGAACTGCCGGCTGGCGACAATGTTTTTGTTCGATCGCTTTTCTTAAAACAAAACCATCGAACCTGTTTATTCTTAATTAACCAGAATCTTTTCGACTTTTAAGATATTATCAGAAACAACCTTGAGATAATAAACACCTTTTGTAACCGACGAAACATCGAGTTGTTGTCTGGTGATGGCTTCATTGTGGGCAAATTGCTTTTTGATCACGATTTGACCATTTGCATTCATGAGCATCATCGTTCCGTTAATAGTGTTGTTGCTGCTTATCGAAACGTTGATTACGCTGGTTGCCGGATTTGGATAAACGCTCAAAGTCACTTTATCAGATGATCCAATAAAACCGATTGAAGTCGTTTTAAATTCGGCCTTTTCGATTATCGAAATGCCGTTTACAGCAAAATTACCTGTCGTTGGTGAATTTTCAGCATAGATCGCGGTCAGATCAAAGACTTCCTGTGTTGATGGCCTGTAAATTTTGAAGGTTACCATTTCGCCAACTGCGAGGCCATCTTTCCCGATGGTCATATCGTCGTCGCTGAATGCAGCAATGGCCATTGGCTGATCGGAGCTGATCACCTCTGTGATACCTACATTGAGGTCGTTTTGATCGAAAGCGCCAATAATGTCGCCTGGCTCAAAATCGACAGAAGCCTGGCTGGTAAATCCGAAAACATGTGTTGACGAAGAATGATGAATCTCATTCCATGGACTTTGGATTTTCATTTCGCCGGAATTAATATCAGGAATAAGTTTTGAACCTTCACAACCAGGATATTGGATCTGGATGAAACTTCCGCCGGAATTTAAAATTTCGTAAGCCTTGCCGGGCATTAAATGCTGAAGTGTGTTAACTCCCTGAACCGGCCAGTAAATCCTCCATCCCGCAATTTCTTTGATCATCGTTACCGAAGGCTGCGAATCAAAGATTTCGGCAACATTCACCGGACAAACACTGTTCACAGGCAAATACGACCATCCCGACTGGATCGAAAGTGGTGCTGACGGATAGAGTATTTTTCCGGTAACAGTCAGTTCTGCCTGATTGATCATCTTTATTTTATAACCTTTCGTGGCTGACCAATTTCCCAATGTGTTGATGCCTTCCAATGGCCAGAATATTTCAGGTGGACTTAAATACTGATTTGAGATAATATCGACATCGTTTACAATTGCTCCAAAAACGGTCGAAACCTCAGAAGGTACAGGCTGAACGTAAGTAGAAATCCCGGCCCAGCCGCTGTCTAATGACAGTTGCATACTGGCTGCCTCGAATATGCTGATGAGCGCGGTACCACTGGTTACTTCACCACAATCAGTCGAATAAACACTATAATAATAGCCAGCATCTGATAGGGTAATATTTTGGATGGATAAAACTGAAGCATTTTCACCGATAATTAAAACATTGTTATGATACCAGGCGTAAACACCCACAGTTTGACTTTGTGCCAAAAAGGTTAGCTGCAACTCATCGCCTGCATTCAAATCCTGGTCGGTTACCAAATCGCTGATAATAACTGGATAATCAAATGATAAAATCATAACATCCGTTGAACTTACCGCACAAGGTGAAAGTGCCAATGCTGTAAGCGAAAGTTCTACATTCCCGGCGAGAATATCATTGGTTCCAGGTGTATAAACCGGTGTAAGAATGTTGAGATTGTCAAAGGTTCCATCGCCGGAAGTAGCCCAAAGCAGGTTATCATAATCCGATCCAAAACCATTAAGCATTGTCGGACCGCAAGCTGCAATATCGCTTCCGGCATTTATAACAGGTAATTTCTGAATAACAAGAATTTTTGAATCAGAAACTGAACCCGTGCAAGGCGAAAGCGCATTGGTTGTAATTGTTAATGTTACATTTCCTGCGATAATGTCGTTTGCGCCGGCTGTGTATTCAGGATTTAATACAGTGAGATTACTGAAAGTACCATCACCCGAAGTTGACCAGATTACGTTTGAACCGTTGTGGACTGATGCAGCCAAATAATGGTTGGGAACGGTTTCACAAACTGTTGCATCAACTCCTGCATTTACATAAGGCAGCGGAGTGAAGGTAACAAACAAATCGGCGTGTGTACCAGTCAAACAGGGAGAAATAGCAGACACCGTTAATGTAAGTTTTACAGCGGTTCCATTGGCGACATCATTAGTTCCTGGTGTGTAAAACGGGGTTAGTGAGCTTGTCGAACTAAATGTCCCATCACCGGTTGTTGTCCAGTTTGCCAGACTAAATGAAGTTGCCTGACCAGCAAGCTGGAACGCCTGATCCTGACAAACCACCTGATTGTTTGGTGTGTTGATCTGAACGGTAGGATTGTCAATAATTGTTACCTGAAGTGTGTCTGTTTCGAACAATGCAGACGAACAAGGCAAGGAAGCTGTACCTTTTAGCACCAATTTGAAACTGCCCACAGTTTTATCATTTGTTCCGGGGGAATAAACAGGATTTAAAATATTTGGATTACTAAAGAACCCATCACCCAGGGTACTCCAGAAAAGGCCCAAATAATTACTTGCAGTCCCGGCCAATTGTAAATCATTATTCTTACAAACTAAATCTGTAGTTCCGGCTTCAACATCAGGGAGTTTTCGAATCGTAATAACAGTATTTTTTACTGCGGGAGTAGCACAAGGCGCTAAAGGGAAAGCACTAAAAGTTGTTGTCACAGTCCCGTTTTGCCGGTCATTTGGCCCGGGAGTGTAAATTGCTATAAGTGCGGTGGGGTTATTAAAAGTTCCGTCCCCTGCGGTTGTCCATAAAGTGGAACTATATCTTAGTGCTGTTCCGTTTAATGATACAGTTTGGTTTTCGCATATTAGCTTGGTTGCAGGAGCACCAGCTGTTGGTCCGGGTAACACATTAACTTTTATCAGATCACTGGCAGTTTTAGCGCAGGGTTGGCCTGAATTTACAGTAACCGTTAAATTTACATAACCTCTCGAAATATCGTTGGTGCTTGGCGTATACTGCGTTGTTACTGAAGTTGGATTTGAAAAAGTTCCTGATCCTATCGAAGCTGCCCACTGAATGGTGGCGAAATTAGTTGCCTGGGCATTTAAGATAATCGGATCGTTACTGCAAACCGTTTGATCAATGCCGGCATTTACAGTTGGGTCGGGCACAATAAACAAAATCATATTGTCGGTAGAAGCCATTACGCAAGGAGCTAAAGGAGATACCGTTAAGCTTAGTACAACCTGCCCAGTGGTTTTATCCTGAGTTCCGGGAGTATAAACCGGGGTTAGTGAGCTTGTCGAACTAAACGTTCCGTTTCCTGAAGTTGCCCAGCTTACCGATGCATAATTTTGCGCCGAACCATTCAAGTTGTAATTCTGGCCTACACACACCGAAGCATCACTTCCTGCATTTGCAACAGCTAGCGCATTTACAACCAAGGTTACACTATCCTGGGCCGTGGAAATTCCGTTAGAAACCGAAACATAATATTTGGTTGTAACAACCGGATTTGCAACCGGATTCTCAATATTTGAGGAAAATCCGGATGGATTAGATGTCCAAGTATAGGTAAAAGGACCATTTCCTACAACAACAATTGCTGCTAACTGAGCCGATCCACCAATACAAATTGGATTTGGGTTGGCAGTTGCATCGACAACAAATTTTAAAATGGTAAGATTTTTACTATCCGAAGCCGAAACAGTACAAGGCGAAATTGCAGAGGCTGTTAAGGTCAGCGACACCATTCCGGCCGCGATGTCGGCTGCGCTGGGTGCATAAACCGGGTTTAAGATGTTTGCATTGTTGAAACTTCCGGTACCTGAAGTTATCCAGGAAACAGCGCTGGAATTCAGTGCTGTTGCCGAAAGCTGATGCGTATTACCCTGGCTGATGGTTGCATCCAATCCGGCATTGGCAACCGGTGATTTTCTTATTGTAAGAATCTTGGTGTCAGATGAAGATATCTGACAAGGCGAAATCGCTGAGGCCGTCAATGTTAAAGTGACTGCTCCCAATGAAATATCTGAAGTTCCCGGTGTATAAACCGTGATTAGTGAACTTGCCGAACCAAAAGTTCCGTTTCCGGAAGTTGCCCATAAAACGCTGCTTTGATATTGTGCTATTCCTGAAAGTTGATGTGTTCCGGTCTGGCAGATCGTAGCATCATTACCAGCATTAGCAGTCGGAAGCTTTTGAATTTGAAGAACTTTTGTGTCGGTCGCTGAAATTGAACAGGGGGAAACTGCCAAAGAAGTCAAAGTTAAAGTTACCGTACCTGTTGTAATGTCCGTTGTTCCAGGTGTGTAAATCGGGGTTAGTGAGCTTGTCGAACTAAAAGAACCACTTCCTGAAGTTGACCAGATAACTGATTGATAATGGTCTGCAGTTCCCGTAAGATGGTGTATACTTCCCTGGCAAATAGTAGCATCGGTTCCGGCATTTGCGACCGGCTTGTTTTGTATCGTTATAATTTTATGATCTTCGGCAGCTATGGTACAAGGCGAAATTGCCACAGCCTTCAAAGTTAAAGTAACTGTTCCAGCCAAAATATCCACAGTGCCCGGAGTATAAATCGGGTTTAGTGAGTTCGTCGAACTAAAAGTTCCGTTTCCGGAAGTTGACCATAAAAGGCCTGCATAATTCTGAGCAGTTCCTGAAAGCTGATGCGTGCTGCCTTCGCAGATCAAAGCATCTGCACCTGCATTAGATACAGGCAGATTTGTTACAACCAGGGTCACACTGTCTCTCGAAACAACCGAACCATCATAAGCTGTTAGAAAATATTCGGTAGTCTGGAATGGATTAACAACCGGGTTTTGCTCTGTTGAGGCAAAACCTGCCGGGATTGTGACCCAGTTAAAAGTGTAGGGTCCGCCTGAACCAACAACGACGTTCGCAAAAAGCTGGGCGGTTCCACCAAAGCAAATTTCACCCGGAGCAACTGACGCATCTACCAAAAACTTCTGAATGGTAAGTATTTTACTATCAGAAACCGAAACTGTGCATGGCGAAGTTGCAGAAGCTGACAAAGTGAGTGTAACATTTCCCGATTCGGTATCACCAAATCCAGGCGTGTAAACCGGATTTAAAATGGTAGTCGAGCTAAAGTTGCCATCACCTGAAGTTGACCATGCAAACGAACCGCTATTCTCAACAATTCCCGACAACTGATGGGTAGTTCCGTCGCTGATTGTGGCGTCGGTTCCCGCATTAACAACTGGAGCTTTTTGGATGACAAGAATCTTTGTGTCAAAGGCCGAAACAGAACAAGGCGAAATTGCCGATGCGGTCAAAGTCAAAGTTACGGTACCGGCGGTAATATCTGCTGTACCTGGAGTATAAACCGGGGTTAAAGAGCTTGCCGAACTAAATGTTCCGTTTCCGGAAGTCGTCCATAAAACAGAAGAGCTATTCTGAGTTGCACCAGATAGCTGATGAGTAACTGTCTGACAAATGGTAGCATCGGTGCCGGCATTGGCAGAAGGTGTTTTTTGTATGCTAAGTTGCATGTTATCTGATGCAGAACTTTCACAAGGTGAAATGGCCGTGGCAGTCAAAGTTAACGTTACATTTCCGGCCTCAATATCAGCCGTACCAGGAGTGTAAACCGCGGTTAGTGAGCTTGTCGAACTAAATGTTCCGGTTCCTGAAGTTGTCCATGCCAGCGTTGCACTGTTTTGTGAGGTTGCTGCAAGCTGAAGTGTGCCGCCCTGACAGATGGAAGCATCGATGCCAGCATTGGCTGTGGGTGTTTTTTGGATGATTAAAATTTTGGTATCAACAGCCGAAATGGCACAGGGCGAAATTGCCGATGCTGTCAAAGTTAAAGTAACAGTACCGTTGGTAACATCAGTTGTCCCTGGTGTGTAAACCGGGCTTAATGCAGTTGTCGAACTGAATATTCCGTTTCCGGATGTTGTCCAGGCAACAGTTGCATTATTCTGAGCTGTTCCTGAAAGTTGATGAATGTTTCCCTGACAAATGGAAGCATCAGTTCCGGCATTGGCTGTTGGTGTTTTTTGAATGACAATAACTTTGCTGTCAACAGCTGCAATGGTGCAGGGAGAAATTGCTGAAGCCGTCAAAGTTAAAGTTACTGTTCCTGTCGAAATATCAGAGGCGCCAGGAGTATAAACCGGGCTTAGTGAGCTTGCCGAACTAAAGGATCCGTTTCCCGATGTTGTCCAAAGAACACTACTTTGATTTTGAGCTGACCCGGATAAAGTATGTGCGCTGCCCTGGCAAATCGTAGCATCAGTTCCGGCATTGGCAACAGGTGTTTTACGAATGGTCAGCACTTTTGAATCTGAAGCAACAAACGTACAAGGCGAAATCGGATTGGCAGTTAAAGTTAATGTTACCGATCCTGAAGAAATATCTCCGGTACCCGGGATGTAAACAGGGTTTAAAATGGTTGCATTGCTGAAAGTTCCGTTCCCGGATGTCGTCCAGACATAGCCGGAGTTATTTTGTGCCGATCCTGACAACTGATGTGTTTCGGTAGCACAGATCGTAGCATCATTTCCTGCATTTGTGGTTGGCAAATTATTTACAGTTAAAGTAATGTTGTCGAAGGATGTAAACATGCCATCCTGTGAGGTAAGAAAATATTGAGTAGTCTGAGTCGGATTTACAACTGGATTTTGCGCTGAAGAAGAAAATCCTGCTGGTATTGATGTCCATGTAAAAGTGTATGGTCCGCCGGAACCAATAAGTACGTTTGCAGATAGTTGAGCACTTCCGCCAATACAAATTGGATTTGGGTTAGCGTTAGCATCAACAGCAAAATTCTGAATGTACAGGATTTTACTATCCGTTGCTGAAACCGCGCAAGGGGAGATTGCTGCAACTGTCAGGGTCAGTGTCACTGATCCGAGAGCATTATCATTAACTCCGGGTGTATAAACCGGGGTTAATGAGCTTGTCGAACTAAAAGTTCCGTCACCATTGGTTGTCCATAAAACTGTACCATGATTCTGAGCATTTCCCGCAAGTTGATGTGCTGTGCCTTCGCTGATGGTTGCATCAGAACCTGCATCAGCAACCGGTGATTTTTGGATGGCTAAAGTCAGATTATCCGATGAAGAAACCGTGCAAGGTGAAATTGCTGTTGCAGTCATGGTTAAGATTACCGAACCTGCTGCAATGTCTGCTGTACCTGCCGTATAAACAGGGTTTGGTGAGCTTGCCGAACTAAATGTCCCGTCACCTGCTGTTGTCCAGATAATACCTGCATTTTGTTGCGCTGAGCCAGCTAACTGATGTGTATCTGTCTGGCAGATGGTTGCATCGCTGCCGGCATTTGCTGATGGTGATTTTTGGATAATCAGGATTTTGCTGTCGGATGAGGAAACTGTGCAGGGCGAAATAGCCGTTGCAGTGAAAGTTAAGGTGACGCTACCAGTCAAAATATCTGATGCACCCGGCGTGTAAATTGGAGTTAGTGAGCTTGTCGAACTAAAAGTTCCGTTTCCGGAAGTTGCCCATAAAACCGTTGTTTGATTTTGTGCTGATCCTGATAACTGATGTGTCTCAGTCTGGCAAATTGTTGCATCGGCTCCTGCATTGGCAAGCGGTGATTTCTGAATTACCAGGATTTTGCTGTCTGAAGCAGAAACCAGACATGGTGAAATAGCCGAAGCGGTAATGGTTAAGGTTACTGTTCCGTTTGTAACGTCTGTTGTTCCTGGGGTGTAAACCGAATTTAGTGAGCTTGTCGAACTAAAGGTTCCGTTTCCGGAAGTTGTCCATAAAATACTGCTTTGATTTTGTGCTGTTCCAGTTAAAGTGTGTGTGGCTGTCTGGCAAATCGTTGCATCTATACCAGCGTTTGTTATTGGTAATTTTTGGATAACCAGGATTTTGTTATCTGAAGCAGAAACTGTACAAGGCGAAACAGCCGAAGAAGTCATCGTTAAAGTTACTGTACCTGCAGAAATATCCGCTGCACCTGGTGTGTAAACCGGGGTTAGTGAGCTTGTCGAACTAAAAGTTCCAGTTCCTGAAGTTGTCCATAAAACGCTGCTCTGATTTTGTGCTGTTCCATTCAGGGTGTGCGTGCTTCCCTGACAAATTGTTGCATCAGTCCCTGCATTTGCTGTTGGCAATTTTTGGATTACCAGGATTTTATTATCTGAAATCGAAACTGTACAAGGCGAAACAGCCGAAGAAGTCATCGTTAAAGTGACCGTTCCTGCTGTAATATCCGCTGCACCTGGCGTGTAAACCGGGGATAGTGAATTTGCCGCACTAAAAGTTCCGGTTCCTGAAGTAGTCCATAAAACGCTGCTCTGGTTTTGCGCTGTTCCGGCCAAAGTGTGTGTGGTTCCCTGGCAAATCGTTGCATCGCTACCGGCATTTGCGGTTGGTGATTTCTGGATAACCAAAACTTTGTTATCAGAAGCTGAAACTGTACATGGCGAAACAGCCGATGCGGTCATGGTTAAAGTGACCGTTCCTAAAGAAATATCAGTGGTGCCAGGCGTATAAACCGGGGTTAATGAGCTTGCCGAACTAAAAGTTCCATTTCCGGAAGTTGACCATAAAACACTGCTTTGATTTTGTGCTGATCCTGATAACAGATGTGTCCCGGTCTGACAAATCGTTGCATCAGCTCCGGCATTGGCAATAGGTGATTTTTGGATGATCAGGATTTTATTATCTGAAACTGAAACCGTACAAGGCGAAACTGCCGATGAAGTCATCGTTAAAGTGAGTGTTCCTGCTGTAATATCCGACGCACCCGGTGTATAAATCGGGGTTAGTGAGTTTGTCGAATTAAAAGTTCCGGTTCCGGAGGTTGTCCATAAAACGCTGCTCTGGTTTTGGGCAACGCCGGCCAAGGTGTGGGTACTTCCCTCACAGATTGTTGCATCGTTGCCTGCATTAGCAGTGGGCGATTTTTGGATGACCAGGATTTTGCTATCTGAAGCTGAAACCGTGCATGGCGAAACAGCCGATGCAGTCATGGTTAAAGTGACCGTTCCTAAAGAAATATCATTTGTGCCAGGCGAATAAACCGGGGTTAGTGAGCTTGTCGAACTAAAAGTTCCGTTTCCGGAAGTTGCCCATAAAACAGTGCTGTTATTCTGAGCGCTTCCCGATAATTGATGGGTTTCTGTCTGGCAAATCGTTGCATCAGTTCCGGCATTTGCTATTGGTGATTTCCGGATTACCAGGATTTTGTTATCCGTTGCCGCAACTGTGCATGGCGAAATCGCTGCTGCAGTCAAGGTTAAAGTAACCGTTCCTAAAGAAATATCATTGATGCCAGGTGTGTAAACCGGGTTTAAAATAGTTGTCGAACTAAAAGTTCCGTTTCCGGAAGTTGTCCATAAAATACTGCTTTGATTTTGCGCTGACCCTGAAAGTAAATGTGTGCCGGTCTGGCAAATTGTTGCATCTGCACCTGCATTTGCAACCGGTGTTTTCCGGATAATGAGTATTTTGTTGTCTGTTGCAGCAAGTGTACAAGGTGAAACCGCTGAAGCAGTTAATGTTAAAGTTAAGGTTCCGGCGGTAATATCGGCAGCTCCGGGAGTATAAACCGGGGTGAGTGAGCTTGCCGAACTAAAAGTTCCGGTTCCGGAAGTAGTCCATAAAACTGAAGTGTTGTTCTGAGCTGCACCATTAAGCTGATGATTGTCGGTCTGACAAATGGTGGCATCGGTTCCCGCGTTTGCAGTAGCTTGCTGATAAACTTCAAGTGTCACACTATCCACCGAAGTAAGCAGCCCATCATAACCTGTGAGATAATATTTGGTTGTTTGAGTCGGGCTGACATTAATTGTTTGCAATGGCGATGTAAAACCTGCCGGATTTGATGTCCAGCTATAAATATAAGGGCCGCCTGAACCAACAAGTACAACTGCCGAAAGCTGGGCACTGCTTCCGGTACAAATTGGGTTTGGTGTTACCACTGCATCAACTTCAAACTTTTGGATGGTCAGCGTTTTGCTATCTGACACAGCAATTGTGCATGGCGAAATAGCCGATGCTGTTAAGGTCAGCGAAACCATTCCGGCTTCAATGTCAGAAGCACCAGGCGTATAAACCGGGGTTAGTGAGCTTGCCGAACTAAAAGTTCCGGTTCCTGAGGTTGTCCACAATATCGTCTGGTAATTTCCGGCAGTTCCCAAAAGCTCATGCGTATAACCCTGAATGATGGTGGCATCAATTCCGGCATCGGCAACAGGAGTTTTTTGAATATTTAAAATTTTATTATCCGATGAAGATAACGTACATGGTGAGGTGGCGGAAGCAGTCAATGTTAATGTTACTGTTCCTGCGGTAATATCATTAGCGCCAGGTGTGTAAGTTGGGGTTAGTAAGCTTGTCGAACTAAAAGTACCGGTTCCGGAAGTTGTCCATAAAACGCTGCTTTGATTTAGTGCTGTTCCGGCCAAAGTGTGTGTGCTTCCCTGGCAAATCGCAGCATCAGTTCCGGCATTTGCGATAGGTGATTTTTGAATGCTAATCGTTTTGCTATCAGAAACTGAAACTGCACAAGGCAAAGTAGCCGATGCGGTAAGGGTTAGCGTTACCAAACCCGCCGTAATATCGGCAGCACTGGGCGAATAAACCGGGGTTAGTGAGCTTGTCGAACTAAAAGTTCCCGTTCCTGAAGTTGTCCATAAAACGCTGCTTTGATTTTGCGCAGTCGCGGATAATTGATGTGTGCTTGTCTGACAAATTGTTGCATCAGTTCCGGCATTTGCTGTTGGAGTTTTTTGAATGGTAAGAATCTTGGTGTCGGAAGCTGCAACAATACATGGTGATGTGGCCGATGAAGTGAGTGTTAAAGTAACCGTTCCTGCTGTAATATCCGCAACGCCGGGTGTATAAACCGGGGTTAGTGAGTTTGTCGAACTAAAAGTACCTGTTCCGGAAGTTGTCCATAAAACACTGCTTTGATTTTGTGCTGTCCCAGATAATGGATGAGTTTCAGTCTGGCATATCGTTGCATCACTTCCCGCATTTGCCGTCGGCGATTTTTGTATCGTCAGAATTTTTGTATCAGAATTTGCAACGGTACAAGGCGACTTTGCCGATGCGGTCAGCGTTAAAGTTACCGTTCCTGCTGTAATATCAGCAGCACCTGGTGTATAAACCGGGGTTAGTGAGCTTGTCGAACTAAAAGTCCCCGTTCCTGAAGTTACCCACAAAACACTGTTTTGGTATTGAGCTGAGCCCGCTAATTGATGTGTACTGGTCTGACAAATTGTAGCATCAGTTCCTGCATTGGCAACCGGATTTTTTTGAATGATAAGAATTTTAGAATCCGTAGCTGAAGTTTCACAAGGCGAATTGGGCAAGGCTGTTAAAGTTAAAGTTACCGTCCCGGTTGTAATATCTGAAGCACCTGGCGTATATATTGGATTTAATGTTGTTGCCGAACTAAAAGTTCCAGTTCCTGAAGTTGACCATGAAAGACTTGCATAATTATTCGCAGTTCCTGAAAGTTGATGCGTGCTGCCTTCACAGATAGAAGCATTACTTCCTGCATTTACATCCGGTAACTTTATAAATGTTGCAGAAATGCTGGATTGAGCATTAACCAAACATGGCGAAATAGCAAAAGCAGTGAGTGTAAAATTTACCGGTAAACCGCTGGCTACATCAACAGGTCCTGCAGTGTACAAAGGATTTAGTATTGAAACATTACTAAAAGTCCCGTCACCACTGGTTGTCCATTGCAACTGATTATATGAGTTTGCCTGGGCAACAAGTTGAAATGCTGGTGTCTGGCAAACTTCCAGATTATTCTGTGTATTAATCTGAACTGACGCATTGTTAACGATGGTTACCTGAAGCGTATCATAATCAGGCAAACTACACGGTAATGAGGCGGTACCTTTGAGTACCAGTTTAAAAGTACCGGCAGCATTGTCATTTGTTCCCGGAAAATAGAGCGGGTTTAATATATTTGGATTGCTAAAAGAACCATCACCAAGAGAACTCCATATCAATCCGTTATAACCTGTGGCAGTTCCATTCAATTGCAAACTGGTGTTTTTACAAACAAAATTAGTTGTTCCTGCATTTACAACCGGAAGTTTCTTTATAGAAACTACTGTTTGTTTTGTTGCTGTTGTTGTGCACGGCTGCAAAGGGAATACATTAAATGTAAGCGTAACAACACCATTTACTTTGTCATTTGGACCTGGAGTATAAGAAATTGCCAGCGCATTTGGATTATTAAATGTTCCGTCGCCTGCTGTCGTCCATAATGTTGAACTATAATTTGTAGCAGATCCGGTTAAATTTGCTGTCAGATTTTCACAGATAACCTTTGTGGCGGGTGCTGATGCGGTTGGGCCAGGTAAAAAAGAGACTATTAATGCATCACAAATATTTGCTGCGCAGGGCTGCACTGAAGAGGCACAAACTGTTAAAGTAACTGCGCCATTCGAAATATCAGCGGTACTGGGCAGATATTGGGTTTGTAATGAAGTTGGCTGGGTAAAGGAGCCAGTTCCTGATGTTGTCCATTGAATAGCGCTATAATTTTGTCCTGCTGCATTTAATAAGACCTGATCATTACCACAAGCCTGTTTATCGTTGCCGGCAGCAATGGTTGGTATTGGCAATACTGTAAGAGAAAGCAAATCCGTATCTGAAATATTACAAGGTGAAAGTGGTTGAGCTTCGAGACTCAGTGTAATAAGCCCGGCTGAAACATCCTGTGATCCGGGAGTATAAACAGGATTTAAGGAAGTTGTATCATCGAAAGTGCCACTTCCGGAAGTTGCCCATTGTACTGCCAGATAATTTTGTGCTGTGCCTGTTAGCTGATAGGATTGATTACCACATACCGTTCCATCGGATCCGGTATTTGCAACAGGATATTGATTTACAATCAATGTTACATTATGCTCCGAAACAAGTGTTCCGCTATGTGCAGTGAGAAAATATTGGGTGGTACTTCCCGGGGAAACAACCGGGGTTTTAAGCGTTGAGGTAAACCCCGCAGGATTTGATGTCCAGTTATAGGTGTAAGGCTCGCCTGGTCCAATATAAATATTTGCATTAAGTTGTGAACTTTCTCCAATGCAAATGGGGTTAGGCGTGGATGTGGCATAAGCATCAAAAGTAACATTTGCCTTGACATTTGTTGCCGACGAAAGCGCTAAAGGATACCATTTAACGCCTGAAATAAAACCAGACCCCGGACTTGTATCAAAACTAATTGTAGTTACCGTGTAATCCTTCATGGTGGTAAATGAGAATAACTTGTAATTTATGACTGCACCATAAGAAAAACCCTCCTTATGTGTTGTCTGAGGATCGTCGCCGGTTATTGCAAAAATAATGGTCGAATCCGCCTTCCAATATCCGGCACCTCCACAAACCAATTCGCCATTGTCGCCAACAAAGAAAGCCCCGACGTAATCGCCTTGCTGGATTGGA
>CAJATL010000044.1 GCA_903944895.1 uncultured Bacteroidota bacterium
GCATTCGCTGTTGGAGTTTTTTGGATGGTAAGAATTTTAGCATCCGTAGCAGAAACCGTACAAGGTGAGGTTGCCAAAGCTGTCAAGGTTAAAGTTACTGTCCCGATTGAAATATCTGATGTACCAGGCGTGTAGGTTGGGTTAAGAGCGGTTGTCGAACTAAAAGTTCCGTTTTCGGAAGTTGTCCACGAAACACTTACCTGGTTTGTGGCTGCTCCGGATAAAGTATGTGTACTTCCCTGGCAAACTGTTGCATCAACACCTGCATTCGCTGTTGGAGTTTTTTGGATGGTAAGAATTTTAGCATCCGTAGCAGAAACCGTACAAGGTGAGGTTGCCAAAGCTGTCAAGGTTAAAGTTACAGTTCCAGCGGTAACGTCATTTGTTCCCGGTGTGTAAGTTGGGTTAAGAGCGGTTGTCGAACTAAAAGTTCCGTTTCCGGAAGTTGTCCACGAAACACTTGCCTGGTTTGTGGCTGCTCCGGATAAAGTATGCGTGCTTCCCTGGCAAACTGTTGCATCATTTCCTGCATTTGCAGTCGGTGTTTTTTGGATGGTAAGAATTTTAGTATCAGTAGCAGAAACCGTACAAGGTGAGGTTGCCAAAGCAGTCAAGGTTAAGGTGACTGTTCCGTTAGTAATATCAGCGGCACCTGGAGTATAAACCGGGTTTAAGATTGCTGCATTACTAAAGGTTCCTGTTCCTGATTTTGTCCATAAAACACTTGCATGGTTTGTAGCTGCTCCTGCCAAAGTATGCGTGCTTCCCTGGCAAATGGTAGCATCGTTTCCTGCATTTGCAGTTGGACTTTTTTGGATGGTAAGAATTTTAGTATCAGTAGCAGAAACCGTACAAGGTGAGGTTGCCAAAGCTGTCAAGGTTAAAGTTACAGTTCCAGCGGTAACGTCATTTGTTCCCGGAGTGTAAACGGGGGTTAGTGAGTTTGTCGGACTAAAAGTCCCGTTTCCTGAAGTTGTCCACAAAACACTTAAGTGGTTTGTGGCAGTTCCGGCTAAAGTATGGGTGCTTCCCTGGCAAACTGTTGCATCAGTTCCAGCATTTGCAGTTGCCGTTTTTTGGATAGTCAGAATTTTACTATCCGCAACAGATGCTGTGCAAGGTAATATTGCTGTTGCTGTCAAAGTTAAAGTAACAGTACCGGCAGTGATATCATTTGTTCCTGGCGTGTAAACCGGGGTTAGTGAGCTTGTCGAACTAAAAGTTCCGTTTCCTGAAGTTGTCCATAAAACACTTGTCTGGTTTGTGGCAGTTCCGGCCAAAGTATGTGCGCTTCCCTGGCAAACAGTTGCATCGTTTCCTGCATTTGGGGTTGGCGTTTTTTGGATGGTAAGTATTTTAGTATCCGTAGCAGAAACCGTGCAAGGAGAAATTGCTGAAGCTGTCAATGTTAAAGTTACGAAGGTAATATCTGCTGCGCCTGGCGTATAAACCGGGGTTAGTGAGCTTGTCGAACTAAAGGTTCCGTTTCCGGAAGATGTCCATAAAACACTTGAATAATTAGTGGCAGTTGCTCCATTTAAGGTTTGGGGAATTCCCTGACAGGTTGTATTATCTGTTCCAGCATTTGCCGTTGGCGTTTTTTGGATGGTAAGAATTTTAGCATCAGTAGCAGAAACCGTACAAGGTGATGTTGCTAAAGCCGCTAAAGTTAAAGTCACACTTCCCGCGGTGAAATCGCTGGTACCCGGAGTATAAACCGGATTTAGCGAGCTTGTCGAACTAAAGGTTCCGTTTCCTGAAGTTGTCCATAAAACACTTGCCTGATTTGTAGCGGTTCCGGCCAAAGTATGTGTGCCTCCCTGGCAAACTGTTGCATCAGTTCCTGCATTTGCAGTTGGCGTTTTTTGGATGGAAAGAATTTTAGGATCCGTTACTGAAACTGTACAAGGTGATGTTGCTAAAGCTGTTAAAGTTAAAGTCACAGTTCCCGCTGTGAAATCGGTAGTACCTGGAGTATAAACCGGATTTAGTGAGCTTATCGAACTAAATGTTCCGTTTCCTGACGTTGTCCATAAAACGCTTATCTGGTTTGCGGCAGTTGCTCCGGTTATTGTGTGTGGGCTTCCCTGACAGGTGGTAGCATCGTTTCCTGCATTTGCAGTTGGTGTTTTTTGAATAGTAAGAATTTTGGAATCAGAAGTTGAAACCGTACAAGGCGAAATTGCCGAAGCGGTCAAAGTTAAAGTTACGGAGGTAATATCTGCGGTGCCAGGCGTGTAAACCGGGTTTAATGCTGTTGTCGAACTGAAAGTTCCGTTTCCGGAGGTTGTCCATGAAACACTTGCGTGGTTTGCGGCTGTTCCGGCCAAAGTATGTGGGCTTCCCTGACAGGTGGTAGCATCGTTTCCTGCATTTGCAGTTGGTGTTTTTTGAATAACAAGCTCAACCGAATCTTTGGCAACAGAGGTGATGCCTGTATTAGGAAAAGCCTTTAGGCAAAGATTAACAACGCCATTTAATAAATCGTTGGCTCCAGGCGCGTAGATCGGATGTAACAAATTGGGATTGCTAAATGTGCCATCACCAGCAGTTGACCATATTAATGAACTAAATTGGGTTGCCAGCGCATCAAATAACAAATAGGTATTTCCAAAACAGATTGTTGTATCAGCTCCAGCATAGGATGTAGGAAAAGCAGATTGATCTTCAACGGTTAAAATAATTGTATCACTCGAAAAATCACAATACTCGTTGTCAGCAGTAAAAATGAGCGACACCAAAGCGTTGGTAGTATCATTAACTCCGGGTGTGTAAATTGGATTACAAATATTGGGATTGTTGAAGGTTCCATCACCCAGGGTACTCCATAAAAATGATGTTGCATTCTGAGCGGAAGCATTTACCAGGTGATAACCAGATCCCATGGCAACGGTGTCGTCAATTCCAGCATTTGCTATCGGATGTCCGGAAATTGTCAGGACCATCATGTCTGATTTTGAAATAGTACATGGTGTGACATTTGCAGCCGTCAGGGTTAATACAACCGAATCGGAGGAATCATCGGCAGTTCCTGTCGAATAAACAGGATTCAGGATAGCAGGATCGTCGAAGGATCCATCCCCGGAAGAAGTCCAAAGTATAGAGCCTGTGTATGTTGCTGCACCTGATAACTGGTAGGTCGAAGATGAACAGATCGTGGCATCCTGTCCAGCATTCGAACTTGGACCTTCAAGAAACGATACCAGGATTTGATCGGTTACATTTGGCCCGCAATTTTGTACAGCATATGCTGTTAAAGTCAAAGTAACAGGGTTTCCCAAAATATCTGTATCCAGGCCTGGCCAATAAACAGGATTGAGAGAATCAACATACGCAAAACTTCCATCCCCTGAAGTTGTCCACAGCAAATTATTATAATCATTTGCAGTTGCACTTAAACTCAGTGGTTCGGTTGTGCAAAGAAGCTGATTGGAAGTTGTATTAATCTGAACTGATGGGTTGTTAACGATTGTTACCTGAAGTGTATCGTAATCAGGTAAACTGCACGGCATTGAGGCTATGCCTTTGAGTACCACCTTAAAATTTCCTGCTGCAATATCGATGGTTCCGGGAGTATAAACAGGATTTAAAATAGTGGTACTGTTAAAAAATCCATTACCTAGTGTTGACCATGCAATTCCAAAATAATTACTCCCACTTGCATTCAGCTGCAAAGGAAAACCCTGACAGACTTTATTAGTAGAATTAATTGTAACAACCGGGAGTTTCTTAATGATAACATTAATTTGTTTTGTGGCAGGAAGAGTACAGGGAGTATTTGGAAAGGCATTCAGAGAAACAACAGCAAGTCCGTTTTGTTTATCATTGGGTCCCGGACAGTAAGTTACTGCTAACACCGCTGGATTAAGAAAAGTTCCATCACCTGCAGTAGTCCAGAGAATGGAGCCATAATTTGTAGCTGATCCGTTGATCACAGCAGTATTGCTGGTTTCGCAAATGGTGCGGCTGCCTGGGCCATTTGCTGTTGGTGCTTGAACAAAATCATATTTTATCTCATCCATCACGGTTGCGATGCAAGGTGATGCAGCGCTGATACTACAGGTAAGATTTACCGTTGCGGAGTTGTTATCACCCGAGCCAGGAGTATATAATGGATTGATAATATTAACATTGCTAAAAGTACCATCACCACTTGTTACCCAGGTAACTGTAGAATAATTATGAGCGATTGGATTTAACGGAATCGCTGAACTTACACAGATTAAAGCGTCAGGACCTAAATCTACATCCGGTAGAGGTAAAATGGTCAGAACTATTTCATCAGATGCAGAAGTGATGCAGCCTTCCAGAGGTAATGCTGAAACCGACAGCGTTACCGAGGTGCCTTGCTTATCATTTAATCCAAACACATACACTGGATTTAAAATTGTAGGATCATTAAAAGTACCATCGCCATCAGTACTCCACAAAACACTATCATAATTGGATGCCTGGCCTGAAAGTTGCCATGTCCCGTTGGCACATAAGGTTCCATCGATCCCTGCGTTAACAGTGGGGTTAACATTAACCAATACTGTTACACTATGTTCCGAGGTAAGCGTTCCGCTGTGCGTTGTAAGTAAGTATTGGGTGGTAATACCCGGGCTAACAACCGGGTTTTTAAGCGATGAAGTAAAGCCCGAAGGATTTGATGTCCAGTTATAGGTGTATGGTTCACCCGGACCAATAAAGACAACTGCATTAAGTTGTGAACTTTCTCCGGTACAAATTGGGTTT
This sequence comes from uncultured Bacteroidota bacterium, assembly GCA_903944895.1. Lineage (GTDB taxonomy): Bacteria > Bacteroidota > Bacteroidia > Bacteroidales > 4484-276 > CAJATL01. Next base: position 4,738 of record CAJATL010000044.1, read on the forward strand.
TGATCAGCCTTAGCGTATGCATCAAAAGTAACATTTGCCTTGACATTTGTTGCCGACGAAAGCGCTAAAGGATACCATTTAACACCTGAAATAAAACCAGACCCCGGACTTGTGTCAAAACTAATTGTAGTTACTGTGTAATCCTTCATGGTGGTAAATGAGAATAACCTGTAATTGATGACTGCACCATAAGAAAAACCCTCTTTATGTGTTGTCTGAGGATCGTCGCCGGTTATTGCAAAAATAATGGTCGAATCCGCCTTCCAATATCCGGCACCTCCACAAACCAATTCGCCATTGTCGCCAACAAAGAAAGCCCCGACGTAATCGCCTTGCTGGATTGGA
>CAJATL010000045.1 GCA_903944895.1 uncultured Bacteroidota bacterium
CGCTCATCGGAGAAGGATTGCAAAGCCTCACCATGCCTGGCGCAGCGTATGGCGCCAAAAAGTGGCAGAAATCGAAACAAACGAACTAAAACCCGGACATGCGGTTTATGTTCTTCCTCATAGCCCCGGCAGTGTTTTAAACGCTGCCGGGCTTGTTGTATCTGGATAGTTATTTTTGTTTGGGAAGAATTGCCAATGCCCACCACCACTGTCAGTCAATCTTCAAAAGCAGCCTTTCAACGGTTGAAAACGCTGAAAGCGTTCTTCCAATTCCATTCACCAACCAATGTTGCAAAATGATTCAAATTCGGTTACTGTTTTTTCATCGAACAAAAACTATTTCAAATCACTGCAAAAAATTACCTTTGTCAATCAAATCTTAAAATTATGGTTTTCGCGATTAAAAAAGGCATCGAAAAGAAACGACTTGATGAGGCATTGCTGAAAATTAAGCCAGTCAAAAAGTTCAATGCAAAACTACATTTAGGAAAAGTAAAATGGCATGAAGATGCGCTTACTTATCAAAAACGACTGAGAGATGAGTGGGATTAGCATTTTATCCGATACAAATCCACTCATTTATTTGCTTGATGGCAATACAGAAGTCGCCGATTTTTAAGATGGAAAGCAGGTTTGGATATCGGTGATTACTGAGTTGGAGCTATTTGGGAAAAAGGGTCTTAGCGATGACGAAGTGAGCGAAATCAACTCTTTATTGGAAAGTTGTTTTATTGCAGAAATAAATCTGCAAATCAAAAATTCGACAAAACAACTCATGCAAAAATTTTCCTTAAAGCTACCAGATGCCATTATTGCAGCAACGGCCCTGTATCTGGATTTACCTTTGCTTACCGCAGATGAAGGTTTTAAAAAAGTACCCGGACCAAAATTGATCTTAATCGAAATCTAATGCTTTTACAATGCTGTGAGGCTCTCACAAAAAGAAATATTTAACCGCAGAGCAACGCAGAGGTGTATCGCAGAGAACCGCAAAGATATATATTTCAACATGTTGTCTTTGCGGTCCTTTGCGTGTTTCTTTGTGTTCTCTGCGTTTTAAAAACATTTGAGACAGCAGCTTTAATCTGCACATGTTATGGCCATTTTTTAAGGTGCAGCGCACCGGGATATTGATAGGAACATTTCATCAATTTGATCGCAAAGGTGCAGCGCACCGAAATATTAAGGGCTGCTAAAAGAACCCCAGGCTGAGCAGTCCGCCAACCCTCACGCTGAGCCGCATTTGCAATGCCGCTTTAATTTTCTCACGAATTGGCCATCATGCAGGTGCAGCGCACCGGGATATTGATAGGAATATTTCATCAATCTGATCGCAAAGGTGCAGCGCACCGAAATATCAATTGCTGCTTAACGAACCCAGGCTATGCAGTCCGCCAACCCTAACGCTAAGCGGCATTTGTAATGCCGCTTCAAATTTTCCCACAAATTGGCCATCTTTGCAGGTGCAGCGCACCGCGATATTGATAGGAACATTTCATCAATCTGATCGCAAAGGTGCAGCGCACCGAAATATTAAGGGCTGCAAAAAGAACCCCAGGCTGAGCAGTCCGCCAACCCTCACGCTGAGCGGCATTTGCAATGCCGCTTTAATTTTCTCACGAATTGGCCATCATGCAGGTGCAGCGCACCAGGATATTGATAGGAAGATTTTATCAATCTGATCGCAAAGGTGCATCGCACCGAAATATTAAGTGCTGCAAAAAGAACCCCAGTCTGAGCCAAACGCTCAAAACATGTTAGATTTTCGCGGTAGGTAATTTATTGAAGCCTTTTTTGTTTGGTTGAGTTTACAATTAGGTTTAAGGAAATCCGGGAATATATCCAGGTTTCAATTCCGGCGGCTTCCTTTTGTTAACGAATGTTACAAAAGAAAAAAATTCGTGAAATTTGTTTGTGTTTTACCAAAAAAACCTAATTTTAACCGCTGATTTTGCTTAGGGTTTTATAGGTAAAGCCCTTAGCTGTAATAAGGTTTTAAATTTAATAATGTTTTACATCTGATAATAAATATTGGGAGGTGTTTATGAAGAAAATAGGTTTACGAAGTTTAATTGGAATAGTATTCGCATTATTGATTACGAATAGTAATCTTTCAATTGCTCAAAATGCAATTGTTGGTGGTGGGTTTACGAGTGGTTGGACAACAACCAGCAATTTTGAATACTTAACGGGCTCAGCAGGTACATCATATATTAAAACTGATGTTGCAAATGGAACAGGAAATCAATACTTCCGAATGGGAGTTGACTGGGGAGGAACAACCGGACAACATACTGTAACTATTGGTTCTGATGTTGAGGTAACCCCAAATTATGAAATTGCACTTAATGCGACAAGCACAGGTTTTGGTGCCATGTTTTTAAACGTCACCAGTACTTCTCACAATTACATTTTTAAAACAAAAGATGCAGGTACAAATCCTTCATTCAAATTAATTATTTTTAAGGTAGAAGGAACCGTTAGATCAGTTTCTGGAGTTAGTAAGGATTTAGCTACTGTTTATCGTGGACAGGCTGTAACTGTAACTGCTACACTTGATGGATCGTTTAATGCTGGACAAGGCGTTTATCTGAGATATACAAATGATAACTTTGCAACTTCCACTGTTGTAGAAATGACCGGATCAGGCACAAGTTACAATGCTACTATTCCATCGGGAGCAAACACAGCAGATGCTACTGTTAAATATTATGTTTTTACATCCGGAAGCGGGCTAACACTCACTGGTGATAAAGCAGATTGGTACACCATTAATCTGAATAATAATTCCGGAAGCAATTATTCTTATGTAGTAAATTCTTCATTTATTTCAAAAGCCGGTGGATTGTGGTCATCAACTTCAACCTGGGCCGGCGATCAGATTCCTTCAAGTGGTGAAGCTGTTATTATTGACCACGATGTTACTTTAGACCAAACCGCATCAGTTAGCTCTTTAACAATAAACTCAGGCAAAACCTTCACCGCCAGTGATGGAACAGCAAAAACTTTAACCATCTCATCTGGCGGTACAATCAGCAATAGCGGTACTTTTACCCACGCCTCTGGCAAGGTAGCTTTTGCAGGATCTGGCACAGTAAGCGGAATCATTGGATTTAATGATGTTGATATTGCCGGAGGTGTGAATTTTGGATCGGAATCAACGATAAACGGAACATTATCAATAAATACCGGAGGTATTGTAAACACAAATGCACCAATTTATGCAAGTGCTTCAATATTAAAATATAATTCTGCAACTACTTTTAGCAGGGGAACTGAATGGAGTGCAACAACAGGTAAAGGATATCCTTACCATGTGCAGATTAGTAATAATACCATACTTGATATGGGAGCTAATTCCGGCACTGGAACAGCTAGGCAGTGTGCCGGTAATTTAACCGTTGATGCTGGTTCAACTTTTAGTATGAACGTGAATGCTATGACTGCTGCCGTTACCATAATGGGAAATGTTGTAAATAGCGGAACGATCACACTTTCAGGAAGCATTGGTGGTGACCTTAAGACCCAGGGAAATATTAATGATAATGGAACTTTTAATGCAAATTCAAGAGCAATCTTTTTCAATGGTAGTGCAACTCAAATTATTCAGGGTACAGGAACTTTTGACATTTCTTATGTGAGAATTAATAAGTCAGGTGGAAGTGTTCAATTGGCAACCAATTTAACATGCGCTGGGCCAGGTGGTGGAAATGCCATGGAAATAGATGGTACAAACAGTGTTCTCGATTTGAATGGTTTTACGCTTTATTTGGGGCAATCAGGTGTGGCATCAACTTATAATAATGGCATTGGAACTCCTGGTGTTATCAAAGGTAGTTCCACCTCAAATCTATCCATTCTGGGTATTGGCGCGCTGGGGTCGATAAAATTCGACCAAACCACACCCGGAACTACCAATGTCCTGCAAAACTTGACAATCGACAGATCTTCTTCGGGTTCTGTTAATTTGGGAAATAGTCTGGTTGTAAATGGAACACTAACAAGTTCGGCTACTACAACATTTACCATTGATGCTTCATCAGTACTTACACTTAGCAATTCTTGTCAGGCGACTTTTTCCGGCACCCTTACCAACTCAGCCGGTAACGCTGGATTAGTAGTCAAATCTGGTGGCTCGCTGATTACCAGCTCGGCAGTTTCTGCCACCGTTGAACGCGAAATTGCAGCCCGTATTCCTTCATACCAGGGCTGGCATTTTATTTCTTCACCAGTTGCTTCGCAGGCTTTTCAATCAAATTTCGTGTCAAGCCCACCTTCTGCCAATGAAGATTTTTATTTGTGGAGTGAAACGACCAATGAATGGGTAAATAGTAAGTCAGGTAGTTCGCCCAATTTTACGTTCAACTCAGCAGCATTTGGTTCAAACTTCATCGTTGGCCAGGGCTATCTTGCTGCTTATTCAGCACTTTCAACAAAGTCGTTTGCCGGAACACTTAACGTTGCTAATGTTTCCAAAACCTTAACCTATACTGGAACCAGTGGAAGGAAAGGCTGGAACTTGCTTGGAAACCCTTTTACTTCCGGTATTAAATGGAATGTAGCTAACTGGAGCACATCAAATGTTGCTGGGGTTGCCAAAATAATTAAGAGTTCCGATGGCTCTTATGAGGATATTAGCGCAGATGGCTATATCCCGGCACTAAATGGCTTTCTTGTCCGTACAACTTTTAACAGCCAAAGCATTACCATTCCTGCTTCTGCCAAAGAGCACAACGGAAGCTGGTACAAATCCGACGAAATAAGACAGTTTGCGCTCACCGTCAGAGATATCGAGGGTGCAACAGCACAAAGCAGTAACATCAGGATAAATCCCGAAGCCACCAACGATTTTGACTTCCTGTACGACGGCGAATTTGTTGCATTGTATGCACCACAGTTTTACTCGATTGCCGGTGAAAATAAACTCAGCACAAATTCTCTCCCGGAGATTACCAACGAAACCGTTATTAATTTTGGCTTTGTAAAGAATGATGGTAGTCAGTTTAAAATTGAAGCCGAAGATCTGGACGAGTTTGGTGGAATAGCATATCTTACCGACTTAAAAACCGGAACGGTTCAAAACCTGAATTCAAATCCGGTTTATAGCTTTACTTCTGTTGCAGGAGATCAACCGAACCGTTTTAAACTTAGTTTTGAGAGCGTTGGGATAGAAGATGTAGCGAAAGTTGCACCGGAAATCTACACCTACGGTAATAAACTCTGTATCGAAAATTCAGGTCAGGCCACCCTCGAAGTTTACAACATGGCAGGGCAGCGCATACTTGTTCAGGAAATTAACAGCACTGGACTTTACCAGACAACGCTGAACAATCAAACCGGTTATTATGTAGTACGGCTCACAAATGCAGGCCAGGTAAAGGTTTCCAAAGTTTTTATCAAGTAATCTAAAACACTCCATAAATATGAAAAAGATAATCATCAAAGGTTTTTTGGTGGCTTTATTAGTCACAGGAACAGCAATATTTAATACCACTTTAGCTGATGATGGCCCACCACCACCACCTGCTAACGGCGGACAAGGAGGTAATGTCCCCGGCGGTGGCGCACCCATAGGTGAAGGATTATTGATCCTTTCGATGCTTGGCGCAGGCTATGGTACAAAAAAGTGGTACAGCAAACATAAGAAGAAGATTGCTGAGTAAGAGAGGGGCAAACTACTCAGTACAAACCTGATGTTACAATGAATCAAAAATTCATCAGATCACATTTTTAAATCCGGGAGCATTACATCAGTAACGTTTTAACGAATGATTTACCCCTGGTAATACGTCATTATAGGGAGGTGTTTAGCAGGAAATTTATTAAAAAAAATTGTATGAAAAAGACATTACATATTTTATCTCCATTAAGTGCGGCATCGGAAAAGATGCTGGGCTGGGGTTGGGCAACAAGAACGATGGTAAATCATACCGGGAAATACCCGGTTAATAAATTATTAATCTTCCTTCTGGCTTTTGTCTTTTTTGAAGGGATGGTTCAGGCACAAACCACCGTGACTTATGTGATGCAGGATGCGAATTTTCCGGTTCAGTTTAACGATGGCGGCGACTTTTTCAATAGCGGTGCTACTGAATTAGGGATGTGGGCAAATGCCGGCAACAAAAATACGGTAGCCTGGAGGACCTTTAAAACTGCAGGCGATGGTTCGGGTTCCGATAGAAAATTGCAGGTTGGTGATGTTTTTAAAATCACGATTGCTGCAACACGTGCCTTTGGTCAGATAGGTTTTTCGTTAAACGCTGATGGAACGCAGGGCAGTTCATGGGATAATCGGATAAGTGGTTCAAGATTGTATTTCAATACGGTTAATTACGCAGCATGGGTTGTAAACCGCAATGGCGGAAATTCATCTTTAAGTTATGTTCCTATACAAAGCAGTTACAAGAATTACATTTTTACAGTTAAAATTACTTCGGCAACTACTGCTGATGTATTTCTTACTGTTGATGGAACCGATTACAGAGCTTTTAACCTTTCGATGAACGGAACCAACAATATTGATGCTTTTTCGGTTTATGGCTCCGATATGTGGGATGGCGATACAAATGATGATGCTTTCTGGAAACAAACCTGTACGGTTACAAATTCAAAAACCGTTCAATTGGGTTACTATTTGGCCTCAGGTACTTACACACCCGGTTTAATTTCAGATGGTCTGGATGCTGGTAGCACCGCCACTGTTTCGGCAAATAGCGTGTTTGTTGGCGGCGATGCAGGATCGGCAGTTATTTTGAGTGAGGCAAATACCTATACAGGTACTACCACAATAAATGCGAATGCTACTTTAAGGCTTGGAGCATCCGGAGGTATTCCTGATGCAAGCAACATGGTTTTAAATGCTGGTACATTCAGCACCGGCGCTACAACAGGTTTTAGCGAAACTATGGGAACTTTGATGTTATCAGATAATTCGACAATTGCCCTGGGTACTGGCTCGCATACTATAAACTTTGGTGCAAGCGATGGCCTTTCGTGGTCATCCGGAAAAACGCTTACAGTAAACGGATGGACAGGTACAGGGGGTTTAAGCGGCACCGGAGGTCAAGTTTTTTTTGGTAGCTCATCAGGTGGTCTTACAACCGGACAACTGGCACAAATTTCGTTTACCGGATTTGCCGGAACAGCAGTCATTTTATCAACCGGTGAAATTGTTCCACCAGCAGCAGCGCCAACTTTATCGGGTTTTGAAGTATCAGGCCCGGGTTCAGGTACCTCTGGCTATGTTGGATGTACAGTTACCGTTACCGGAACGAATTTTCTACCCATAACAACCGTTAAGGTTGGAGGATCTGGCGGTACAACTGTTCCTTCTTTTACAATTGTAAATTCCACCACCATAACGTTTACTTCAATTGCAGCCGCAGGTGCAATTTTTATCACCGATGGAACAAATTCCATCACCAGCGGCTCATCTTATACTAATCTGGGTTACATCACCAATGCCGCCACCGATTGGAATACCGGCTCGACTTGGTTAGGAAATGCTGTCCCCGAAGCAGGCTCAAATGTAACTGTTGCCAATAATATAACCCTCAATGCTGCTGCAACAAACACGACTTTTAATAATCTTACGATAAATGCTTCATCAGGAATCACGTTTGGGGCATCCGGCGCGATAACTGTTACAGGAACTCTAACCAATGGCGGCGCTGTGGATATGACTACTGGTGGAACAATTAACTTTGCTTCCGGTGTAACGTTTGCAAACGGAACATCCGTCTTCACCGCCGGAACCGGAACTATTGCTTTTGCAGGTACAGGAACCATTAGCGGGACTATTGGTTTTAACAATGTTACGATAGCCGGCGGTGTAAATTTCGGAAGTGGATCAACCATCAACGGAAGTTTGAGTATCAATGCCGGAGGCTATGTGAATAGCAATGCTCCGGTTTATGCCACAGGTTCGGTACTCAAATATAATACTGGTGGTCCTTATGGCAGGTCAACCGAATGGAGCGCCACGAGCGGCGCTGGTTATCCTTACCATGTGCAGGTCAGCAATAATTCCCAACTTAATGTAAACAATGGGGCAAATGTTCAGCGGCAAATTGCCGGAAATCTTACTGTTGATGCCGGCAGTACCTTCTCGATGGAAGGAATGACAATAGGTAATCCAACAGTAATTGGTGTGATTGTTTTAGGTGATGTTACAAATTATGGTACCATCACTCTTGCCACCTCCACCGAAAGACTGAAAACATCAAACTTTACAAATCACAATATTACCACCCTTTCGACAAATGGTGGTGGCGATCTTGAATTATCAGGCAATTTAATTGATAATGCAACCTTCAACGCCAATACCAGGGCGGTCTTTTTTACTGGCACCGGAACACAGGAAGTGAGTGGGACAAGCAGCCCGCTTAATATTGACTACCTTGTCATTTCAAAAACAACTGGCAGCGTGAGGATGCTTCAAAATTTGCTGTGTGAAGGCCCGAATGGTGGTAATGCCATTTCTTTTAGCAGTGCAACCGATGTTCTGGATCTGAATGGTTTTACATTGACACTTGGAAAAGCTGCTGTTACTTCAGGTATTAGCGGTGTCGGAGTTTTCAAAGGAGGAAACAATTCAAGTATTAATATTTTAGGCGCCGGATCGTTCGGAACAATTTATTTCGACCAGGCAACAGCCGGAACAACCAACTTACTCAAAGATTTCGGCATCAACCGGACATCTTCAGGATCAATTACGCTGGGAAATAGTTTACTTGTAACCGGAACATTAACAACTTCCGCCACTACAACCTTTAATATTCCGGCTTCAACCGTGCTGACTATTGGCAGTTTATGCCAGGCAACACTTTCCGGAACACTCACCAACAGTGCAGGAACAGGTGGTTTGGTAACCTTATCGGATGCCACCGGAACCGGGTCGCTCATTAACAACACAAGTGGTGTTGATGCCACCGTTCAGAGGTATCTTACTCAAACCTATTACCATTATATCGCTTCTCCGGTAGCTGCACAGACGATAAGCCCCGGGTTTATTGATGTTACACAAACTGTAGAGAGCCAGGCCGGTATTGATTTTTTCAGATGGGACGAAATCACCAATACCTGGGATAATATCAAACAGACATCAACAACCTGGGATCCCGCTTTTACAACTTTCGATGTGGGCCGTGGCTATGTATATTCAAACACATCGGAAAATGGTACTAAAAATTTTGCAGGCCAAATGAATGTGGGAGATAAAACCATTAAACTTACCGTAACTCCCGATGAAGGTAATGGCTGGAACCTGATTGGAAATCCCTTTGCTTCAACACTGGCAGTTACTACCGGCGCACAAGCCACCGACAATCTGATTGATGCGAACAGTTCAATTTACGAACCGGGATATGCAGCGCTCTATTTCTGGAAAGAGCAGTCCGGTTATTCCGGAACCGCCCGGTTTGCCGAGTATGAGGTAATCAACAATACTTCAGGTACCTATTACGTAAATCCGGGACAGGCCTTTATGATCAAAGCAAAAACCCATAATTCGGATTATGCCTTTAATTCAAATATGCGCAAACATGGAACCTCGGCATTTTATAAATCAACCAGCAGCGACGATTATGGAAGGTTTTACCTTACTATCGCTGGTCCCGAAGGCGATTACAACGAAACCCTGCTCGGATTTGTCCCCGAAGCAACAAATGATCTTGATGAAGGCTTTGACGCCATCAAACTGAAAGGAAACCCAAACATTGCACTCTACTCAAAACTTGTAAGCGGCGACGAGGGCGATTTTGCCATCCAGGCACTTCCATCATTCACCGGCAATGAGGTTATCCCAATTAGCCTCGATGCAAATAAAACCGGAACCTATAGTTTTAGTGCCGGTAACCGCGAAAACCTCGACAATATCTCCATAAAGATCGAAGACAGGCTAACCAACACCTTCACCACGCTTGATGGAACCAGCGGCTATTCCTTTACAGTGCTTTCCACTTCAACAATCAACAACCGTTTTTACCTGCATTTCAAATCATCGGTAGGCATCGACGATCAGGCTGATGCCGAAAAAGCCATATATTCTTATGGCAAAACGCTCTATTTTGAAACATCAGGTAAAGCTACCATAGAAGTTTTCAACCTTACCGGGCAGAAAATCGAATACCGCGAAGTTAATTCATCCGGCCTGCAAACGCTCAGCATCCAAGCGCCAACAGGCTGGTACATCGTTAAACTGGTTACGGCGAGTGGCGTGAAAAGCGAAAAAATATTCATCAACTAAGCACAAAAAAATAACTACGATGAAAAAAATATTTACAAAATCGATAGCTTCAATCATCCTGTTGACGGGTTTAATGCTCAGTTTCCCTGTTTTTGCCGACGACCCACCACCACCACCAACACACGGCGAAGTTGGCGACATTCCCGGCGGTGGCGCACCAATTGGTGAAGGCCTGCTGATTCTCGCAGCGCTTGGCGTCGCTTATGGGGGCTATAAATGGTACAAATACCACAAAGCCAAAGTTGCAATGAAGGAATAATAACAAATGCTTCAGGTGATCTTCCTGAAAATACTGAATCAAAGCCTGTATCCTGGAAATGCAAAGCAATCTTGTTTTGCTGATGATGCTGTGGTTTGGATTTCTAAAAATTGTTAAAAGGTAATGCGTAAAAATATCTTATTATGATTTGATACGTTTATCGGCAATAACTTTAAAAATAATAATTATGAAAAGAATCATTTTATCACTTACGCTTGCACTTGCCATTATTTTTGGAAGCAGCGCTTACGCTCAAACACTCGACCAAAAGTCGAAAGAAGCATCTTCTGCTGTAAAAACAGAGGTTAAAACCGAAACTCAAAAAGCTGACCCAAATCAGCTAAAACAACAAAATCCACAGCAGAATCCTGAACGTAAAAAATTAACACCCCAGGAAAAAGCCACTAAAGCAATCGAAAGAATTACCAAGAAAGTAAAAGACCTTACACCTGATCAGGTTAAAAAATTAACCGATTTGCATGTAAAGAGTTATACTCAGATGGATAAAGACAGAGCCGCTTTAAAAGGTGATCAGGTAAAGATTCAGGAAGCCATGAAAACCGAGACTCAAAAACTGAACGACGGAATTAAAGGCATTTTAACTCCCGAGCAGTTTAAGGCTTATACAAAACCCAGCGACAAACCAAAAACTGACCCTAACTCAGCAAAAAATGTAGATAAAAAACCTGCTCCTGCAAAGGAAACAGCTCCTGTAAAAGAAGAAAAGAAATAGTTTTTCATAGTGGATTTTTTAATTGATTAATTGAAGAGTGCAGCCAATCTGGTTGCACTTTTTTTTTGACCGAACACACCAGTGAATTTAACCACGGAGACACGGAGAACACAAATCACAAATCACAAAGAGCAAAGAGCAAAGCGCTCTGCGCTAAGCGCTAAGCGACTTTCGCAAATTCCAAATACCAAATCACAAAGGGCAGAGCGCTCTGCGCTAAGCGCTAAGCGACTTTCACAAATCACAAATCCGAAATAAAAAATTGACCACAATAGACAGATAGGACACATTACAAATCACAAATTCCAAATCACAAAGGGCAGAGCGCTCTGCGCTAAGCGCTAAGCGACTTTCACAAATCACAAATCTGAAATCAAAAGTTAACCACGGAGACACTGAGACCACTGAGATTGAAGCAAAATATATCTCCGTGTTTCTTCGTGTTCTCCGTGCCTCCGTGTTATTTATTTTTTGACCACAGAGGCACGGAAAAAACTGAGATTGAAGCAAAATATTTCTCCGTGTTTCTTCGTGCTCTCCGTGCCTCCGTGTTATTTTCGCATGCAATTAAGGCCAGGGACATTTTATTCCACCGTCACCCTGATTCCTTCGGAATGTGAGCTAAACTCAGGTGCATACATACATTGGATGGTTGTGATGCCATTGGAGAAATCGCCGGTTTGTGAGGCAACAAGCGTGTATTCAAAAACGTAGGTGCCTTTGCCAAGATAATCGAAAAAGAAATTGGTGGCTGCATCGCGGGTGCTTTCGTAATAACCCAGTCCATCGCGGTATTTGTAACCGGAAAGCACGTTAACCGGCTCAAAAGCCGATGCCCGCATGTCTTTCATGTGAACAAATTCCATGTCGCGGTCAACGCGCAGCTCAATCCTGACAACCACTTTATCGCCGGTTTTTAAACCTGTATTTTCGTTGATTGGCTCAAGCACCGGACCTGATGCTGAGTTTTTCTGAATGAACAGTTGCTTTTTCAGCGAAAGCGGCGTTTCGTGAGGCGTAATCTTATCCAGGTCTTCAAAATACTGCCAGTACATCGCGCCCCAGGCAACACCTTTGTCGGGCTTGGTAACACTCACTTTGCCCATATCGGGTGTGATTTCGCTGCCATTCCATGATGTCTGGAAATAGCCCGTTCCAGCCTCGGTTTTACCAATTTTTTCTTTGCTCAGGGGCTGACCGCCGATTTGGATTTTGACAGGTTCGTCGCTGGCAAGGAGGTTGGCGCCACGGCCCAAAAGTGCATAAACGGCTTCAGCGGTGGCACGGTCAGTTTCCCAATCCTGTGTTTGCTTTTGCTTAAGCAACCAGATTTTCATTTTTTCGACACTTTCCTGGTCATCGGCAACTTCATCAAAAACTTCGATCATCGTAGCTTGCGTTTCGATGGGCGATTCGTACCAGAAATACCCGCGATCCTGCCGCCAGTACATGCCCGTTTCTTTGTTGGTGAGCGAG
>CAJATL010000046.1 GCA_903944895.1 uncultured Bacteroidota bacterium
CGGGGAATTTAAAAAGCTATCACATTTCATTATTCTACAATACTTTATCTCTGCCAGCTGGCGGGGAATTCGCCTTAGGCGATAAAGTATTGTAGAAAAAAGTAAACCCCCGATTTAAAAATATCCGCCAGATGGTGGATTAAAGAAATCAAGGGTTTCAGGACGATTAAATATTTTTACCCGGTCAGTAGTGTATGTTTTTATGAATTTGTTCACAAATAGGAATAAGGAAGTCTGATATTTCAGACTTCAAAAAATGGAAAGGCGACATGGTACAATTTTACGATTTTTACGCCACCCCGACCATCCTCTTACTGGCAAAAGATGGAACCATCGTTGCCAAGCCTATGAATTTTGAGGAGGTAAAAAATGAACTTTACAAACGGAATGTTTTGAGGTAAAACTGATAACAGGGTAAGTTTAAAATTAATCCCAAAACAAAGGTATTATCCAAGCTGACTGATCTTCTCCAAACGGGCTGTATCTAATATTGTAAAATCTTTGCCTGCTACGCTGATCAGGCCATTATCCTTAAATTCCTTTAATATCCTGATCACGCTTTCGCTCGACAATCCCGTCAAATCGGCCATATCACTCCTCGAAATGGCAAGGTTAAAATTATCTTTTTTATAAACCCGCTTTGCCAGACAAAGTAAAATGTCGGCAACTCTTCCGTGGGATTGTTTCATGGTTAAGCAAAAAAACCTTCCATAAATCAAGGCAGTATCTTCGTTGAGAATGTTGATAATTTTAAGCGCAAACTGTGAATTCATCCCCAAAAGCTGTTTAAATAAACTAATGTCGATCAAACTCACCGACGAATCAGAATAGGTGGCGACAGAATAGATGAAACGATTATTACCATCATAAATTGATGGTAGTCCAATCAGGTGGTTGGATGGAACAATTTTTAAAATCAAATCCTTTGGTTTTCCTTCGAGATAAACTTTTACGAGTCCTTCGTTTAAAAAAATGATGTGAGATGCAAATGAACCTTGTTTCCCGATTATTTCACCCTTTTTAAAATTTACAACCAGACGATGGGATTCGACCAACTGTTTTTCATCTTCGGTAAGCAGGTCGAAACAGGAATTATGAGTGGTTTCGATGAAACATGAATTTCCGCCGGAAGTGTTGACCATAAAATTGAATTTGTATTTGCTGCAAATGTAGCAATTAACCTTGATGACGGAAAAAAAAATGACATAGATCAGTTTTTGACTTTGTTAATGTCATAAAATTAACCTGCCAACTTGAAGGCCAATTCAGGACATGTTAATTGGTTAACAATACTTTTGTGACATGAAAACTAAGGCAGTTTTTAACATTTATAATCAAATTTCAAATTAACTTTTAAAAAATTTTTTATGAACAAATTTCTGAAGTATTTTCTGATTCTGGCTATTGTGCCAGCTTTATTCTTTTCGAGCTGTAAAAAGACTGACGATGATGTAACCACCGAAAGTTTTACAACTTTACAGTCTTATTTGGTTGACAATGATCTTGATCTTCCAAAATTACTCGACGCCTGGACTGCTGACGCAAAATTGACCCGTCTTGGAGGTATCGTTGATTCGGCTGCAGGCTATTCGATTCCTACAATGTATGTTGTCGACATCCGTTCGGCTGCTGATTTTGCAACCGGACATATTAAAGATGCAGTAAATGTTCCGTTGGCAGGTATTATTGATGGCACAACAAGCATGACAGACAAACCAATTCTTGTTGTATGTGCAACCGGACAGACTGCAGGTGTTGCCTGTATGTCACTTCGCCTTTCGGGTTTTAGCACCGCAAAAGTTTTAAAATTCGGCATGGCCGGTTGGAACAGCCAGTTTTCAGGCCTATGGACTACTGCCATTGCTAATGGAAATCAGGCAGTGGGAAATGCAAACTGGGTTACAACGGCTTCTCCAGCTCCCGGAGTTTTTACTTATCCTACATTTTCGTCAACCAGTTCTGATGGCGCTACGATCCTCAAAGAAAGAATAACAGCAGTTTTAGCCGCTGGCTTTGCTCCTGTTGATGCAGGAACAGTACTGACTACTCCTGCAAACTATTCGATAGTAAACTACTGGCCGGAAGCCGATTATCTTGGATTTGGACATTATAACGGTGCTGTAAGAATTAATCCTATCACCTTAGTAAATGATGAAATCAAAGGAATTGATCCTTCAAAAGAAACCTTACTCTATTGCTACACAGGAATGACTTCTTCGTTTGTTACAACCTGGCTGAATGTTTTGGGATATAACACCAAAAGCATTAAATTCGGTGGCAATAATTTGGTTTATGATAATCTTTTAGCAGCTCAGAAAACCTGCTTTAAACAAGCTGCTGGTTTCCCATTTGTAACCGGAAAGTAATAAAATCTTTTTTAAATCAGGCTGTGGATATCCGGTATCTCCAGCCTGATTTCTTTTTATCAAACTAAACATCAAATAATTATGAAAAAACTCACTTTACTAATATTCATTCTATTTATACTTTTCAGTGCAAATTCATTTTCACAGGGTTGCCTCGAATCATCATCGGGTGATGGCGCCAAGATCATTGGATACATACAACCACAATTCAATTATAATTTTAACGGTAAAAATCTGGCAGGCGAATCTTTAAACACCAACAGTTTTGTTTTTAACAGGGCAAGAATAGGCGTTACGGGCAGTATTCCTTACGATATTGATTATTACGTACTTGTTGAAGCAAGTTCATTTTTCACAGGAAATCCATTTCTTTTGGATGCTTTTATCACTTACAAAAGGTTAGGCCCATGGGCAAAATTTTCGATGGGATCGTTTAAGGTGCCAATCAGCCTTGAATTAAACACCCCTTGCAACGGACTTCACACCATAAACCGTTCAGTATTTGTTGATGAACTTACTGCTCCAAACCGTGATATAGGTATTATGGCTTTAGGAGCATCGGATTCACTCACTATTTTTGGAATGGAGACATTCAATCTCATAAAATACAGTTTTGCAGTAACCAATGGAACTGGCTTGGGTATTACCGACGATAATCGTGGGAAAAATTATTCTGGTCGTGTTGTGCTCTCACCGGTAAAAGGCTTAAGCCTTGGGGTAAGTTATCTTTATGGAAAGCAAAAACCTAACGATGAAACAGCTACCGAAGATGATCTTAAAAAACGGTTTGGATTTGATCTTGAGTACAGGTATAAAAACTTTTTGATGCAGGGTGAATATCTTCATGGTGAGGATAAAGGCTCCTACACCACAGGTGGCGGATGTGGCTCACCACCAGTTGTCCAGCTGGGAAGTATTAACCGTGCAGGATATTTTGTATCGGCCATGTATTTAACACCCTGGAAACTTGAACCCGTATTTAAATTTGAAACCTATGATCCAAACCTGGCAGAAGACGAAAGTGGTGACATTCAAAATATCATGACTTTTGGTTTAAATTACTTTTTAAACGACTGGACACGTATTCAGGTTAACTACCTCTACAAAGCCGAAGAAACAGCCGCTGCCGAGAAAGCCAACGATTGTCTCCTCGTACAGCTCCAGGTTAAGATTAAATAAGAAACATAAAATACATCATCAATGAAACGAATTATCATTTATTTAAGCTTGTTTTTGTTTGCCGCACAGGCACAGGCGACATTAATTACTGCTAAAGAATTTATCGACATTTGTAAATCCGATCCAAAAGCAGTAATTATCGATTGCGACAGAGCCGCAAACTACACAGCATCTCATGTTAAAGGAGCTGTTAATATTTTTCCACAGGAATTATTCACTGGAAAACCTGACGGGATTTTCAAATCAGCAGATGAACTGGCGGTATTTTTTGGATCAAAAGGGATAAGCGAAGCTTCCCAGATCATTTTGTATGATGATGGATCGAATAAATACACTTCAACCATCCATTTTGTACTTGATTATCTGGGCGCTGAAGATGTTAAAATTCTGACCAAAAACATGGCTGAATGGGAAAAGGTCCGCATTCCACTGACTTCAGCGGCCACCAAAATTGCACCTGCCACTTTTAAAGCCAAACCAAAATCAGGTTATATGATTAGCATTGCTGATTTTAAGGCAAAAACAGATCAGTCCTCCTACACGCTTATTGACAACAGGAAAGTTGAAGAATTTCAGGGAGTTGATGTTGATAAAAAAAGTAAAGGACATCTTCCAAATGCAATTGGCATTTTTTACAAAGATTTTTTGAATGCTGACGGGTCCTACAAAACAAAAGAAGAGATCGATGCCATTGCCAAAAAATATGCAGTTGCTCCTGAAAAAGAGGTGATTTTGTATTGCAATTCAAACATTCTGGCTGCTGTAGGCTATTATGCTTTTAAAGTTTTACTTAATTATCCTGATGTAAAAATCCTCGAAGGTGGATATAACTACTGGGTGCTGGATGCCTCAAATCCTCTCACAAAATAAGATTTTTTGAAGTTTTGGTTTAAACTTCCGGAGTGTATTCTTCGGAAGTTTTTTTTGTTGAAACATTGGCATTTGCATGATGAAAATAAAAAACCTTCCCTGAAATATCTCAAGGAAGGTTTTTTATTTGAACAAAAAGGTCAGTTCAACCTATTTTATCATTTCACTTTCGGGAAGGCCGAATTCTTCGATCATCCGGATATTCATGTCTTCGAGACGGTTTAAAATCGGATCGTAAACTTCGGGAACAACCGGAATATGAACGCCACGGGCATGGATTTTTCCTTCGAGGATCATCTCAACACCAACAGCAGCAGGCAAAGCAACGGTACGGGCAATGGCCGTGTCGGTGGCCAGCGTTCCAAAATCGAGCATGCGCGATTTGATTACTTCTTTGGTTCCATCAGGATAGCTTGCCAGGAACGTGTGCTGCATCACCACCATGTCGCGTTCGTTTTGTCCAAGCACCATTTTGGCGATCATCATATCTGAGGTAATCTCAAAAGGCGTGTCTTCGGTGCGGTTCATCAGTTTATTATCGAAAAGTCCAAGCCATTCGATTGCATCCAAAGCATAACTTGTGGCTGGAATTCCGAGGAAAGCAGCAGCTTTTACTCGAATGTCTGTTGAGTCGGCAGCACCGATCATCATCGCGATAAAATCAGCATAAGTCTTACCTGTAAAATCATATCTATCGTTGGAGATCAGTTTCAGGCGCTTCATGGCATCGAGGGTTTCGCACCAGCCTTTATACCTGAACGTACCGCGGAACATGGTTTTTGTTTCGGGAATGTTGTAAAGTTCGATGTATGGCAACGAATCCCGGTTTGGGTAAACTTCGAGAACTCCAACTTTAGGAAATTCGACAGCAAAAGGATTTTTGAACAAATCGATGGTTTCGAGGGAGGTAATTTTTCCTTGTTTCAGGAATTGTCCGTCGTTGTTGCCGGCCATCACCACGCCTTTCGGGCTCCACGAAAACTTGTAATTAAAAGGATTTGTGCAGGCTTCGGGGGCTGGCAGGGCACCGCAAAGTGAGTAAAATTCCTCGATCTGTCCGCCACGGTTGTGAACATTGTCGATAATACGCATGGCCGACATGTGGTCGATTCCCGGGTCGAGACCAAGTTCGTTCAGAATAATGATGTCAGCCTTTTTGGCTTCGGCATCCAAAGCTTGCATGGCTGGCTTCACATACGAAGTTGTTACCATGTTTTTCCGGTGTCCGATGCACTTTTTCGCCACCATCACGTGGTGGGCATAGGGCAGCAAACTTACGGTGAGGTCGTGATCTTGAACCAGTTTGTCGAGGGTTACCTCATCTTCAACAGTCCATGCCAACGCTACACCGTTTTTATGTCCGGCAATCATGGCATCAGCTTTTGATTTGGTGCGGGTGGCAACAGTTACGCCGTAACCGTGATCCAAAAGATAATTAACGATCGGTTTTACGACCATCCCTGCTCCGAGAATCAATACTTTTTTCATTTGTAATGATGTTTAAATTAGTAATTCAGAAAATCTTCGGTTTCTATTTTTTCTTCGATAAATTTAATTCCATATTTTTCGAGTTCATCAAGTACCGGCTCATAAATCTCTTTAACAGTCGGAATCTGAACGCCGGTGAGTTTAATTTCGCCGGTAAGGATAAGTTTGGATGCTATTGCAGCCGGAAGCCCGACCGTTTTTGACATGGCTGTATGAACCGGGTCATCGCCTTCGACCACCATCGATGAAAGGATTTTTTCTTTAACCCCATTTTCTTCAAAACCAAACTGGTGCTGCATCACAATCATGTCGCGGTCGTCGGTTTCGAATTTCCATTTTTCTTCCAGAAGTTTTTGAAGAATCTGAGCCGGGGTAGCATTTTTGAGTTCAATTTTCTTTTTCGGATCGAATAATCCGAGCCAGCGTAAACGGTACATTGCTGCAGAATCTTCATCAATACCGGCGTAAGCGGCAAGATTTTGCTCGACAGTTTTTTTTGGCTGAAAGCGTAAAAATGTCTCGATAAAATCGCGGTAGCTCATGTTTTCAGAATCTTCCAAAGTGTAGGTGTCATCGGTGGCACCTAGTTGGACCAACACATTCCAGGTTTTTGAGTAGCCAGGACGGCGCAAAGTTCCTCGAACCATGGTGGGGATGTCGTCGAGGCCATAAATGGAGCGGTATTTTAACGAATCGCGGTTGAGATAAGCCTCAAACTCGCCGTAATCGAGTACGTTGATGCGCTGTGTGCGGCTGAAAAGCTTGTGGTACGGGATGTATTTGTACATGCCGTTAATAATAATCTGTGCGGTCCCCTGACCGGCAAGAACGACATTTCGCGGCGCCCAGGTAAATTTGTAATTCCACGGATTGTTGTCGTGTTTTGGTGCAACAAGGCCACCTGTAAACGATCTGAATGCCGTGAGTTTTCCGCCAAAACCTTTAATTTCATCAATCACGCGCATTGCCGACATGTGGTCGATGCCGGGATCAACACCGATTTCGTTTAATAAAATAACTCCGGCTTTGCGGGCCTCCTCGTCAAGGTTTTTGATTTCTTTAGAAACATAAGAAGCCGTAACCATGGGTTTGCCTTGCTTTACGCAATCTTCGGCAATAAGATAATGCATGCTGGCCGGCAACAGCGAAATCACCAGATCAGCCTTGCTAATTTCTTCCCAGCATTGGTTTTTGTCGAAAGCATCAAACAAAATTGATGATCCGTTGGGATGCCCGTCAACTTTACGCATGGCAAGGTCCGGATCGAGGTCGCCGATGGTAATTTTCCAATCAAACTGAGTGGAATTATCCAGCAAATATTTTATCAGGGTTGAGGCCGATAAACCGGCACCTATTACTAAAATTTTCTTCATCAAAGTTCTGTTTTATCAAAATCCAGGATTAAAAATTACCTAAATCTTTATTTCCAAGACCTCACAGGTTTTTTAAAACCTGGTAGGTCTTTAATTCAAAAACTCAGCAATGTATTTATAATCTGGCGTAAGCTCACCATTGTGAAGTATCATCGCACGTTTTATTTCGGCGGGCAGATCAACTTCTGCAAAAGGCTTTGTGTAATCAGCCTTCGCAATTGCCGGCACAAACTCGATCAAGGCTTCGCCAAACCCAAGCGACGATTCACGCGGCAATTCGCTGGGTAAAATATCAACAGCCATCACCAAAATTCCGTGGCCTTTAAAACCCATTGTTGGTTTGCGCAGTTCCGGGTCATAAACAAAAACCGGGTCTTCGATTTTTGTCCCTTTGTGCATAAATTCCACCGAACCATCGGGGTCGCAGGTAACATCACCGATAACTTTTAGTTTTGGCTCGCCATTCTTATAAAGTTCAGCAATGTAATCTTTGGTTAAGATGCGGGGATATTTCAAATCCCAGTACATGCAATTCATCAGGATGGTGAGATGTGGCGGGAATTTTTCGAATTGATTTTTGTACTTTTCGGGATGTTTGTAATAATCCTGAAGTTCAAATTTCTGCGCCGGATCAATGGGTTCGGAGAGGTCTTCTTCTTTAAACACAATTTTGTAAACCACCTTATTTGAATAATTGCCTGATTCTTTTAAAACCAGCAACTTTTCAGGTGAAATCTCGAGCGTGGGAAGCAAATCAGCGATGTGTTGCGCGCCTTTGCTCACATTGCCGTAGCCGGTAAAACCGATGGTAAAAGGAGCGAATTCGTCTGGAACGCCAATATTCATGATAAATTCACCAATTTCAATCAGTTCTTTTTCGACTTCGGCAAGTGAATGATATTTGTGAGCCTGACGCAAATTATAAAAAGGATTTGCGATGCCCTGCTCTTTTAAACGCTGCCCCAACGACCAAAACGAATTGATCATCCCGGCCAGACCGGCAAACCTGCCAAAAAAGATAAGCCTTCGGCCTTTGTCGTCGGCAATTTTTTCGTAATCGATCAGGTTGCATTTTTTTGCCATCATCTGCCGCAGCATGGGCATATTGTAAGGTTGGCCTTTGATAACGTGCGAAAAGAAAACGTAGGTTTTTCCTTCTTCAAAAAAAGTATTTGGCATTTCCTTAACGCCAAAAATCACAGGA
>CAJATL010000047.1 GCA_903944895.1 uncultured Bacteroidota bacterium
ACCGTCCTCTCTCCTTGTGGCGACCTGGAGATGAGTCCGAAAAATATTGTAAACCAGGCTTTGATTAAAAACCTCGACATCATCGGGATTACCGATCACAATTCGACCCGCCATTGCCGCCTGATTTCGGAAATAGCTGCCAAACATGGAATTTTTGTGCTTTGCGGTGCTGAGGTTACATCCAAAGAAGAAGTGCATTGCCTATGTTTTATGCCCGATTTCGCCAGGCTCGGAATATTTCAGCAATATCTCGACCAACATTTGCCCAACATCAAAAATGATGTTAACGTGTTTGGCTATCAGGTTCAGGTGGATCAAGAGGAACTGATTATCTATGAAGAAGAAAAGCTGCTGATTTCCGCGCTGGATCAAAGCATCGGGCAGATCGAAAAAACTGTGCATATACTTGGCGGCATTTTTATTCCGGCACACATCAACCGCCCTGCTTTCGGGCTTATCAATCAGTTGGGTTTTGTGCCGGATGACCTGAACTATGATGCCCTCGAAATTTCAAAACATATCACCAAAACAAAGTTCCTGCTTCAAAATCCATATTTAAAAGAAAAAACATTTATCCAAAGTTCGGATGCACATTTTATCGAAAACCTGGGTGAAGTAACCACTACTTTCAACCTTGAAAATCTGGTTTTTGATGAAATAATAATGGCGCTCCACAACATCGAAGGCCGCAGCGTGAACTTCTGAAAATTATCCTGTTTATGAAAGATTTATCGCTCCACATCCTCGACATCGTTCACAATTCGCTGAGCGCTGGTGCCAACCTTATCGAAATTTCGATTTTTGAAAAACCTGCCGATAACGCCTATGAAATCAGGATTTCAGATAATGGAAAAGGCATTGCCAGCGAAATGCTCGACCATGTTACCGACCCGTTTTTTACCTCCCGTAAAACCCGGAAAGTCGGACTGGGCTTATCGTTGCTCAAACAAAACGCTGAACGCACAGGTGGTTTTCTCACCATCGAATCAGTATTAAGAAAAGGAACTACCGTTTTTTGTCGGTTTATCCTCGATAATTTCGACAGGCCCGCTATTGGTGATATTGCAGGAGTTGTGGTTGACTTTGCAACTTCATTTCCCGACAAAAACTTTATTTATAAACACGAAACACCCAAAGGTAACTACGTTTTTGATACGGTCGAAGTAAAAGAAACCCTGGGCGAAATGCCCATAAATACGCCCTCGCTCCGCTCCTACCTCAAAGAAATGATCGACGAAAATCTTGATGAAATCGGGATTATCAGATGAAAAGCGTGAGGCATGAGGCGTAAGGCATAAGTCGCCAGTCGCCAGTCGGCAGTGTGTCTTGTCCTGAAAAAGGTTTACTGAAAAAGTAAACAAAAAACAGGACAATGAAAATCGGTTGGTTGTCAATAATCGTAAAAATGCAAATGAGAAAAGCGGCAGAGCCGCCCAATGTTTGTAGGTTTTGCATGTAGGAGGGTTTTTGTAGGTGCAGCGCACCGCAATAATACGAATCATCTTTAAATATTCCGGTGAGCTGAACCTGGCTTCTTCAACAAAACTGCTCGACTATGTCCGGCAAACAAGACAATTCGGGAAACGACTACCGAATTAACTAATCTTTTAAGAAGTTTTCATCTTAATGTTTGAGAGTTAGTAATTTAATTAACTTTACATCAAATTTTCCTTAATTGTGTAAATGATGTCAATAATCTGTAATTTAATTAATTACCGAAATAAATTGATCATTTACTAAAACAATTTTCTCGGTTTAACTGTTTGTACTTTTCAAAATTAAACTCCACAAAATAATTTTATGAAAAAGAATGACGATAAATCTGAAGCACCCCTGGAACCAAAAAAGAATACTGCCAGGGTTAAAAGCATTGACAAAGTCCAGGCCAACAATAAAATTCCAATAGTAGGAATCGGTGCTTCGGCAGGCGGACTGGAAGCCCTGGAACAATTTTTTGGCAACATGCCGGCCGACACCGGGATGGCTTTTGTAGTTATCCAGCATCTCGACCCTAACCACAAAGGCATCATGCCTGAGTTGCTTCAGCGTATTACTCCGATGAAAGTTTTACAGGTTACCGACAGGTTAAGAATTGTGTCTGATCATGTTTACGTAATTCCTCCCAACAAAAGCATGTCGGTATTAAATGGGATGCTCCATTTATTCGATCCGGTTGAAGTGCGGGGTTTACGGCTGCCTATTGATTATTTCTTGCGTTCGCTGGCTTACGACATGCACGAAAATGCTATCGGCATCATTCTCTCGGGCATGGGTTCCGATGGCAGCAACGGTTTAAAAGCCATTAAAGAACATTCGGGTTTGGTTTTGATACAAGAACCTGCAAATGCTAAATTTGATGGCATGCCCCGCAGCGCAATCGAGTCGGTACCGGCTGATTTTGTTGCACCTGCAAGCGAATTACCTGAAAAACTAATTCGCTATATCCAACATATTCCTATCATTAAACCTGCACCTGAATTAACAATCAGAGACACCAGTTCACTGGAGAAAATCATCATTTTGCTGCGATCACAAACCGGACATGACTTTTTACTGTACAAAAAAAACACGATTTATCGCCGGATCGAAAGGCGTATGGGCATTCACCAGATCGAAAGAATAAGCTCTTACGTACGTTTTCTGCAGGAAAACCCTTCGGAGGTAGAAATACTTTTTAAAGAACTCCTGATCGGCGTGACCAATTTTTTCCGCGACAGCCTCATGTGGGAAACAATGCTCCAAAAAATCCTTCCCGAATATTTAACCAAATTTTCGAGTGGCACTATTTTAAGAGCATGGGTTCCGGGATGCTCAACAGGAGAAGAGGCTTATTCTTTAGCGATTATTTTTAAAGAAGCATTATCGGAGCTCAAACCCGCCCGGAATTTATCACTTCAGATTTTCGCCACCGATCTCGATATCGATGCCATCGAAATTGCCAGGAAAGGTATTTTTAAAATCAACATTGCATCAGATGTTTCGCCCGACCGCCTCAGTCGTTTTTTTATTAACACCGATGGCGAATATCGTGTTAATGCCGAAATCAGAGAGATGGTGGTTTTTGCACCTCAAAACGTAATTAAAGATCCTCCTTTTACAAAACTCGACATTATTTCGTGCCGCAATATGCTGATTTATCTGGAGTCACAATTACAAAACAAACTAATCGCACTTTTTCATTACAGCCTCAACCCAGGAGGAATCCTGGTGCTTGGAAGTGCCGAAACCAGCGGCAACGACCTTAATCTTTTTACACCCATCAACAACAAGTTACGAATTTACCAGCGCAATTTCTCCTCCATTCCTTCAGATCTCATCGATTTTCCTTCATCATTTTCTTATTCGAAAACCACCATAAAAGAAAAACAGATGGCAGTAAAAATATCCGAAAACATACAAACACTTACCGAGCAAATGCTTCTGCAGCAATATGCTCCTGCAAGTGTTCTTGTTAACGATAAAGGCGACATCATTTTTATCAACGGACGAACCGGAAAATACCTGGAACCTGCTGCCGGCAGAGCCAACATGAACATTTTTGCAATGACACGCGATGGCTTGCGAAATGAGTTTTCGATAGGATTTCGTAAAGCGCTGCAAACCCGCGAAAAAACGGTTTTAAGTAATATCATGATTGAAATAAGTGGCGTAAAGTGCCATTTTGATGTTACCATAAAATGGATCGAAAAACCCGCTGGCCTGAAAGGCATGCTTATCGTGGTTTTCGATGACTTACCCGAACTTTTGGAAAGTTCAGCAATGCCAGCCAATAGTGAGAGTCTTTCGACCAGCAAACATCAGGAACTCGAATTTGAGATTCTAAAATTAAAGGAAGACCTGCAAAGCACCCTCGAAGAAATGCAGACTTCGCAAGAGGAGCTGAAATCGACAAACGAAGAATTGCAGTCAACAAACGAAGAATTGCAGTCAACAAACGAAGAACTTACTACCTCCAAGGAGGAATTACAAAGCCTTAACGAAGAACTGCAAACCGTAAATGTGGAGCTTCAGAGCAAAGTTGACGATCATGCGCGGATTAACAACGACATGAAAAACCTGCTCAACAGCACCGAAATTGCAACTTTGTTTCTCGACAAAAATCTACATATCAGGCGTTTCACAAACCAGGCCACAAGCATTTTTAAAATGATACAAAGCGATATCGGCCGGCCATTCACCGATCTGGTTTCCGACCTGGTTTATCCTGACATGGTAAATGATGCCAATGAAGTTTTACGAACACTCACATTTTCGGAGAAATCGATCTCAAGTCAGCTTGGTCGTTGGTACAATGTTCGAATTATGCCTTACCGCACGATAGATGATAAAATTGATGGATTAGTGATTACCTTAACAGATGTTACCAAAGCAAAAAGCCTCGAACTCGAATTAAACAAGACGATCTCGATTCTGAAGGAACACAATTTGAGAGCAGAATAAATCCGGTGAAAGCATTAATAAGCAAGTTAGGAGGAGTATTTAACGAATTTTTAAACGATCACTACGTTGAATCTTTAACTAAAATGACTTGTTTTCCTTAAAAATATAATGATAATAGTACATTTGATGAAGTAAACAGATTCAAAAAAAATTGAGACAATGAGCCACGAAACCCAGGACAAACCGGAATTTACTGACCTCCGTAAAAAGGCAGAAGAAGTACTTAAAAAGAAGCGTGAGAAACTTACTTCACAATATGGCGAAGGCGATATTTTAAAGTTAGTTCAGGAGATGGAAGTATCGCAGATTGAGCTTGAAATGCAGAATGAAGAATTGCGCCTCGAAAAAGCCAGGGCAGATGTTGCCGTCGATAAATTTAGTGACCTCTATGATGAAATTTATGATTTTTCGCCTGCCGGATATTTTACACTGAATAATAATGGCCTGATTTCGGACATCAATAACAGCGCGACTAAAATCCTCGGCAAAGAAAGGTCAATCATCCTCAAAAGTAACTTCCATCATTATGTCAGCTCCGAGCACCTTGCTGCTTTCGATACTTTTTTGCAAAACATTATCAAAACAAAAACGCATCAGGCATGTGAACTGAAACTCAGGATTGATTCAAATTCAGAAATCTATCTTCATCTCGAAGGCATTTTTTCGGAACACAAACAAAAAATCCTCATTACCAGAGTTGATATTACCGACCGTAAAATGGCGGAAAATGCTTTACGTGATAGTGAAGAAAAGTTCAAATCTGCCTTTGAATTCCCTTTTATCGGTAAAGCAATTTTTGACATAGGAGGTAATTTGTTAAAAGTAAATGAAGCTCTTTGCGAGATTTTAGGATATTCTTCTGACGAATTAATTAATTTATCTGTTGACGAGCTTAGCCATCCTGAGGATTTAATGACCGACAAAATCTTTTTCGACGAGATTCTTGCCCGAAAGAGAGATTCCTACCAGCTCGAAAAACGTTACATTCATAAAGACGGTCATTTGGTTTATACAATCCTTGCCGTAAAAGCTATCTTTAGCGCCGGGGGGGAATTTAAATATGGCATTTCTCAAATTATTGATATCACCACACGTAAATTAGCAGAAAAAGATATTCAGGAAAATGAAGAAATTTTTAATCAATTTCTCGAAAACAGCCCGATTTATGTCTTCTTTAAAGATGAAAACATCCGGTCGCTGCGCCTGAGCCGAAATTATGAACATTTGATCGGAAGGCCTTTAAATGAGCTTCTTCACAAAAACATGTACGAACTTTTTCAGTCAGAATTTGCAAAAAGCATGGTTGAACTGGATCGAAAAATATTGAAGGAAGGAAATAAAATTACCATTGAAGAAGATTTTAACGGGCGGCAGTATCATACCATCAAATTTCCTATAAAAATCGCTGGACAACCAATAATTTTAGCGGGCTTTACCATCGACGTTACCGACAGCAAGCTTGCTGAGCTTGAACTGAGCCGCAGCGAGGAAAAATACCGCAAATTACACCAAAGCCTTCGCGACGGCTATGTTTATGTTTCGATGGATGGCACAATCCGTGAAAGCAATAAAGCTTATCAGGATATGCTGGGATATTCGCAATCGGAACTGGAAAAATTATCTTACTTCGACCTTACACCCAAAAAATGGCACAGCACAGAAGCAAAAATCGTTACCGAAGATATTCTGCCGACAGGCTTTTCGCCGGTTTACGAAAAAGAATACATCAAAAAAGATGGAAGTGTTTTCCCTGTTGAACTAAGGACTTTTCTGATCAGTGATGCAAATGAACAACCAGAGGGGATGTGGGCCATTGTGCGCAACATTACAGAACGAAAACTGGTGGAAGAAGCATTAAAAGCTTCAGAAGAAAAATTTAAAAGTATCGTCGAGTCGTCACCCACGGCCATGTATTTTTACCATCTCGAAAACGATGGTCGCCTCGTATTGATTGGCGCAAATCCGGCAGCCGAAATTATCACAGGGGTATCTCATCATAATTTGATAGGTAAAACCATCGAAGAAGCATTTCCAAACCTGGCAAAAACCGAAATTCCTGAATTGTACAAAAAAGTGGCGCTTGGCAAAATAAAACACCACTCTTTCGAAATCGATTATTCCGACAACCAGATTTCGGGACAATACAGTGTCCGTGTTTTTAAAACCGGAACAAACACCATTGCCGTCGACTTTGTCGATATCAGCGACCGGAAGAAGGCTGAAGAAATGCTAAGGCAAAACGAAGCCCGCCTCATTGAACTTAATGCCACGAAAGATAAATTTTTCTCCATTATTGCCCACGACTTAAAAAACCCGTTCAACAGCATTTTAGGATTTAGCGAAATACTAAATCACGAAGCAAAATATCTCGAAAATTCCAACATTGGCAATTACGCAAGCCTCATCAATACTGCTGCAACACATACCTTTAAACTTTTGGAAAACCTGTTAACATGGTCGAGGATGCAGAGTGGAAATGTACAATTTGCTCCCCGGTCATTAATATTAAGCCAGGTAATCCAGGATGAGTTTGTTATTGGTATGCCTGCGGCCATCCAAAAGAACATTGTCCTGGTAAGCAATGTAAGCAGGAACCTCATCATCGAAGCCGATGAAAATATGCTAAAAAATATTTTAAGAAATCTGATTTCCAACGCTATAAAATTTACTGCTAAAAACGGCAGAATTGAGGTTAACGCTCAGTGTAACGACAACGAAACCGAAATTTCGGTCACAGATAATGGTGTTGGTATAAAGCCAGGAAACATCGAAAAACTCTTCAATATCGAGGCTAACTTTTCGACCCGCGGCACTGCAAGCGAAAAAGGTACTGGTTTAGGATTACTGCTTTGCAAGGAGTTTGTCGAAAAACATGGCGGCAAAATCCATGTCGAGAGCCAACCAGGAATCGGAAGCACTTTTAAGTTCACGATTCCAAGAAGATAAGGGAAGAGGGGGAGAGTGGGAGAATGGAAGAGTGGAAGAGTGGACGATTGGAATGATGGAAGGTTGGAAGGATGGAAGATTGGAATGATGGAAGATTGGAATGATGGAAGAATGGAATGATGGAAGAATGGAATGTTGAGGCGTTAGCCGAAATCCCGCTTCGGCTGGAGAAGAGTGGAAGGATGGAATTTAGAATTTGGAATTTAGAATTTGGAATTTGGAATTTGGAATTTGGAATATTGGAATATTGGAATTTGAAATTTGAAATTTATATTCCTGTAATCTTTTAATAAATCCGCCAGCGATTCCGCATGAAAAAACAACCGAAGATAACCCCTTGCAAATGATACAGATAAAATTTGTTGCAATAAATATTTTTCGCACTAATTTTGGCAATGGTTGGCAACAGATAGGAT
>CAJATL010000048.1 GCA_903944895.1 uncultured Bacteroidota bacterium
CGCCATTTCGTACTTTTCCTCGAGCAAACCTTGTGTAAGCGTGTTTGGAAAAGTGTTGGGCATTTCCATAAACGAAGTCACTCCTCCGGCAACCGCAGCACGGCTTTCGGTGTAAATATCGCCTTTGTGCGTTAATCCGGGTTGCCTGAAATGCACCTGATCATCAATGATGCCGGGTATCAGAAATTTCCCCTGAACATCAAGAATCTTGTAAATACGATATTTTTGCTCTGAAAAATCCGGCGAAGCGTCTCCGTTTCCGGGATCCTCGAAAACTTCTTCGATCAGTCCGTTGCTTATCGCGACAGAACCTCTGAAAGTCTGTCCTTCGTTGACGATGGTGGCATTTTTGATCAGGAAATTCATTGATAATGGTACATACATGATACAATAATTAAACTATCATTCTCGACTTTATAAACCAGCCTATGTTCGTTGTTAATCCGCCGCGACCAAAATTCGTTAAGCTCATGCTTTAATCTCTCCGGATTTCCATTACCAGCATAGGGATTTTTTGCTGATTCCATGATAAGTTTGATGAGTTTTGATGCAACACGTGGATTTATTTCGATCCAGCTTTCGAATTGTTTCAGCGCAGAATGAGTAAATGTCACTTTATTCATTTCCAATCGACTTCTCGTACTTATGGTAAAATTCTTCTAAAGTAAAGGATGTGGTTTTTTCGTTTTGATATTCCGCAACAGATGAGAAAATGTGTTCGCGATTAGCTTTATTCGATAACAAATAAGCTGTTTCATCAACATTTCTGATGGTAATCTCAATATCCTGATCTTTAAACAGCCTTTTTATTGCTACAAGAAATTTATTATCCAATTGATTTGTGTTTGTCTTAAAAATGGTTTCCATCGTACTAATTTTGATTCATCCATGAGTTTAAACGCGAAAACAAAGGTAACCAATTCAAGGGAAGAAGCAATAGATTTTACGACGGCCTTTGGAAACAACATAATAACTGATTTAAAAGTGAAAAAAAAACCAGTCAAAAAGTAGGTTTGATGCCGAACCGATTTTCTTACCTGCTTTCCAATTCCTTTTCCCAGGTTTTGTTTCATTCCTTTCAGCAATAATTAAAAATCAGCAAATTGTCCCTGCACATTTCTTAAATGTCATGACCGAAAATCCAAAAAGAAAATATCTTTGCCCTTATTAGCACTTTTTGGAAAATGGACTGTGTAACATAACCGCTACTTTATGAACAGAATCAGCATCGGAGCCGACATTGGAGGCAGCCACATCACCTGCCGGCTTTTTGATTTGGATAAAAATAAGTTTGTTGATGACCGGAAAGTCCGGATTCCCGTAAATTGTCATTCATCAAAAGATGAAATTCTGGATGGATGGACCGCGGCGATTCTTGAAACGGCTGAAGGTTTCAATTTAAAAGAACTTGATGGAATTGGCTTCGCCATGCCTGGCCCTTTTGACTATTCCAACGGCATTTCGTTGATTAAAGGTGTGCAAAAATTTGATGCGTTGTATGGTGTAAATGTCAGATCGGAGTTGAAGAAGCGCTTAGGTCTGACCGAAGACTTTCCGATAAGATTTCAGAATGATGCGGTTTGTTTTGCCATCGGCGAGTCATTTCAGGGGCGCGCTGCCGGATTTGATCGACTGCTGGCCATCACGCTTGGAACCGGTTTTGGCACCACCTTTATCAATAACCACCTCCCGGTTGCAGGAAACAACGGCGTGCCCGACGATGGATTTTTGTACCACATTCGTTTTGGAAATTCGATTGCCGACGATCATTTTTCGACAAGATGGTTTTTAAAGGAATATCAAAAAATTACCGGTAAAGAAATTTCAGAGGTAAAAACCCTTGCCGAAATGGCTTTATCTGATAAGGTCGCCAAAGAAATTTTCAAAACCTTTGGGCAAAACCTGGGTACTTTTCTATCGCCCTGGATAAAAAACTTTAATGCCGGATGTTTGGTAATTGGCGGAAACATCTCGGCGGCTTACCCGCTTTTTGGAAATGAAATGGTACGGGTTTTCAAAAATAACCAGCTTCATGCAGAGGTTTTAATTTCGACACTTCAGGAAGATGCCGCCCTGATTGGAAGCGCCAGTTTATGCGATGATGAATTTTATTCGAAACTGAAAAAATAACTAATCAAAATAAAATAATGAGCACCAAAAAATATTCACTCTTAGCCGTGATGCCCGTGTTGTTCTCGTTCTTTGTAATGAGTTTTTGCGACCTGGTGGGCATAGGTGTTGACAACGCCAAAACCGATTTTCAACTCAGTAACACCCTGGCACAATTGATCCCGATGGCTGTGTTTGTCTGGTTTTTTGTGCTTTCGCTGCCCATCGGCATTTTGCAGGACAGGATTGGCAAGCGCAACATGGTAAATATCGGGATGATGGTGACGGCTGCCGGCCTGTTGCTGCCTTTTGCCCTTTATTCGTTTCCGGTTTTGCTGGCTGGTTTTGTGCTTTTGGGCATCGGTAACACTATCATTCAGGTTTCGGCAAATCCGTTACTTGTCGCTATTGTTTCACCAAAACACCGTTCGAGTTTTTTGAGCTTTTCACAATTTGTAAAAGCCATCGGTTCGATGGTTGCACCATTTCTGGCAGCCTGGTTTGCGTCAAATTTTGGCGACTGGAAAATCGTCTTTCTGGTCTTTGGCCTCTTCTCGATAATTTCGGTTTTCTGGCTGCATTTTACCCCAATCACCGAAACTGCATCCACCGAAAAAAAGGCAACTTTCGGTTCAGCCATAGGCCTGCTCGGCAACCCTTTTGTTTTATTGATGGTTTTAGGAATATTTTTCATTGTCGGAATTGACGTTGGGATAAACTCAACTTCCGGACAGTTCCTGATGGATAAACTTGGCATGGACAGCGAACCAGCCATGCAGGGCCGGAGTCTTTACTTTTTTGGGAAAATGCTCGGCACATTTGCAGGCGCTTTGTTATTAACACGCCTGCTTCCGGGTAAATTTCTGCTTTATTCCACCATCGCAACGTTGGCTACACTCCTGGCTTTTTTGTATTCACCAACCGCATTTGTAGCCATCACGCTGATGTTTCTGATTGGCCTGGCGGGTTCAAATATTTTCCCGCTCATTTTTTCGATCACCGTTGGCAAATACGTTTCACGAACCAACGAAATTTCCGGTTTGATGATCATGGCCGTTTCGGGAGGCGCCTTTATTCCGCCACTTGTTGGAAGTGTTGCCGACATGGCGAGCCTTACTGCCGGAATGTATGTTTTTGTAGCCTGCGCCTTGTACCTGGTTTTGATTTCGGTTTATGCTTTGTCGAAAAGCGAAAAATAATTCTGATAAAAATGACTGATGACTGAACCTCAAAACACCTGGCGAAAGACGAAACAGCACTTGTTGCCTCCCTCAAAACCGGAGCAAACAGCAGGGAAATATGATATTTATCCCACACATCAACTGGGTGACGGACTGATTTTCGTCGGTTTTGAATCGCTTTCCACCGAAATGATGAAACATTCGGTAGTGATTATTGACGGCTATCAGGGCATGTTTTTTGAGGATGTTCGAAAAAACCTTCAACCTTTTTTCGAAAAATCAGGGATTTCGGTAAACTGGATTGATGTTTCGGCTACGCTCCTCCCCTCTCCCAAAATTGATGAATTAATCCAACCTTTTCTTGGTGGTAATGATCCGCTTTTCGGGACAAGAACTACATTGCAGCTTCATGACTTTTTTGATAAGAAGAAATTGCAAAACCTATTCCCTGTAAAAGGATTTGACCTAAATATTATTTACGGCACCGGCGCTGCACTTTCGGGCGTTGAAGGTTTTCTGGTTTACATTGATCTGCCAAAGAACGAAATGCAGTTCCGGGCACGGTCACACAGCATCACCAATCTTGGGACTTCGGCTCCTGACGCAATCAAGCCGATGTACAAACGGTTTTATTTTGTTGATTGGATTGTCCTGAACCGGCACAAGCAGGCCATCTTATCTAAAATTGATCTGATGGCTGACGGCCAGCGTAAAGGGGAAATTTCCTGGGCTTTTGGTGGAGTTATCCGCAAAGGGCTTCATCACCTTAGCCAAAACGTTTTCAGGGTACGGCCCTGGTTTGAGCCAGGAAGCTGGGGCGGAACATGGTGCCTCGACCACATTGAAGGGCTAAATCCCGATGTCCCAAATTATGCCTGGTCGTTTGAGCTGATCGTTCCGGAAAACGGACTACTTTTCGAAAGTTCCGGAAACCTGCTCGAAATATCGTTCGATTGCCTGATGTTTCAGGAGGCTAAGCCTGTTTTGGGCAAAGCTTTCGCCGAATATGGCGTGGAGTTTCCCATTCGTTTCGATTTTCTGGACACCTTTGATGGCGGCAATCTATCGGTACAATGCCACCCTCAGCGCGATTACACCAAAAAACATTTCGATGAGGATTTTACCCAGGAAGAAACCTATTATATCCTCGATTCAAAAGAGGAAGCAGTGGTTTATCTGGGCTTTCAGGAAAATATAAATCCACAGGAATTTGAGCAAACTTTAACCGAAAGTTTCGAAAAAGGAAAAACAGTTGACATCGAAAAATTTGTTCGGAAATTACCTTCAAAAAAACACGACCTGTTTTTGATTCCTCCGGGAACAATCCATGGTTCAGGAAAAAATAACCTGGTGCTCGAAATCAGCTCAACACCTTACATTTTTACCTTTAAAATGTACGACTGGCTTCGGCCTGACCTTGACGGAAAGCCGCGTCCACTGAATATTAAACGGGGCATGGAGAATCTTTGCTTCGAAAGGAAAGGGAAATATGTGGATGAGAAATTAAAGGCAGTCCCGACACTTATCGAAGCTGGCTCAGATTGGGAGATTTATCATCTCCCAACCCACGAAAATCATTTGTACGACGTGCATCGCATCCATCTTAAAAATAAGATTGAGATCATGACTGAAAATAAATGCCACGTTCTTAGTCTGGTGGAGGGAAGTTTTATTACCATTGAAACAAAAAACGGCGTACGCGTTCGTTACAACTACGCCGAAACCTTTGTGGTACCCGCTGCTGCCGGATCTTACACCATAATTAACGAAAGCCCCGAAATTGCAATGATTGTAAATGCATTTGTAAAATAAAATATCACCATTATGAAAGCAAGTATTCTGACCTTTATCCAGCTCTTTTTCGCCATGCTTTTGGCAGCTCAGACGCCACTTGAGCAAGACATTACCATTATTAACGGGTATGTGCGTAAAATTGAGGGCGTTGATTTTTCCTACCATTCGTCCATCCCAATCGCCAAAGAAAGTATGCTCATCCGCGCTACCGACGGAACTTCGGCCATGGAGTGGGAAACTTCGGCTGCACCGGCAAAACCGGAAACGGAATTTATTTCCTTCGTTTGGCTGGCAGGCGTAGGCTCGTCGCCCGGAAAAGCCAGTTTTGATGTTGCCGTTAATGGAAATTACAAATTCACTTTTTATACCGATGGCTCGGATGAATGGCTTTTGAAAAAAGATGACGGCTCATCGTTATGGTTTAAAAAAGATATGATCGATCAGCACGGCGACCGCTTTGGATTTATGTTTCTGACCATCCCAGCTAAAAACCTGAAAGCCGGCGAGCCTTTGACTATAAAAGTTACCGGAGGAAAATTCAGCAAAACCTCGTGGTACATGACTTTTAAATTCCCGCTCGAAAATGGCCTTAATTTTAAATCGTTGCCGGCTATTTCCGAAATAAACGGGGAAAAATACCAGCTTGGCGTAGCAGGAATTCTTCATTTTGGTGAACCTGCCAGTGCAAAAGTCTTTATTGACGGCCAGCTCATCAAAGATACGACAGTAAATTTCGGATACAATTACATCAAAGTTCGGTTGCCGAGTGTCACCGAAAAAGCAACGGTTGATTATCGCCTCGAAGTTGCCGAAAATAACTGGCAGGGCAAACTGGAATTAAATCCAGTGCGCGAATGGCGCGTGAATTTTGTCCAACATTCACACACCGACATCGGCTACACCCGTTCACAAACCGAAATTCTTGCCGAACATCTCCGGTACATCGATTATGCCCTCGATTATTGCGACAACACCGACAATTATCCTGATGAATCAAAGTTCAGATGGACTTGCGAGTCGTCCTGGGCAGTGGATGAATATCTGAAAAGCCGCCCCGACAGCCAGATTGAGCGGTTAAAGAAAAGAGTTACCGAAGGCAGGATTGAACTGACCGGCATGTATTTTAATTTTGATGAATTGCCCGATGAACAAATCCTGACGGCATCGCTGCAACCTTTTAAAAATTTTAAATCGCATGGCCTTGAAGTAAAAACTGCCATGCAAAATGATGTAAACGGCATTGGCTGGAGCCTTTGCGATTATTACAGCGACCTTGGCGTAAAATACCTGAACATGGGAACCCACGGCCACCGCGCGTTGATTTGTTTCGACAAACCAACGCTTTTCTGGTGGGAGTCGCCATCGGGCAAACGCATGCTGGCTTTCAGGGCAGAGCATTACATGACCGGCAATACCATTTTTAAAATCCATGCCGGCGATTTTAATGTTTTTGAAGATGAACTGCTCACTTACCTCACCGATCTGGAAGCCAAAGGTTACGAATATGATTTGATCTCGATTCAACATTCGGGTTATCTTGTTGATAATTCGCCACCTTCGACCCTGGCTTGTGAAATGATCAGGCTATGGAACGAAAAATATTCCTGGCCAAAATTAAAAACAGCCTCGGCTACTGAATTTTTTGAAGAAATGGAAGCAAAATATGGTGGCGAATTCCAGGTGATAAAAGGAGCCTGGCCCGATTGGTGGACCGATGGTTTTGGCGCGTCGGCACGTGAGGTAGCTGCTACCCGTCAGGCCCAGACCGACTTTATTGCAAATACAGCCGGACTTACCATGGCAGCCCTCCAGGAAGCCAGGTTACCCGAAAAAATCACCGACCGCATGGAAACGATTAACTCGGCGCTGCTTTTTTATACCGAACATACGGTGGGTTATCATGCCAGCGTAAGTGAACCCTTTCACAAATACACCATGGAGCAGCGCAGCCTCAAGGAATCGTACGCCTGGGAAGCTGGCCGCAGGGCAAAAATGCTCGGCGAAGAAACCATGGGCTTACTCCAGAGCTACATTTCACGCGAAACTGAGCCTTCGCTGATTGTTTTTAACACGCTGAACTGGAATCGTAGCGGGCTTTTTA
Organism: uncultured Bacteroidota bacterium; assembly: GCA_903944895.1. GTDB lineage: Bacteria > Bacteroidota > Bacteroidia > Bacteroidales > 4484-276 > CAJATL01. Next base: position 7,186 of record CAJATL010000048.1, read on the forward strand.
AGGTTTATATCGATCACCAGATTTTGCCACGGTACACCCATTTCACCATCACCGATCAGAATGGAAAACCGGCAAAAGCCCAACCTGTCGAGCATCATTCCGACGGGACTTATTGGGCTGTTTGGGTGGAAGATGTGCCGGCATTCGGTTACAAAAAATATGTCATAAAAATTGATAAAAATACACCTGTTCAAAGCCTTCCAAAAAAAGAAGATGAGAAAGACTTTATCGAAAATCAGTGGTACAAAATAACCATTGATAAAGAAAAGGGTGCCATCTCAGGTATTTTTGATAAAGAATTGAATCTTGAATTAATTGACCAAAATGCGAAATGGAAATTTGGAGAATTTATTTACGAACTGCCTGAAAACCGCTCCCAGATGGAATCGAAGCGGCTGGACAATTACACCCGCGAAGCGCCGGATTCGATCTGGTTCGACAGTTATGAAACCGGCGATGTGTGGAATACTTTAAAATTCAGGGCAAATACGCGGGCAGCCACCAGGGATGGCGCACTGGAATTTGAGATCAGGCTGTTTAATGTAACCAAACGGATTGATCTGGCTTATGCCATCGAGAAGAAACTGGTCACCGATCCTGAAGGAATTTATATTTCGTTCCCGCTTACCCTCCAAAATGGCCAACTGGCGTTTGATGTTCAGGGTGGAGAAGTTAGGGCTGGAATTGATCAGATTCCCGGCTCATCCAACGACTGGAACACGGTGCAGAACTACGCCCGCCTTTCAAACGACAAAGCCCAGATCATTCTGAGTTCGGCAGAAATTCCGTTGATGCAGTTTGGCGGAATCAACACAGGCCGATACAAAGCCGGGGCAACACCCGAAACCACCCACATTTACGGCTGGCCGATGAACAATTACTGGACCACCAACTTCAACGCCGACCAGCACGGTGGCCATGTCTGGACTTACACGCTGACCAGCCGGAAAGAAAACACCATTCAGGATGCCACCCGATTTGGCTGGGGACACCGTACACCCTTCCTTTCACGGGTTTTACCCGGCGGTGGAAAAGGTGAAAAAGTCTGGCAAAAATCATTTATTTCAGGATGGGGTGAAAATATCCTTTTGGTCAGCACCATTCCCGCACAGGATGGGAATTCCGCTATTTTTCATGTCCGTGAAACCGGCGGGAAAACATGCAATTTCAACCTTAAAATTGAATTAACAGGCGCCGGATTGAAATGCACGCAGGTGGATGTAACCGGCACAGAGGTCGAAAAAGGAAATCTGGAATTGAAACCCTTTGAAAGCAAGTTTTTCAGGGTGGGGTTTTAGGAAGGATTTGTCGGGATTTTTAATAAGGTTTGGGATAGAGAGGTGTATTGGTTTAGTACGCCCGAACTGACCAAATAATTTTAAAGGTATTTTTCATACAATTCTCTGGCTTTTGAATGATCAACTGTTTTACCTTCTTCAAGGTCTTTCAATCCCAGATTGATTTCATTTTTTTCGTGTTCGCCTAATTCCTTCCACCAATCTGCATGGTTTTTCCGTTGAAATTCGAGTAATTTATCCAATATCTCGGTATCGTTAATTTGGGTAATCCACTCTATCAATTTGATTTTTTCGGCATAGATATTCATAGTATTTTACTTTTTACAAAGATAGTTTGAATTTTGAAAACATCTGGTTGAAGTCCGCGAAATGGTTTAAAATTAGATATTTCCATTTTAACCAAGCATTTTCTTCATTTACAAAGAATCTTTATTTGCGGACTTTGAATAATCTAAAACGCTTTCGGTTTGAAACCAGGTTCGTTTACAATGGATGAGCTGCTTCCGGTGGCTTTGATAACAAAGAAGCCCATGTTTTGTGCCATCCGGTCGCTCGAACTATCGGCTGTAATAAAAGCTACTCCACCGTAAATAATCCAGTCTTTATACTCAGGCATAAACATTTTTGCTTTCCACAATTTCTCATGGAAATCATCAACATCCTGAGGTCTGAGGGTAGTCTTTACCTCAACAATAACCATTTCGTTGCCATTTATAGCAATTACATCAAATTCATAATTATGGCCAGCTTTATTCCCTCTTCGTCTCGGGATAATGCCTTCGACCTGAATCCCTCTTTCTTTGAGCAATTTTATCAAATCGCCTTCAACCAGCGATTCAACTAATTTTCCCCATTGAGAAGTAAACAGTCTGTCGAGTTCTCTGATTTTTCGATCAGTTTCTTTAAACTGTTTATCTGTCTCCTGAAACTTCTTATCCGTCTCCTGAAACATCCGCCATACCTGCTGGAAATCGAGTGGTTGATTGTATGGTACCATAGGATCTTCGGCAGTGTTATTGTCTTCCATGTTTTCAATGTTTAAAGCGCAAAGATACAGCTAATTGGAAATTCTAAGAACATTTTCGGTTCAAAAGGTTTCACCTTTTTAAAAGGTGAAACCTTTAAAACAACGGCCTTTTACAAAGCCTTGCTTCATCGGAAGCTCCGCAAAATATTTGCAATATCTAGTCCGATCCCGTGTTTTGTGAGGTGCACCGCACCGGAACAATTCTTTTTAAAATATTATGGTAAGTTCTCATAAAAAAACACCGGCAATCCGCAAACTTGCCGACTGTCAGTGTTTTTTTTAAGTCACACCGGTTTTGCCTTTACAGGAAGTTTTATATTGCCCTTTCTGGAAAAACTTAATCCCAATGCTTCATCCTTCGTACAAATGCCGACCACAAACCAGCTTATAACTCTAAACAGGAATGAATTGCATAGATTACCTTGTTTGAACCGGAATTTGAAATTCCGCTTTAAAAAAGGTTGGCGACTCCCCCGGCTGGGCGGCATTTGCAATGCTGCCTAAAAACCGGATCATAACACCTGATAAGAATGAATTTCAAATTCAACCAGTTGTTAAGCGGAATTGCAAATTCCGCTTAGCATGGGAAAGTCTCGTAGAGACGACAGTATGGTAGAAAAAATGGTAAAAAGCGCAATGAAGCCTCGTAGAGGCGACATTATAATGGCAAACTCTTATGGTTTTGTCAGCGATAGTGTCGCCTCTACGAGGCTTTTAAAAAAGGGCTTGGTTTGATTTTCTACCATAATTTCGCACCTACGGTGCTACCCGGCCTGGCGGCATTAGCAATGCCGCAAACCGACCGGATCATAACACCTGATAAGAATGAATCTCAAATTCAACCAGTTGTTAAACGGAATTGCAAATTCCGCTTAGCTCGAGACTTCACTGATCCAAAATCCCTTAAAATTTCATTTTGAAGAAGTAGTCAGCCATTAGTAAAAGCACAACTATTGCCAGAATTTTAATTAAAGGATAGCGCAGCCGGAAAATCGTTTTATCGGATTTGGTAATTTTGAAATCACGTGGCGGGATATTATTACCAAATGCAGGTAGTACCGTAAACCCAATTCCGATCAGTGAAATCAGCCAGAACCAGTCGCGATGCAGAACAGCGAAGGGTAAAAGAATAATTACACCTGCAATCCAGGGCAGGATAACGCTATTTTTAATAAATGTTATGCTGTATTTATTTTCAGAAAGGAAAGCTGAACTGTATGCCGTTTTTAAAAATAATTTTATCCAAAATGGCCTCAAAATCATACAAACCACCAACGCTAAAAATGTAGGGATTATCCTTGCCAAAACTGAACTGAACAGCCACTGGTAAGCAATTCCAAAACCATCATAAAAAAATGTGCCGGCCAACAAACTCATGGGCAAGATTTGAACCATCAAAAATGCCATCCACGTAAGTACAAGCTTTACCTTCCAGTTGACAGGACCTGTTTTCTGTAAGATTTTAACCAACAACAATCCAGCTCCAAAAATCGCAGAAACACCAAATCCAAACACAACAAAAATCCGTAATACAGGCCAATGGCTCTCCATCGTAGAACTTATTCCAAATAAGCGGTAAGTAAACGAAATCGAATAATGCCAAAGCAGGACTGATGTTTGGAGGGTTAGCAAAAACTTCAAAAAAAAGGATAAAAAGACAAATACAGCCGTCGAAAAAAGAAACAATTCAAACAACGGTTTTAATGATAATGGACCGGTTGTAGTCAACGGAAGCGCAACTGTTTCGCTTGTTGAGTATTTGGGTTTGGATAAAAATCTGAACATTAAAGCAATTTTTTGTTTATGAGTTGGCTAAAATAAGTAACATTTTGATAAAAGCCCGAACCCTTTCTGCCAGGGCTTCAATAAAAAAGGCTATTTCTTACAATTCTGCTAATCTTTTCCTTGCATCAAAAACCTTCTTCCGACCATAACCTGCTGCCATTGCGATTAATAAAACCATACCGCTACCAAAGGGTGCGCCTCACCAACCGGGGTGTTAGTCCCGGTTGGTGGTGTGCCGCCATAATTTGGGGAAGCGGCTTTAGCGCGGGGGAAAAATCATTATCCCATTGGTTATCCGGAGTGTAATCGCTAATAATTTGATGAATACTTTCAGTATTTTATGATATTTTTAGGCATTGGTTAAATTATGAAGATTCCGGTTTTACCGATTTGGCATAGTTTTAAATTATCGGCAACCATCTGTTTTGTCGGCATCATCCGTGTCCTTTTTTTTTGATGAGGATTTTTTTGTTATCAGTTCGGTGCCTTTTTTCATCATCGTTTTCGGGATTCCAGGCAAACTCCTATTTTCCATTTTGAAGGTGGTGTAAGATGTTGGTTTTTGTTAAAAGTGAGATTCCAACAAAAAAATGACCCTTCGTTTAGGCTTACCGGAAATGCAATTTCCATTGTACTTATATTCATCCAAAGACTTCA
>CAJATL010000049.1 GCA_903944895.1 uncultured Bacteroidota bacterium
ATGGCGAAAGAGCCTATGATGATGGGGCTTTATAAAATGTGGGGAAGAAATTTTTCGTGATTTGGAGTTTTAGAACCCGGCCATCTGGCTGGGTTTTTTATTCTCCAAAACACCTGTCGAAAGCTGGTTTACAACATCAGGAATTTCACTGTTCGATAACTTTGAAGATTCATCTAACATTTTACATTCATATTTTGTACATTTGAAAACGATATTGTAACACAAGTTTTTTGATAAATAAAAATTATGATGATGAAAAATCTGATCAAAAGTGCACTGTTATTTTTATTTTTGATGATAGGTGTTTGTTTGTTTTCCCAGGAAAATTGCCAGGTTTTAAAACCTGAAATTGCCGGCAGCTATACCGGAAAATGTAAAAATGGCCTTGCCCAGGGCAAAGGTAAAGCAATCGGGAAAGATACTTATGAAGGCACCTTCAGCAAAGGGCTTCCTGAAGGAAAAGGCACTTACACCTGGTCAACCGGCGAAGTTTATACCGGCGAATGGAAAGAAGGCTATCAGGAAGGCGAAGGTCAATACACTTTTAAAAAAGGCGGGAACGACACCATTATTGCCGGAATCTGGATTAAAGATGTTTACACAGGCCCGAAGCCGGCTAAACCACGCATTAAAAGCAGCCTGGGAGTCGATCGTTACGATATTCGACGTGTCGGAGATATTAAAAACCGCGTGTTGATTGATTTTTTTCAGAGTGGCTCTCGAAATATTGGCATCGAAAACTTTTTAATGACAACTACCAGCGGCTACGAAACCAGCGTCGGGCAATCAGTCGGGTACGAAGGAATTATTTTTCCCGTGGTAATCAAGCTCAACTACACAACCTGGAATAAGCTTCACACCGCTCAAAACTATATTATTTTCGAGTTCGAAATTACTGAGCCTGGCGACTGGAAGGTGGAGGTTCATAATTAGAGAAAGGCAGAAAAGGCGAAAGGCATAAGGCATAAGTCGAAAGACGGAAGCCGGAAGTCAGAAGTCAGAAGGCAGAAGACGGGAGGTTTATAATTAGGGAAAGGCAGAAAAGGCAGAAAAGGCATAAGGCATAAGTCGGAAGGCGAAAGACGGAAGTTAGAAAAAGGAAAGTCTGAAGTCAAATATTTAAATTAGATAGGGGCTGCTGAAAAACTCCGGAATGTTTTGGATAATAATATTTCGGTGCTCTGCACCTCAATAATTCTAATGGTACTTTATAACTATCAGTATTTCCTACCGCATTTGTCGGTACTAATCTTTCAGGTGCAGCGCACCGTGATATTGATAGGAAAATCTCAAGGATATGATCACAAAGGTGCAGCGCACCGGAATATTAATGCCGGGAAACGAATAAACTCAGAAAGAAAATCATCCATCATAAACAATCATCATATTTTCCTATCCACCAACATTCATTTTATTACTCCTTTTTCAGCAAAACCTACTTATTACAATACCGCTTAATCACGCTGTAAGCCTCCTGCACGCCGAGTTCGCCGGCACGGCTGAGGTCGAGGCAGGCATCTTTGGTGTTTTTTAGGTAAATAAGCGTAATGGCACGGTTATAAAATGCTTCGGCAAAATTGGGATCAATGGCAACGGCGATGGTATAATCCTGCACAGCGCCTTCGAAGTCGCGGGTGCGGTTTTTAATGTTGCCGCGGTTGTAATAGGCAAAACTCATATTATAATCAAGCTGCACAACACGGTCGTAATCTTTGAGCACACCCGAAAAATCGGGTATTCGTTTTTCCGGTTCAGCGGTGGTATTTGTTGCTCCGCCCATGCTGATCGTAATTTGCGGCGTCGATTCTTCGATCGAAAACTGGTGTTCGGCAAGTTCAAAGTTGACGTTGGCACGGTTAAAATAGGCTTCGGTATAATTGGGGTTTAACTCGATGGCGCGATCGAACGAAATCTTTGCTTCTCCATAATTCATCAGCATCGCGTTGATGGTGCCCATCCAAAAATAATTCTGCCAGTTAAACGGGTCGTAATATAAAACGCTGTCGGCTTTGCCCGACAAAAACTGAATATCGTTTTCTTTTAAGCTGTGATGCTGCGATGAAATTCCAAGCGAAAAATTCTGATTATCACGCCTTTTCACGGGAATAACAATACGTAAGGAAAGTATGTTTTTCTAGCGTAAACCTATGACAATCAATGTTGTAGGTTTTTTTCATTTCATTTTGTTACGTAATTAATACGCATATTAATTAC
>CAJATL010000050.1 GCA_903944895.1 uncultured Bacteroidota bacterium
TATTTAAACCAGGAAAGGAGGTAAACTTTTTACTAATAATGATTTTACAAACTGCAATCTCGCGGATAGCAATAGCTATGAATAGTTTGCAGCACTTCGGTTATTCGTAAAGTAAAATTTGATTGTTGCGGAATCGCTGCTGCTTATTCACAAACAGAGGTTAATCCATTTTTTAAGCAGATAGTAGTAACTCCAAAAGCTTTTCTCGGACTTAGTACGGGCCTCGACAACATGGTGGGCCTTCTTGGCGCCCAAATTGATTTTGTTGCAACCGAAAAATTAACTTTAGGCGGCGGTTTAGGGATTAGTAGTTGGGGATACAAATATGCCGTTAATCTTAAATTTTACCCTGAGGGTTTGTATAAATATTATTTTAAAGTGGGCTATTCCCAAAATTCTGGTTTAGAAGAGTTTGAGACGGAATTGGAGCTTGAATCAGGAGCTACCGAACCAGTGATGATGGACCTAAAACCTGTTGGCAATTTATTTGTCACCGCTGGATGGGCTTGGAAAATGGGCAAACGAAACCGGTTTTTCCTGGAAGGTGGCTACGCTTTTCCGCTCAATACCGACGATTATTACCAACTTTATGATGATAATGTCAGGTTGAGCGAGATGTCTGAGCAAGTTCTCCGAATAATGAGACCGGGTGGTTTAGTAGTTTGTTTAGGGTTTAACATCGCCATATAATCCTAATTTTTACCACAGAGGCACCGAGAGCAAAGAGGAAAATATCAATAATTCAAATATCAAAACTCAATTTTACCACTGAGGCACGGAGAACATAGAGATTTATTTTATGATTCTCCGTGTTTCTTTGTGTTCTCAGTGCCTCCGTGTTTTTCTTCAAAATCACCCCAAAAAATAGCCAAAAATGACACAATTTCCTCCCATCAAAAAACACAAAAAACCCGTTTCGTCATCCAAAAAGGGTGTTTCGTCACGCCAAAAGGGTGTTTCGTCATGGTTGCTCAGGAAAATGGAAAATGTTGGCTTATCTTTGAAATGGTATTTTAAAATGAACCATAAATTTGATTATTATGAAAAATTATGCAGTCGTTGGTTTTCTCTTTTTGCTGATGAGCTTAAACAGCTTGGCCCAGCAAACTAGCATCGAAAAAGCCTGGGAGAATTTTAAAAACAATAAAATTGCAGAATCGCGTAAATATTTTACCGAAGCTACCAAAGAGAATCCCCAAAATGCAGAGGCATACCTGATGCTTTCGCTGCTGGCCACCATCGACAAAACTCCGGATGAAGCCCTCAACCATTTTATCAAATTTACCGAGGTGACTACTGAAGATATTAACCCGTATTTAAGGGCACTTTGGTATTCGGAAAGTGTTGCAAACGGCATCAGAACCAAAATTGATGAACCCAGGGTTGCGTTTATGACTAAACTTTTAGAATCCGGAAAGCTGAATCCTACCACCAGGGCATACACACTCGAAACCCTCGGCGATCATTACAAACTATCCAATAATCTTAAAAAATCTAATGAATACTTCAACCAAATTGGGTCGGTTATTAAATGGCAGACTGTTGGAGAATTTGATAATGTTTCAGGAAGCGGATTTGATAAACTCCACGACCCTATCGTTTTTCCGCAGACGAGCAGCATTTTCTCCAACAACTACCAGGCTCCTGTAAAATGGTATGAAATGACAGAAGAATATTCTGGCAGATGGATCTATCTGACGAATCGTTTTTTTGCTGATAATTCGATCATATTCGCCCAGACTTTTTGCTACACGGAGCAGCAGCAAGATGTTGTAATCCGCATTGGCACATCAGGTTCGCTAAAAACCTGGGTTAACGATAAACTCTTATTCAGCGAGGCCGACGAACGAAATAACGGAACCGACACCTATGCTTTCACAGCACGGTTGAACAAAGGGTATAACCGGATTTTGCTTCAGATTGGTTCGAGTGAAATTAAAAGTTCAAATTTCCTGGTAAGAATAACCGACATGGCAGGAAATAATCAGGAAAACCTAACTTATTCATCATCTTATCAACCTTATAACCAGGATAATGGTGAATTTCAGTCAGAAATTCTACCTTTGTTTGCCGAGACATTTTTTATCGGCAAAATCCAGAAAGAACCTGATAACCTCTTGAATTACCTTCTTTTGACCAGCGCTTACCTTGCCAACGATAAAACCTATTCTGCTCAAAAGATCATTCAAAAAGCCGGCGAACTTGCACCCGATTGCAGTTACATATTACTGCAACTCATTACTATTTATGGGAGAGACGCTAACCGCACCGATTTGAGTATAGCGCTCGAAAGACTGAAAGAAATTGATCCGGAAAGCCCTCTGGCACTAAAGCTGTTTTATAATGAGGCTATCGAAAAAAAAGATTTTGATGAAGCAAAGAAATACCTTAATTCGCTCGAGAAGATTTTTGGCCGGGATGAATATGTTCTTACACAAACCACAGCAATGGCGGCAACTCAGGAGCGTTATGAGAATTTTGGAGCACTTGTTGACGAAGGCTACAGGAAATTCCCCGAAAACAATTACTTTGTTCACATTAAATATTTGATAGAAAAGGAAAATACAAAAAATACAGCGAAGGCTTCTAACATTCTTGAAAAGTTCCTCCAACAGAACTATACCTATACCATTAACGTCGAATATGCTAAAACGTTTTTTGGGAAAAGGCAGGTTAGTAAAGGATTTGCGACGCTAAAGCGAATTGTTAAGTTTGAACCATCTGCCGTTGGTTATTATAATCTGATTGGTGAAGTGTATTTTGAATTAAGGGATTACAAAAATGCAGTTTTATATTTTGAGAAATGTGCCGAAATTTCTCCATACAATGGTGCTATCTGTAAAAATTTAGCAAAATGCTGGTATGAATTAGGTGATTCTAAAAAAGCTATTGCCTATTATGTTGAGGCTTTGAAGTACGATCCGAACAATTATGAAAGCCGTGAAGAACTGCGAAAACTTGAGAATAAACCACCCGTATTCAGCTATTTTGAAACGCCTGATTTATATCAACTTTACAAAAATTCCCCAAATGCATCCAATTATCCCGGTGAAAGCTGTATAATTCTTCTCAAAGAAACCCAGAAAGTGGTTTATGCAGGTGGTGGCAGTCAGGAAAAAATGTACTTACTTGTTAAAGTTTTAAATTCGGATGGGATTGACAGATGGAAAGAGATTGAAGTTCCTTTTGAAGACAACCAGTCATTAATCATCGAGAAAGCCGAAGTCATTAAAAAAAATGGCACAAAAGTTAAGGCTGAAACCAATTATGAACAGGTAGTATTTACTTCACTCGAAGCAGGCGATGCCATATCATTAATATACAAACTGGATACCTATGAAACTGGAAAATTTATGAAACACTTTACTGATGATCACTACTTTTCGAGCAAATTTCCAATCAAAACCACCAAATATTTTCTTCTGGTTTCGCCTGACATCAAGTTTAATCACCTGTGCATAAATTCTGACCTGAAACCCGAAAAAACAACAAAGGGTGATTTTGAATTGTACAAATGGGCAAAACACAATATCCTGGCAATGAAATACGAAAATTATATGCCCAGCCTTGCTGATGTTGGTGAGGTACTTTTCTTATCCACCTATCCCGACTGGAATTTCCTTTCGGAGTGGTACGCTGATGTCACCAATAATCAGTTGAAATCAGATTTCTTTATTCAGGAAAAGACAAAGGAATTGTTTGAGGGCAAAGGTGATCTTTTGGAAATGGAAAAGGCAAAAATTATTTACGACTATGTAACCCGGGAAATACGATACAGTTCGGTACCTTTCAGGCAAGAGGGAATAATTCCACAAAAGCCATCAAAAGTTATTGCAACACGAATGGGCGATTGCAAAGATGTTTCTACTTTGTTTGTTGCACTGTGTCGGGAAGCTGGTATCAAGGCTAACCTCGTGTTGGTTAATTCGAGGGAAAATGGCAAAAACGAGACACTACTCCCATCATTTCCTTTCGACCACAGCATTGCTCAGGTAAAAATTGGTGGGGAGGATTATTTTGTCGAATTGACATCTGATTTATTTTCGTTTGCTTCACTGCCGCCTGATACAAAAAAATCGATGGCTCTATCAATAAATGGTGTTAACGAAAACAAAGTAGCTCCTTTCTGCCTCGATCCACCAACTCAAGTCAAAAACACCATAATCAGAAACGTTACGGTTGAGTTTGAGAATGATAAAATGATCGTTAAAACTGATTCAAGAAAGTCAGGCTGGCAAGCTGCCAACATGAGGCATTTATATAAGAACTTAAGTGTCGAAGAACAGAATAAAATTATGTCGTCAAATATTTCGTCAGATTATGCAAATACCGAATTAATAACACTTAAATTTGATGAAAACCTGGAAAATTCTGAAAATGAAGTAACGTATCATTATGAATATCTGGTAAATAATATTTTCACCCGGATAAATAAAATGGAAATTTTCCGTATCCCCTTTACCGACAATTTAACAACAGCTCATTTTGACTTTGGTAACACCCGTGAATATCCCCTGGAGTATTGGCAAACCTATCGGGGTGAAGATTTTTCGGAGCATCTGATTATAAAAATCCCGGAAGGAAAACAGTTAGCCGAGATACCGGAGAATGTTGATTACCACAATAAAATTGCCCATTATCAGGTCACCTTTAAAGTCGAAAATAACATGCTTATTGCCGACAGGAAATTGAAATTTACCGACGATGTTGTAAGTACGGAGGACTATCCGGAGTTTAAAGAGTTCTTTACCAAAGTTATAAATGCCGATGCCAAGCAAATAGCCTTTCAATAATAATGTAAGCTAAAAAATTAAACATCCTGGGAAAATGAAAATTACTGATGAGTTTATCGAAAATTCGATTTTGCCCGAATATTTTAGCGATGCACTTGATTTACAGCCTGGGGGTACTTTAGATGAAGATCAATTTGTAGAAATTACTACATTAATTTTTGAACATGCTATTCTTCGTATTAAAGAATATCCTGCCGCAGTTCAACATCTGAAAAGCCGAAAATATGCATCAGCAAGGTCAGGAATAGACAGATTTGATTCTTTTCATTCCTCTCTGGTTGAACTGAGGCGAACCTTAAGGAGTCTCATTTCAGGAATCATAATTACGTCGGCAATATCTGATCAAACCGGAATTATTGACTACAAGAAGAAATGGGAGCCATATGACGATAATGAAAGAAGTAAGTTCAAATTTTATTTTCATCATCAGGTCATTTACCAGCAATATAAAAAGGTAAATACACTGGAAGAACTTGCAGGTTTCAATGAAGATTTCCATCATTATCTGGTTGAAATGGCTTTCAAATTTGCCGAAATCTTTATCCAAAGATTGACCTACACTATTGAATATTTAAAGGATGAAGAGGCTTTTAAAGAAGTCTGCAAGGAGGCAAAGCTAAATCTTGGAAATTTCAGGAACGAGATTGAAAAGTTGAAACGAAGACCATTGGATATTAACCACATAGGCACATAGACCACAGAGAAAACATTTTAAATGACCAATATCAAATATCCAATTTAGAATGAAGAATGTAGAATGAAGAATGAAGAATGAAAAACCGTGGAGGTACGGAGAACACAGCGTTTTTGTTAATAATACTTCGTGTTTCTTAGTGCGCTCAGTGCCTCCGTGTTTTTCTTCAAAATCATCCCAACAAAGCGCCAAAAATGACCGAAAATCCTTCCATCAAAAAACACAAAAAACCCGTTTCGTCATCCAAAAAGGGTGTTTCGTCACGCCAAAAGGGCGTTTCGTCCTGGTTGCTCGGGAAAAGGGGAATAGTTGGTTTATCTTTGAATCGTTATTAAAACAATTGACTAACAATAAATCAAAATGAAAAACTTAAAAAACTTCCAATTCCTTTTCCCGCAGCTTTTTATAAACCTGCTCTTTTCGATGAGTTGTTTCGCCTCAATTTACCCACAGTATGCTTACAAACCTCCAGTAAGCAAACTTGAATTGACTTCAGGGTTTAATTTTACAAGTATTAAGCAAATCGAAAATTCAAACTCCGGAACACCATTTTTAGGCATTCGACTTCAGATGCCTTTGAACAAGGAGTTCTTTCTGGAAACAGGGGCAGAACTTGCTTATTTTGAATATAGTAGTTTTACCGCCTTTCCAAAAATCCGGAACACTTATCTCAGGTTTAAAATAGTACCCCAATTTAAGATAAACAATTTCATGAAATTTGGAGCAGGATTGCAGAGGTCTTTTTTGTTTAGCTCGAATACGATAACCCTTCACGATAAAAATTGGAATGGTTCATCATACTATAACCCGAAACCAGATTTTGGCTCAACCCTTGATTACTTTATTGGGTTTGATATTGATCTTTATAACCGCGTTGGTATGGGGGTAAATTTGACTGCTTCGTTAACTGATCCAGCCTTCACGATTCGGAACTTTCAATTTTCGGTTCATTATACTTTAAATGGAGAGAGCGAGAAAAAGCCTTCACAAAAAGACATAGCGAATCAGCAGATCAAAGATTTAAAAAATGGCGTTTTGCTTGTCAGATTAAAAACTTCAACATCAAAGATTAAAGCCTTGCAAAAAGCCGGTTACACGGATGAGGCAGCCAGGGTTGAACAGGAACAACTTAAAGATAGCAAGGAAATCATGCAGGCATTTGCCGATGGCTTTTCGTTTTGCCAGGTTCGTTTTTTTACCAGTGATAAATCATTGCAAATCAGGAATCGAATGTTTAAAAATGTCTTTGTTGACGAGGGCTTGAAAATTGATTCGACTATAGTGGTCCCTGAAAAAGAAACGTTTTTTATAGCCGATTTTGATTACGTTTCAAATGATACAGCAGCATATTTTTCAAATTATAAAACTGAGCAAACCCCCGATGGTCCGGCAAGAGTTCCGGAATATTACGGTGGTACAGAGATTGATTTTTCAGCTTTGGTAATCAGCGACAGCAATTTTATTCAGTTACAAAAACCTTTTCCTTTTTATACCCGCACGGCTTTTAAATCGTACAAAGAAAATCCTGTACAATTGATTTTTCTTTTCCCGGTAGCTTTGATTTCAGATACCTGGTCGTATGCCGATGTAGTGAAAAAGATGGACAAAAAACTTCTGAAATTCTACAGCAAAAGCAAATAGTCGTTCATTTATCGGAAGAATGAAGATTTGAAAGTAAATCGTTCAGTTATTCAAAATATTTTTCGATTTCCAGGTTATCTTTATAAGTAAAAAATCCCTACCTTGCATCAAATTTTAAAATTCATCAGTTATGGAAAATTTAGATCAGAATGAAGCTTACCGGGAGCATCAGGAGTATTTGCGCAAGCCGCTTACTGTTGGCGAATGGTTTATCACAATACTTATTATTGCAATTCCGATAGTTGGGATTGTGATGCTTTTTGTATGGGCATTTTCGGCAAATACAAACGTTAACAGAGCAAATTATGCCAAGGCGACACTGCTTTGGATGGTTGTAGGAATTTTTATTGCTTTGGCGGTTTTAGGCTTTATGGGCGTTGCGTTTTTAGGGAATTTTATTGATGCGTAATTCCACTTTTTGATTCAGAAAGTAACCGGAGTTATTCGTTGTCTTCAGCAAACCATTCGGTGTATGAGGTCACAGTTTCCCAAAGTTTAAGATGATGCAGTTTTACGTTGGCTGGCAAGGCTTTTTTGATACGTTCGGAAAAATCGATAATCATGTTTTCGCTGGTCGGCTGGAAGTCAACCAGGACGATGCGGTCGAAATTTTTATGCATCTCGGTTAAAAGTGTTTCCGGTGAGTCGTCCCGCAGAATTAAGGCATGGTCTAATTCATCAACGATGAGGCCTTTGATGATAAATTTCAAATCTTTAAAATCGATCACCATTCCGAGTTTAGGAGATCCGGGCTCGGTTATTGGTTCTCCGATTAATGTCACCAAAAGTTCGTACGAATGGCCGTGGATATTTTTGCAAAGCCCGTCGTGTCCCGGTAAAGCATGCGCCATGTCAAATTTGTACGCTTTTGTTATCCTGATTTTTGTCATTTTTATAGTTAATTATTGACGTTCTTTTTTTCGATTTGAATGAACTCGACCGGGACACCGTTTTCTTCGATAAATGCCACGATATTTCCTTCTGAGGGGCTGTTTGGCTCAATGATAACTTTTTTTCCTTTTATTGCTTCATAAATATCATCAACTTCAAAAGCAACATGTGGCATCGTTTTTACAATCTTGGGTAAAATACAATCATCCTCAAACCTCATCCATTCAATTCCATACTCACTTTTATCAAAACCATAATGGAAAATTTTGTAGTCTTTAAGATAAACCTCGCCTTCGATCGGTTTGGTGGTGGGGATTCCAAGATGATGATATTTAAGTTTAGTGTTCATTTCAACAAGAACATTTCGACAGCTTACTTAACCAGTTTGTAAACCACCGCAGGGTTGTTACTCCCGGTGTTAATGGTCAAAAAGTAAAATCCCCGCGGAAATCCTGAAACATCTAATTTTAACTGTTTACCACCATTTTTTTCAGAAGAATAAACCAGCCTGCCAGCTTCATCTGAAATGCTGATAGCCAAGGTTTCAGTATTAATCTGACCGGAGATATTAATATTAACCCAATCCTTCATGGGATTTGGATACACGTTAAAATCAGTTCTGTCGGCAACATCATCTATCCCGACACCCGAATAAAACCAAAGCGTGCCAACGTATTCGGGATGATCGATAAACGGATTCCTGTTGTCCTGAATCTGGTAAACAGCATTATTCCTGTCAATTTCTTTCTGGCTCACCGGGTCCTGCTGATGCCAGAGGTAAAGCATGTTCAAAGCCCAGGGTTTGGGTTCGGCGCCATTGGTCATGTCGCTTCCGGGCCAGTTATTATCTTCGCCGTAATAGCGGGTAGCCATGTAAAAATAATTTCTTGAAAAATCGCCTTTGTAGCCATCAATGGGCTCAAATACGGTTCCTGAGAATCCCGGCGCAACACAATTTCCAAGTTTGCTTCCGTTCATCGAAGTCCATGAAGCGTTTCCAACTTCGCCAAAAGCGTAATTTCCCCGTTTGCCATTTACATAACCGTCGGTTGGGCACAAATGAAACAAATCGGAGTTCATGGGCGCCACTTCCCCGCCAAACCAGCTTTTTGGGAACGAATGTTCGCGGTTGTAACAGTCGCCTTCAGCACCATAATTGCCGCACTGATCCGAGCCAAAAGTAAATTGGTAAGGCGGTGTGCCACCAGGTATGTCAGAATACATATCCCACACTTTGCCGTTTGATTTTTTATCGGTTTGTTCAAAATAATTCCACAGACTGCTGTAACTTACCGAAGTATGATTATCGATGATGTTGTGAAGCGCCTGCTGAAGCGGTTCGCCATGCAGGCCGCTTGCTGCATTGTAATATCCCGAAGGAATCTGGCCTATGAGCCAACTCTGCAATACGAGAGTAAAAAAGATGGTAAATAGTTTTTTCATGTGATTATGAGATTATTCCGAATAATTTGATGAGATAATAAACAGCGCTTCCGGTTAAAATGATGCCGCCTGCAAATTCAAAACGCATCGCAATTTTGAAATTGTCGGTGATACGACCGGTAAAAACTGCAGCAAGTGACGAAAAAAGAAAGATAATAATGAAGCTGAGGAAAACCTGCAAAACTCCGATTTTAAAGGCCGGTAGGGCGATTGCCAAAATAAATGCATTCATGCTTAAAGCAATGGCATAGAAAACGATCATTTTTGGATTTTCAAGTTCAAAGTTCATTTCGTCAACTCTGGGCTTGAGTGATTTGGCCATCATCTTGAGGCCTAACATCAAAAAAAGGCCGCTTGCCAGGCCTGTTCCCATTCCCGAAAAGAAGTAATCGAATTGTTTGCCTACGAAAGCGCCTGTTACAGCAAATAAAGTTGCCATAATACTTATCATTGCGATGTTCATGAAAACAATTCTAAAGTTCGCTGTCTTTAAAAAGCGGTTCAGAAACAAAGCAGTAAAAGCATCCAAAGAGATTGCCAGGACAATGATTACCAGCATTAATGTATTCAAAATCAATTTTTTTTTGGGCAGCAAAGTTAAAGAAAAATGGATTGGCACATAAACGAAAAGATGTTAAAATAGGTGCAAAGAGTTGGCAGTAGCCAGTCGGCAGCAGGCAGCAAACTGTCCATTGGCGACTGGTGACTGCTAACTGGTTACTGCCAACTGATGACTGATGACTGGTGACTGGTGACTGCCAACTGGCAACTGCCCTCTGCCCACTGGTTACTTAAATCATTCCCACAATCTTCTCCAACCAAACAGCATCCGTTTCGTCAAAAGAATTTAGTTCTTTGCTGTCAACATCTAAAACGCCAAAAATGTTACCTTGCCTGTCATGTATTGGGACAACGATTTCGGAGTTCGACCGGGAGTCGCAGGCGATGTGTCCGGGGAAATCGTGAACATTTTCTACAACGATTGTTTTTCCCTGGTTGATGCCAGCCCAGCAAACACCCTTGTTTTTTTCGAGAACCTGGCAAGCCACCGGCCCCTGGTAAGTCCTGACAACAAGTTCTTCCTGGTAAAGGCAATAAAAACCCGTCCAGAAATAGTAATCCATTTTGTGATGAAGCACGGCAATCACAGTCGCCATCCGTGCTTCCGTATTATCAGTTTTGGTTAACAAACCTTCCAACTGGTTGTAAATCCGGCTGTAACGGCCTTCTTTTTTATGCTGTTCCATTTTTTTATGTACTTTTTAAAGATGAATAACAAAAATTCAAAAGCAATGTTTTCGGGTTTAGAATTGTAAATGAAAACATCCTGTTAAACGAATTAACAGGATGCTGACAAAAAACGTTAATTTATTTTCTCATTAAGCCGGCTAAAAGTTTCAAAACTAACAGGTTTTGGAAAACTTTCAGGATTAATCTTGCCAAAAACCAGCTTTAAACCATCGTATTAATTCGTTCGAGTTCCACGGTAAAATGCCGCATGATCGGAGCTTCAGAAACAATTTTGACGCCGTTAAGGATGGTGTTCCTGCGTTGGTAAACATTTCCGAGGGCAACAGCCACATATTCCATGTGATTGTTGGTGTAGGTGCGGCGGGGAATTGCTAATCTTAAAAATTCGAGATCCGGATAGCGGTTTTCACGGGTCACCGGGTCGCGGTCGGCAAGGATGGCGCCAATTTCAACGCTCCTGACTCCGGCTTCGAGATAAAGCTCGATGGCCAGCGTTTGTGCCGGGAACTGCTCTTTTGGAAAACCTGGTAAAAACCGCTTGGCATCTACAAAAATGGCATGTCCGCCAAAAGGCTCCTGAACCGGAACTCCGAAATCTTTTAACCGTTGTCCCAAATAAGCGACCTGTTTAATCCGGGTGTCGAGATAATCAAACTCGGTTCCTTCGTATAGTCCCTGAGCCAATGCGTTCATATCACGCCCCGACATTCCTCCGTAAGTGATGTATCCTTCAAACATGATGTTGAAGGTTGATGCCTTTTTCCAGAGATTTTCGTCGCGTAAGGCAATGAAACCGCCCATGTTCACGATGGCATCCTTTTTACTGCTCATCGTCATGCCGTCGGCATAGCTGAACATTTCGAGCACAATTTCCTTAATCGTTTTTTCGGCATAACCAGGCTCGCGCATCTTAATAAAATAGGCGTTCTCGGCAAAACGAGCCGAGTCGAAAATTACCCGGATGCCATATTTTTTGGCCATTTCATAAACCTCTTTCAGGTTTTGCATCGAAACCGGTTGCCCACCCGACGAATTGCAGGTTACAGTTACCACGATAAGTGGAATCTGTTCGGCAGGGTATTTTTTTAAGACGGTCTTGAGTTTTACGAGGTCGAGATTTCCTTTAAAGGGATGATAAACTGTTGTATCGAAAGCCTCGCCGATGGTGCAATCCACAGCTTTTGCCCTGCGATATTCGATGTGGCCTTTGGTAGTGTCGAAATGTGAATTTCCGGGAACGATGTCACCTTCTTTAATCAAAGCCGAAAAAAGTACATTTTCGGCAGCCCGCCCCTGGTGTGTGGGCAAAAAGTACTCGAAGCCCAGAATTTCCTGAATGGCATTTTTCATCTTAAAATAGGATGAAGCGCCGGCGTAGCTTTCGTCGCCAAGCATCAGCTCCGACCACTGTTTGTCGCTCATGGCGCCAGTTCCGGAATCGGTGAGCAAATCGATAAAAACCTGGTCGCTCCTGAGGTTGAAAAGATTATATTTGGCCGTTTTTATCCATTGTTCGCGTTCTTCTCCTGTGCTTTTACGGATGTTTTCGACCATCTTAATTTTGTAAGATTCAGCAAATGGTAATTCCATAATTGTATTTGTATTAAAATTAACGAAATGAAAAAGTTGGAAAAACCGTCAGAAAGCCCGACGGAAGGCAGGTTTAGCTGAAACGAAAGCCATCCCGGTTTTTAATGTTCAGGAAAACACGGCGGCTGAGTACGGAAATTAATTTTAACAAAAACATCTGAATTGAATGAGTTTCCAAACTTACGAAAATATTTTATTGCATGCTTTAAATATCCAGGTAAATTTGTTTTTGTTTGATTAGTAATGGTTTCTGCCTGGAAAAACCTACCCACGCTTTAAGCGTAGTTAAGTTTAAACTCAACTTTTACGATTTTTTTCAGGATTTACAGTATTTTTTTAAAAATTTTGCAACCCTTGGTTTTTGATCTTGTCATTAGATGAAAATAACAACTCAGAAAAGCGCAGATTTGGAGCATACAGAAGTACACAAGGACGTCATTGAAAAGTGCAGAAAGGGTAGTGCGCGGGCGCAGTACGAGCTGTACAATCTGTATGCACGGGCGATGTACAACATCTGCCTTCGGATGATGCGTTCGCGTGAAGCGGCTGAAGATATGTTGCAGGAGGCTTTTACAGATGCTTTTGGAAAACTCGGTTCGTTCAGATTTGATTCGGGTTTTGGCTCCTGGCTTAAAAGGATTGTTATCAACAACTGCATCAACGAGATCAACCGCCGAAAAACCGACCTGGAGTTCTTTGACGACATGCACCTTTTTGAACAGGAAGATGAAACTGATGACCGGGAATACGAAAATCAGATGACTGTTCAAAACATAAAAAAGGCGATGGAATTCCTGCCCGAAGGAAGCAGGATTATTTTTTCGCTATACCTGCTCGAAGGTTACGACCATGTTGAGATTTCGCAGATTTTAAACATCTCCGAATCCAATTCAAAATCGCAATACATGCGGGCAAAAAACAGGGTAAAAGAAATACTAACCCAAACAAACTATGAAACAAGATAAGTTAGAAAAATTTGTAGTCAGTCACCGCGACGAATTCGACGAATTCATGCCTGATCCGGCTGTGTTCGGTCGGATCAGAAAACCGAAACCGGTGGTCAGGATGATTAACTGGAACAGCGTGATGTGGAAGGCCGCCGCTGTGCTTGTGATTTTTGTGGCTTCGTATTATTTTCATGATTTTGTAAACTCCAAAAAACAACAGCAAACCGCCGAAATGGATACCGAAACCGGAAAGCCGACAGAAATTGTAAAAATGATGATCGAAGCCGAGGCTTTTTACACGGCCCAAATCGACAACCGGCAGCAGGAATTTAATACGCTCGCCCAGGATCAGCCCGAAATACGGCATGAAGTAAATTACGAACTTGTTGCTTTGGACAGCGTATACGCCGACCTGAAGCGCGATTTGAAAGATAATGCCGCCAACGAAGAGGTTATCGAAGCCATGATTCAGAATTATCGTGTAAAACTCGACATACTCGAAGATGTGCTCCGCCAGTTGCGCGCAGCAAAAAACGAACATACCGGTAGCAATCGGCAAAAACAATCAGAAATATGAAGTTAAATTGTAAAATCAGAACCCTGTTTTTCGTTGCCTTTTGGTTGCTGGCTTGCCAGTTCCGGGCCGGGGCATTCGAAAAAGTTCATAACGAAACCAGGGCGTTTGCCATTAATCCCGGAACTGAAATCCAGATTATCAACAAGTATGGAAATGTCCATATCATCAACTGGGACAAGGATTCCGTGAGATTTGAGATCAGTCTGGTTGTGAATTCGACAAAACTGGAAAAGGTCGAAAAAACATTCAGCGATATCAATTTTGAATTTACGCCTACTTCGCGTTACGTGATCGCCAAAACTGTTTTTAAAAACGATCAGGGTTCCTTCCTGGATGAAGTCAATAACCTTGCTAATACACTATTTACCAGCAGTAACAGCGTTCAGATCGACTATAAAGTTTACATGCCTGACGCATGCCCTTTAAAAATCGAGAATAAATTCGGGAATATTTTCATGACCGACTTTAATGAGAAAATTAATGTAACCCTCTCAAACGGTGATTTTAAAGCCAGCGATTTTTCTAAAGAGTTGGAGCTAAAAATTGATTTTGGATCAGTAAACATCAAGAAAACCGGAAGTTGTAAGATCACAGCCGGCTATGCACGCATCGAAATTAACCAGGCAGATAAAATGAGACTCGAATCAAAATCGTCAACTATCGAAATCGAAAGTGTGGAGAATCTTGAAATTGCTTCACGGCGCGACAAAATCAGCATCGAAAAAGTAAAAAATATCCGGGGCGAGCTATCCTTTTCCGAGCTCCGGATTGATGAATTTTCGACTGTTGCTGTGTTAAGCACCGAGTATGGCGAAGTTGATCTCAGATCGGTGGAAAAGGCTTTTGGCCAGGTTAATCTTACCGCCAAATACACCGATATCAGCCTCAATTTCGATAAAGAATCATCATTTAACCTGTTGCTCGGTTATTCGAAGCAAACCACGATTTCGAATTCTCTCGGTACGGCAAATCTTAAAAAAGATGTGATTGATGAGAAAAACGGGCTTTATCAAAGTTCAGGAATTATCGGTTCAGGAAAATCACTGTCCGATGTTAAAATCAAAATTTTGTCAGGCCAGGTTTCGCTAACAAATTTTTAAAAATATTTTTTCGATTGCAACCCACAATAAATAATCTTGTCGATGATGATGAAAAAAGTACACATGAAAACAGGAATCAGAATTTTAGCTTTAGCAATTTTGCTCATGACCGTCAATACTGTCAAAGCGCAGGAACAGGAAGTTGTTCAATCGATCGGGCTACGGCTCGGAGGCAACGGAATTTCCTACAAATATGTCGAAGATCAGTTTAAGGGCTTCGAGACAATACTCGCTTTTCGTGAACATGGCGTTCAGTTTACAGGACTGGTGGAGTTTTATAAACCTATCAAAACCGACCGAATCAATAACCTCTTTTATTTCTGGGGAGTGGGTGGTCATGCCGGCTATAAAGGCGTTGAAGTATTTAATTGCCAATGTGACGAAAACGGAACAACAGTTAATCCCGAGATCAGGCGTAATCCGGTTCTGGGTTTTGATGGAATTTTCGGCGGCGAATACCAGTTTTACAGCATTCCGCTGGCCGTGAGCCTCGACTACAAACCCTACATCGAATTTTTTGGAGAAGATATTTTCAGGGTGGATTTATGGGATTTTGGATTGACGATTCGATACATATTTTAAAGAAATCAATAAAATTTTAACCAAATAATTTATTTTAACATGAAAAAGACAAGTTTGATATTTTTATTAATGGCACTGGTTTTCACCAACTTTGCCATTGCCCAGGACGAAAAACCGCAAACCGAAATGCGCACTTTGTTCGGCAACAACGATAAGATTTCGCATGGCGGATACGGTGCTTTGCTGATCAATTATTCGCAGTTCGACGGAAAAGATGTTGTTTTAGTTGGCGCCAAAGGTGGTTGGATTATTAACCATGGAATTACTCTGGGAATTGGTGGTTATGGCTTTGCCAACCAGGTTTCATTTAACGATCTCACCATTGGCAACGAAAATTATGACAACGTATTTTTAAGCGGCGGCTATGGCGGTTTATTGGTTGAGCCAATTCTTTTTCCTATGAGTCCGGTTCATATTTCAATTCCGGTTCTTATCGGTGCCGGTGGCGCAGCCTATGTAAACGAAGCGTATTACGACAACTACAACCAGGACTGGACCTATTACACCATTGATAGTTCACCATTTTTTGTTCTTGAGCCAGGTGTCGAAATCGAATTTAACGTGGTTAAATTTATGCGTATCGGGCTGGGTGGCTATTACCGCTACACTTCTGGTTTGAATCTCGAAAAAACCGGCGAACACATCATGGATGGGTTTTCGGCAGGATTATCCCTCAAATTCGGGAAGTTTTAGTTAAACAAAATACTTTCAGAGTTAAACCGGCAAGTTGAAAAACAAGCCGGTTTTTTTGTGGGATGCGCAGGATTCTCCCAATCGGATACCTGTGGCAGAACCGGTGACTAATGTTGGCATCTCAAATTTGAGTTTTAATTTCATCAACGAAAAAGCAAAATAAAAGCCGATGTATTTTAAACATTATGATATTTAGGCGCGAATTCCAGAAACTAACCGATGCCATCGAATTAAAAACCAGGATTCTGTCCGATGGCATCGGATAGTTTTAATTTTAGTTGACCATAATGACAAAGAATGGACTTATTCATTGCATCCGCTGAATCAAATATTCAAAAAAGCGGGACTTGATTTGGCGGCTTGCCATGGCCTGTTTTATCGGAGGAAGTTTCAACATTACTCCTAACACTGCCGCCAAAGCCCGATGATTCCATAAAACCTGGTTGTCAAAAAATAAATGCTGCAACTTCCCTCTCTCGATGGCCATCATCACGGCTTTATGAACGCCGTTTAATGGAGTAAGCACCCGTTTAGCGCGAGATTTTAGTACGATACTTTTTTCGGAGCAGGATCTTACACAAACTCCACAACCGAGACACACATTCTCATCCAGTATGGCCTTTTTCCGGTTCGGGAAATGAGGATTATTTGCCGAAACCAACCCCATGGCTTCAACCGGGCAGACATTGACACATTTTCCACAACCGGTGCATTTTTGCGTATCAATTTCAGGAATAAAATTGGTCGTATGAACCGGATTGAAAATTGCAAAACGGCGTGATGCAATCATTGCTTCACAGCAGCAACTGCAGCAATTGCAGATAAAACTCACCTCCTCCCTGACATTCTCGCCAAACTGAACCAGATTTGAATCGTAAGCCTGCCCTAATAAATCAAGACATTCTGTTGCATCTATACTGCGGGCATGTCCATGCTTGGCTAAAGAAGCTGCGGTGGTGTTAAAAGTCATACAAATATCCATCGGGGCATTGCAGGCTTTACCGAGGTGTTCCATTTTGTGCCGGCAATAACACATACCAACGCCGATGTGAGAAGCAGTTTTTATTATTTCTGTGGCACGCTCGTAATCAAGAACATGAATAGCATTTTCCTCCGAAAGGGCTGGTTCATTCACAAAAATCCTCCCCAATTGTGTTTCCCCATTTGCAAAAAGTGCCCTGACAAAATCCTCCTCCACATTCAGATACTGGTAAAAAAGCTCACTTAGCGCTTTCTGATCAATATCGTTTCGCACCCTCATTAAGGAGAATTCAAAAAAGCCAGCCATGGGTGGAGGCAAGGCGTAAACCTGTTCATCCTCTTGTTCGACATCTACCAGGAGTGCCCGCCCGGCCAGCGTATCAAGGATTTTCCGGGTGGTGTTCAAATCGAGTTTCCATATCCGGCTTGCCTGTAAAGCAGTAAAAGGCTTTATCGGCAAAAGCGAAACCAATTGTGCCTCCTGATCGGTAAACAATATTTTTAATATTTCATACAGAAGCTGGCCAGGCGGAGCACCCTGCGGGAAGCGGTTGAGCCGTTCCGCAAGATTTGAATATGAAGTTTTAAGTGTATGATGAGCCATTGTAAAATTGTTTCATTACTATATGTTCTTCCCTTTATAGTGCCTGAAAAGGATATTTTTCAAAGTTTGGAAATAATTAAAACAAACCTACTAAAAATTCTTCAGATTAAAGGAATCTCATACAGATGCACAGCGATTCCGCAACAATCAAATTTTACTTTACGAATAACCGAAGTGCTGCAAACTATTCATAGCTATTGCTATCCGCGAGATTGCAGTTTGTAAAATCATTATTAGTAAAAAGTTTACCTCCTTTCCTGGTTTAAATAA
>CAJATL010000051.1 GCA_903944895.1 uncultured Bacteroidota bacterium
GCTTACCGAGCCGGTGCTGATATCCTGCGGACCAGGAGTGTAAACCGGGGTTAAGATTTCAGAATCATCGAAAGTTCCATCACCTTGAGTAAGCCACAAAAGTGATTGGAAATTTTCGGCTGTGCCGTTTAAGGCATAATTCTGATCCTGACAAATCTGATCATCAGAGCCGGCATTTGAAGTTGCATCAAGACATCCGTCGATGAAAACGCTTCCATTTATAACATTGCTGAGATAATTTTGCCCGTTAACCGAAAATTGTGTAAAAATGAGATCTGAAGTACCATAATTTCCCGCTGTAAACTGGATAAATGCCACAATGCCGCTACCCTTAAAATAATTGGTAAATGTTGCCGTAAAAGTCATTTCGATGATGTCAGGTTCAATAAAATTTACTGTTTTTATGTAATTATTTTTTGCGAGTACCCCTCCTTCAAAAATAACCTGATCGAAGCTGATAATGGAGTTATCGTAATTTGTACGAATGATCAGTTGCTGCAGTGCTGGCGTATTATTTACTGTTACCGGAATTAAAAATGTTTCACCGGGATCAACAGTTTCGTGTGGCAAAACGGCCTGGGGACCTATATTTAGATTCATACAATCGGTGTTGTCAGAACATGGATCGGTTGCGAAGGCTGTCAGACAAAGGTTCGCTGTTGCGTTTATAATATCCTGAGGTCCGGGAGTGTAAGTAGCATTCAGGATCACAGGATTATTAAAAGTCCCGTCTCCTGATGTTTGCCAAAGTACCGACTCATAATTCTGAGCGGTCCCGTTCAGGGTGTAACTTTGATTAACCAGAACCAAAGCATCAATGCCTGCATTGGCAACGGCATCATAGCATTCGCCAATATGCACACTGCCATTTACAACATTGCCAAGATAGTTTTGCCCGTTTAAGGTAAAAGTTGTAAAATCCAATTCAGATGTTCCATGATCGCCTGCCTGAAAACTGATGAAAGCAACATCACCACTTCCTGAAAAATAACTTGTAAACAAGGCTGTGAATGTAATCTGAATCTCGTCTGGTCCAATAATGCTGACATTTTTGGTGTATTTATTGGCAGCTAATACTCCTCCTTCAAATATCACCTGTTGGTAGTTGATAATTGCATTATCGTATTTTATCCGGACGGTCAATTCCTGAACAGGAGGCATGTTAAATATAGTGACAGGCACTGAAAATGTTGCACCGGCATCGACATTAAGATCAGGCAAAACAGCCTTTGGGCCGATATTCAGATTCATGCAATCGGTGTTATCTGCACAATCGTCCAGAGCAAACGCTGTGAGGCAAAGGTTAACTGCACCATTCATGATATCTTGTGAACCCGGCGTGTAAACTGCGTTTAATAAGGATGCATTATTAAATGATCCGTCGCCTTGTGTCTGCCAGAGCACTGACTCATAATTTTGAGCTGTCCCGTTGAGTGTGTAGTTTTGATTCACCAGACAAAGGCCATCACTTCCGGCATTGGCAATTGCATCAAGGCAGGCATCGATATGAACGCTGCCGTTGATAACATTGAAAAGCTGATTGTGACCATTGATCTCAAACTGCTCGAAAGTCAGTGGAGATGTTCCTCGTTCTCCGGCGGTACAAATAATAAATGCAACAGAACCACTACCTGTAAATTGTATGTTAAAAGTTGCATCGAAGGTGATTTCGATCAGGTCTGGAGCAAAGAACCGGATTGTTTTAACATAATTGTTGCTGGCCAAAACCCCGCCATCAAAAATTATTTCGTTGAAAGTGATAATATCACTGTCGAATTTTATCCGAAGTTTAAGGTTACTCATCGAAACCATGTCATTAACTTTAACAGGTACCTTAAAAATAGTTCCCGGGTCAACTGTTAATTCAGGTAATACAGCTTGCGGATTAGCTCTGGGATCATCGTTTGATCCATCTGTAAGACCAGTTATTTGTGCAGATAGATGATTGCATAAAAAACTGATCATAATGAGAAAAAGTAAGGTTTTCTTCATGACAAATAGTATTTTAATTATTGTATTAATTTTATTTTACAAAAATTCCCCGACTACAAAGATATATAGTAATTATTTGGAAAGGAAGATTTCTTTAAAATTTTGGTTAATAAATGTAATTAATTGAAATAGAATTATTTAATTATTGTAGAGGTGTTCCAAAAATGCAAATTGAAGGTTGAGGAATTGTAATCGAAAATCGGCATTTCAGTGAGGGGGTTTTAAATCTGAACGATAAAATTCCAATCTGGTAATGAGGGATTTTGGAATTTACCTTCAATCAGAATCAGAAGTTTTAGTGGTATAATGCGGAATAATCAGGACAGGACTAAAAGTCGATAATATTATTTCGGATGGCAAATTTCACCAGATCTACAGTGGTGCGCAGATTGATTTTTTTCATGATGTTGTTCTTGTGGGATTCAACAGTCCGGATCGAAATAAACAGTTTGTCGGCTATTTCCTGATTGGTGAGGCCTTCGCCAAACAATTTCAAAACTTCAATTTCGCGAAGTGAAAGCTGCGACAGATAATCCTGGCTGGTTGCTCCATTGTGCGAGCGGTTGATGTAACTGTTGAGAACGATGTTTGTTATTGATTTCCCAAGGTATTCATAGCCGTTTCGGAGGGTGTAAATGGCCTGAACAATTTCATTGCGTGATGTCTGATCTGATAAGATACCTTTTGCTCCCGCTTTGATTGATTTCCAGATAAAACTTTCGTTCGAATACATCAGAAGTGCAAGGATATTAACCTTTCCGTAGGCTTTTTGTATCCGTTTAATGTTTTCGATTTCGAGGTCATTCGCATTATAGACATTTAGCAGAACAACCTGAATAAAAGTTGCCGGCAGATGCTTCATTTTTTCGAGTAAGGCATCCACATTATTCACTGCGTCAATCACCTCAATTGATTCAGCATTTGCCAAAACTGACATTAATGCCTCCCTGACAATGGGATGTTCATCAACTAAAATAATATTTATATCATTCATCGCATGCCTTTTTAGGCCAATAATCCATTAAAAAATACTGGCAGCGAAAGTACAATTTTTTACAGCGTAATTTAAAGCAATGTCAAAAGGAAAAGACGGTTTATTATTTTGAAGAAATTATCCTGTATGGCATGAAACACCTTACTGGTATGATAGATAATTTTTGACCAAAGTTTTAATTATTGGCTTTTGGGATAAGGTTCACTCCCAAACTTATCAATACAACCGGTAATTGATGAAGTTATAGCCAACACTCAACCCGAGGAAGTAGTTGTAAATTTTGTTTTTGGAATTGCTCATGCTGCTGAATTCATCGTTTCCTGTCGAAATGTAAAATCCATCCGTTTCGGATGAGGATTTATTACTGAACGGAAATGATACCAGCAATCCAACGTCCAGCAAGTTATCTGATTTTTTGCCAAATAAATCAAAATAGCCATTTAGCCGAAACATCAGCGCCGTTGAAATCGGGTTTTCCTGGAAATTTTCATCAATCTCTTTTCCGGATTGCGAATAATAATTGTAAAAAGCATCATCAGTAATTGGTTTGGGATTGTACTGATTATAAAGACCATGACGCGAAAAATCACCAGAAATGACGTAGTTTGTCTCAAGAGGAAAAATGATGTTTAATCCAGCCTGAAACGACAATGCCTGCAGATAATAGTCATTGTTGGTAAAAACTTTTCTTACCTCAGTAAATATGGGCAAGACAATGCCATTGCCTGAGGTTGTTTCGTAATAATCTGCCACACTCACGAGGATGTCAACCGGTTCACCCAAACGGTCGGTATAATCGTAGGGATTCTGGACAAATGCTTCGCTCGATATCCGGTACTGATACTGATAATAAGAAACGCCCATCCCAACGCCTACATACGTGTTTTGGCGTGAGTTTCGTTTGCTGGGATCAGCTTTTTCAGGCGAATTGTCAAAAATATTGATAAGCTGACTAAGGTTGAAGTTTTTCACCATTTCAACGCCAAAACCATATTTGAAGCCAGTATTGTTGCTGAAATCTGAATCGGTCGAAAAGTTTTTCAACTGGTTTTCGCTTTGACTGATCATGCCACCAAAACCCCTGAGCGACCAGGAAAATCCATTCCATTCCGAGGATTGAATTTTAACCTCAAAACCCTGTACGGGTTTGGTATTTACTTTTTTGCCATCAACCTTCCAATCCTTAGGTACCGTATATTTGGTGCCGGAAAAATCAAATACCGTGTCAATTTTTATGGTGGCACTGTTGGGAATTAAGCCCAGCTCGATTTTACCTGAAGCGTTTGTTCCGGCTACCAGTTTTCTGTTATTGACGGTTTCATCGAATTCGATGCTGATTTCGCTTACAATGTCGGTTAATTTGTATTCCTGGTTAATTTGCTTAATGGTTGAGTTGATAAAGGTCAATGAGACGTTGGACCGGGCCAGGTTTTCATCCTTTTGCCTGATTGCAGTGATTTTGGGTTGATCGCCAATAAACCGAATTTCGATGATATAGTTAACCACATCACTCAACGACCAGTTGGTGTTGCTGAATGTTTTCCTGATCCCAAACTGCAACTTATTGGACTGACTCAGTTTTGTAGTATCAAATCCTGTTTCGATCAGACTATAGTCAAAATCGATGATATGGTAAAGGTCGCAGGCGTTTCTTATTATTTCGGTGTATTCATCAATGGCAACAATGTCGAGGTATTTTTCGATTACCCGTGGCTCCTGACTATTGTTTTCCTGTTGAATCCTGAAAGGCACATCGAAAACAATTCTGCGTGAATTTGTATCGAAGCAGTTCCTGAAAATCCCTTCCCAGGATGGATCATAACCGCCAGTATTCATATCTTTAAAATGAGAAGCATCGTAATATTCACTCAATAACAAGCGTGCTTTTCTCAATTTTTCGTCGTTGCTGGTATTTTGCCCGTTTACCGGATGTACGAAAATCAGAAGCAGCAGGCAGGCAAGTAAAATCTGGTGTATATTTTTCATCGTCATCAGGTTATTGAATTACAATTTTGTAATTGAGCAAGCGTTCCGGTGTTCGAATTACCAGCAGGTAAATCCCAGGCTCAGCGGACCCGTTTCTGCAGAGATCAATGGTTACTTCGTTTCTGGTCCCAACCAGGTTTTGTTGATGGATCATTTGTCCGGAGGCATTGTAAATCCCGATTATCCCATCCTCTGAAATTACCTGACTTCCAAACCGGATTGTAAAGATTCCATTTCCGGGATTTGGGAACACACTGATATTGCCGTCCGGAATTTCGTCGATGGCAACCGGTGCATTGAAAAACGATCTCGAACCACACGAGTTTTCATCATAATAAGCGATAACAAAGTAGTTAAAGGCTAATGGGTTAAAAGCATGACCATCGGGTAACCTGCAATACCAGTCGTTTTTCCCGGGAATGATGAATTCCTGCTCAAGTTCACCAGCAGTATTTTTCTGAAGCCATCCCCACTCATAGTATTTTGCCAGCGAATCGGAACAATAAAGCATATTATCGTTTTCCTTGCGCAGCACGGTAGTTGGCGGGGGAGCCTCAGTATTTGTTATCTCAATTATTTTTGTAAGTGGGGCAGCAGGACAATCAAACTGGTTATAAGCAACCAAATGAAGATTATAATTTCCCGGATTTTCGTCCCAGTTTACAACGGCAATGTTGCCTGAAACCGTGAACGGAAAAGAACTGTTGGCAAAAACTCCTCCCGGATTGCCGGCATCGAGTGTCCATTTGTAATAGACGCCAGGTTTTGGGTCAGTCACCTGATAAATGACACCTGACTGACTTTTACAAACCACATATTCTCCGTTAAAACTAAACTCATCAGGAAGCTGATTTACTACAATTTTGAAGGAATCAACGGTTGATCTGAAAAAATTATATACTTCGAGGTAATAGGTTGTATTTACCCTGGGGCTGAATTTTGGCGCAAGTTTATTCGAATCTGGTGCCATTACCGAATCGTAAGGAATGGCTGTCCAATGATACGTACTCGAGCCATAAGTGTCGGTAATGCTGGCTGTGGGGTAGCCGGGATCGCCGGGCAAAAGCATCTGGCCAAAGCAAATGGCCGTGCTTTTTGGAGCCAGTGTTACGGTAGGATCAATTTTATAGGCAGCAAAAGGAGTAATCAGTGTGGTGTCGATAATTCCGAGGCCTGCTATTTCGATCCTTGGCGGAAGGAAATAATATGGTATCGCCCAGGATGTATCGATCAATGGTGTAATTGTTCCGATCCAGTTTTCAGGGACATGCTGATATTCATATATTCCGGTAGTATTAGTTTTTAAAATTGAATCGTAAAGAACTATCGAAACCCCAGATAATGGTTGTTGCGGGTCGTTTTGAACAAAAACATTTCCCTTTACAGGAAAAAATTTCCCTGGTCTTGTATTCTGGTCAAACCAAAATTCGGTGGCGATTTGGTCACTGATTTCAAAACCAAGAAATGAAGAGCGCCTCAGATATGAATTATTATTGCTGTCGACGCGCATGAAGAACTGATCGTTGCCTGCCAGTGTAAGTGAAGCGTTTGACCAGTCGGACGAATCTTTACTGATCTGATACCACTCCAGATTTTCACTTTTGCTTACCGTATATTGGGCTACATTGGAATAAGTGTTGATTTTGTGCACCGCATCCGTCCAGACAATGCTGTCGATAGCCGAAGGACGGAGGATGATGTAAGGGAAATTCTGATAAACCGAAACCGAATCGTACACCTGGCCGGGACTTTGAAGATCAAAAACTTTGACAGAGGCCTGCCGGGAGTAAGGCGAATTATTCGATTTTACGGCAACCGTTAATATGTCGTTTGAAATATAAGTCGAATCAGGATTAATCATGGCCGAATCGTCAAAAATTTCAAAGGCCACACCGTCAACATTTACTCTTTTAATTTCGAAATAAAGTGTGTCGGTGGAATACCTTTTGGCTAATTGCTCGCGCGGTTCCATGAGGATATATTGGTCTAATCCAGAATATTGGTAAATGCTTACACTGTCTTTTACAAGCGTGTCGCCCACTGCCCTGATCACAATGTCGGCAAATCGGGCTTCAAGCAATTTGTTGGTGTCGATGCTTAGCTGCATTTTGCTGCCCAGGTTGCGATAATCAATCCAATCCTGGTAAATTGTGGTGTCAACAAATTCCCATTCATCAACATTTACGAGGGTTACGTCAAAGTCGACAGCGGCATTTCCGAGATGTGAAATTCGTTTTTCACGGGGAGCTATTAAAATGTAAGGATCAACAGCCGCGAACTGAAAAACATCAACCGAATCTCTGGTTTCCTGATTGTTGGGATCATAAAGATGAACTGTTGCATTTCGTGTTTTCAGGTCAGGATTCATCAGAATATTCAGATGCAGCGTATCCTCACTGTTGCTGCCTAACTCAATCCAGTCGGGCAAAAGCGCAGTATTGACAACCCAATTGTTAACGTTTACTGTTGTAACATGAAAACTGATGGAACTTCCCGTAAACGGAACAAATTGCTCACGCGGCGAAGCCAGGATGCAGCTATCCAGCGCCGAATACTGATAAACCATCACCGAATCGCGGACATCAGGATTAGTGATATCATTAATAAAAACAGTTGCCACTCTGGTTTCAAGAGTTGTGTTTTCATCAACCTTTAAGCTCAGAACATCCTGTCCTGATGGATTTACGGTGATCCAGAAATTATTTCCAACGTCAGCCGTCCACGTTAGGACATTTACAGCAGTTACATCAAAATTAAGACTTTGGTTTCCGGTATGGACAACCCATTGTTCACGTGGTGAAATCAGTAAATAAGGATCGGGTGCTGCAAACTGGTAAACTGTAACCGTATCTGCCACATTTTCATCGGCAGGAGCAAAAATGCGAATCCTGGCGATGCGTGCCTGAAGAGATCCATTTTCGGAAACCCCTAATTGTAAAGAGTCATCTCCTGACACCAGAACCTGTATCCAGTCGTTCCCCGAGAGGATTTCGGTTTCCCACGGATCATCAACATTTACTACCGTTATATCGAAATTTACAATCGTATCTGTAAATAAAACTTCATGCTCCCGCGGTGCTGCCAGTAAATATTGATCAAGTGATGAATATTGATAAACCATCACCGAGTCGTATGTATCTGAATTGTCGTCGTTGATGTAAACAGTTGCTGCCCGTGTTTCGAGGGTTACATTTTCGGCAACATTCAAACTCAGGATATCCTGACCCGAAGGATTCACCGTGATCCAGGTGTTATTACCTGCATCAGCCGTCCATGTTTCAATATTAACGGCATTTACATCAAAGACAAGATCAGCATTTCCAACGTGGGCAACCCATTGTTCACGTGGTGAAATCAGTAATAAAGGATCGGGTGCTGCGAACTGGTAAACTGTAACTGTATCCGCCACAACTTCGTTACCGGGAGCATAAATCCGTACTTTTGCAATACGGCTGTCGATAAGTTCATTTTTGGAAACAGCAAGTTGCAAAGAGTCATCTCCCGAAACCAAAACCTGAATCCAGTCACTCCCCGAAAGGATTACGGTTTCCCAGGGTTGTTCAATATTTACAACCGTAACATCGAAATTAATGATGGTATCGGTGTAAAAAACATCCTGTTCACGTGGGGATGCCAGCAAATATTCATCGAGTGAAGCGTATTGATAAACCATCACTGAGTCGTATGCATCAGAATTACTATCATTGATATAAATCCTTGCCGCTCTGGTTTCAAGTGTTGTATTTTCGTCAACATTCAAACTCAGGACATCCTGACCTGATGGATTCACCGTGATCCAGGTATTATTTCCAACGTCAGCCATCCATAACCCAACATTCACGGCAGTTACCTGGAAATCAAGATTTAGGTTCCCGGTGTGGGCAACCCATTGCTCACGTGGTGAAAGAAGTAAGAAAGGGTCAGGTGCTGAAAACTGATAAACCGTAATAGTATCGGCTACATTTTCATAAGCAGGAGCAAAAATGCGAATCCTGGCGAAACGTGTCAGGAGCGATTCGTTTTCCGAAACGCCAAGTTGCAGGGAATCATCTCCCGAAACTAAAACCTGTATCCATTCGTTTCCCGAAAGAATCTCGGTTTCCCAGGGTTGATCAATGTTTACAACGGTAACATCAAAATTGATGATGGTATCGGTATAAAATACCTTCTGTTCACGCGGTGCAGCCAGCAAATATTCATCGAGTGATGAGTATTGATAAATTGAAACTGTATCAGCAACCAAAGTATCATTTGTAGCATGAATTAAAATGCTTGCCTGGCGAGTTTCAGGGAGGAAATTCGTGTCGATGCTTAGCCTGAGAATGCTGTCGCCGACGTTGAAAAAATTTATCCACTCTGACGATGTTAATGTATCAGTAAATGCCCATGAAGCAACATTAACCCTTGTAACAACAAAATCTACCATCAGATTTCCAGTGTGCGCCACTGC
Organism: uncultured Bacteroidota bacterium; assembly: GCA_903944895.1. Lineage (GTDB taxonomy): Bacteria > Bacteroidota > Bacteroidia > Bacteroidales > 4484-276 > CAJATL01. Next base: position 9,423 of record CAJATL010000051.1, read on the forward strand.
TTGCTCGCGTGGGGAAACAAAAAGATATGGCGCAGGAGCTGCTTCCTGAAGGATTATGGCCTCATCGTAACGGGCAGGAGTGCTCACATCATAAACCCGGAAAGTGCTCTGCCTGGTAGTGTTTGTTGTGTCTTCTGAAAGTGTAAATACAATCTGGCCACCAGTTGTATCGACTAAGGTAATCCAATCAGGCTTACCGCTTTCAAAGAAAACGTCCCAAAGTGGTACATTCATCACCTCAACTTCAAAGGGTGCTGACGTCCCACCTGCAAATGACACTGATTGAAATTTGGGTGAAATCTCGATGTATGAAGGAGCCCCACCCTGTATCAAATCTACAGTATCGGCCACATTTACTTTGGAAGCATCAGATACAATAATTTTTGCAGTCCGGCTTTCTATCGAAGAATTTACCGAAATAACAACACTCACTTCATTGTCGGAAAGCGTGGGATTTGCCCAGGAGGGTTCTGTTGAAGTCACTGTAAAACCGACTATATTGTTCGAAACGATAGTAAAAGGTTCCGGAAGTGTTTCCTGGTTCCAGGCTACAGACTGCATTGTTGGCGACAAAATGATATAGGGCTGGTTTGCTGGATACTGGAAAAAATATAGTGTGTCACTGATGGAACTGTTGGTGGCGCTGGTAACGGCAATTACGGCGGAACAAACAGTATCCGAAAAGTTTCCGTCAACATCAACCGAAAGGCTGTCGTTGTTTATTTTTGAAATTGTATACCAATCGGCCGTATCCGGAACAACTGTAAAATCTTCAACAAAATACCTGAAAACATCAACCCCAAAGGTGCCGGCAGTACTTGGAAGTACCTTTTCGCGGGGGCTTAAAAGAAGATAAGCTGCCGATTGGTAAATGGTGATTGTATCACTCAGAGGCGTATCGTCTCCGGAAATTTTAACCTTTGCGGTCCTTGGTTCAGGTGTTGTATTTTCTGCCACATTGATGAGCAGGTTGTCGGTGCCGGGAGTAAGGCCAGTAATCATACCTGCTGGAGGATTCAGAGTGGTGGCAGTCCAGGCAACATTTGAAAAAACCTGTACATCAATTTCTCCGCCACCCGGATCAATATAATTTTGTATTGGTGAGGCAATTAAATATTGCTCCTGTGCCCCATTCTGATAAATAGTGATTGTATCGCTGAGAAGCGGATCGCCACCGGAAATTTTAACCTTTGCGGTCCTTGGTTCAGGTGTTGTATTTTCTGCCACATTGATGAGCAGGTTGTCGGTGCCGGGAGTAAGGCCGGTAATCATACCTGCTGGAGGATTCAGAGTGGTGGCAGTCCAGGCAATATTTGAAAAAACCTGTACATTGATAGTTCCACCACCCGGATCAATATAATTATGTATTGGTGAGGCAATTAAATACTGCTCCTGTGCCCCATACTGATAAATATGAATACTATCGCTTACAGTCGAATTACCTGTTTCTTTGATTTTAATGTAGGTTTCACGGGAATTGGAGGTAGGATTTGACCCGACAGTAAAAGAGATCGAATCGGGAGAGCCATTGTGTGTTTGAGAAAAAATGGTTATCCAGTCAACCGGAATTACCTCTTCCCAACCAGTAATATTAAAATAGGTAATGATGAAATCAGCAGTTGTATCACCTTCTGGAGGAATGGCGAAATATTTAGGCGAAACATAGATGATTTTTTGAGGCAAAGGTTCCTGGATTATCCAAACAGTAACAAAACTTGTATCGCCTGCAAATTGGGCCTCAACTGTAAACGAGGCTAACCGCGCTTCGTATGTGGGATTGTCATCAACATTAATTTTTATCGAATCATCAATAATAACCGGCGAAAGTGTGTCAACCCAGCTAAGGTTATTTTCAAAATCCAGAATCAGATCATCGGCGAGGGTTTCGGTGGTAAAGTATGAAAACCTCGCACTGTCGCTGCCATCGTAACCTACAAAATCAATCATCGGAGCAATCATCAGATCTCCCCGGAAAAGGGTTGTTGAAGGATTTGCTTTAACTTTTGTATTTGTTGAGATGAGAAGCTGCTGAATTACCGCTTCCCTGTCAAGCTTCCCGCCCGACTGGTCAACAATCTGGCTGATGGCACGGGCGTAATTTTCCGATCTGAAATCTTCTTCGGTTTGTTGAGCCGAAACATTTAATAATGGACTAAAAATTATCGTAATAATCAACAGAAAAGATAAGAAAGGTATCCATGTTTTCATAATGTTTAGCATTATTTTAAAAGTTGATCCTGAATATTTATGCGGCAACCCGGAAGATGGTTTTTCAATCCTTCGAGCGTTTCCGGGGATATTTTTTTACTTGAAATATAAAACGATGCGAGCCGGTCCATGTTTTTCATTGTTTCGGGAAGCGACTGAAGCTCCGGCATCTTTAGGCTCAGTTTGGTTAAACTCGTCAAACCGTCAATTTGAGGAGGAAGGATTTTAATGTTTCCGGAAGTAAGGTTTAGGTCGGTGATATTTTTTAGATTGACAAGTTCCTGGGGAAACAAAGTCAGCTCGTCTAAATTCAGCGAGAGTGATTTAAGATTTTGCATTTGGTTGAGTAAATCGACCAATTGCCCGATCTTGGTTTGCTGATGTATTGTATAGCTGAGATATTGCAGGTTTTGCATATCGACGATGGATTCTGGCAAGTCCGGTATTGCGTTTTTGTCAATCATCAGATGAGTCAGATTCTTTAACCGGGTGACTTCAACAGGAAAGTTTTTAATGTTGTTGCCATCAAGGAAAAGATGGCGCAGATTGCTTAATTCGCTAATTTCCGGTGGAAGTGATGAAATGTTATTATTACTTAATATCAGTCTTTCAAGGCTTTTGAGATTACCGATGCCTGCAGGTATTTCGCTGATTTGATTTTTGTTCAGGATTAAAATTGCAAGGTTTCGAAATTGTCCGATTTCCTGTGGTAAAGCAGTGAGGTTGTTATTGCTGAGGTCGAGGCGCGTCAGGTTAGTGTTGCCGTAGATATTTTCGGGCAAACTGCTTAATCCCGAATTTGAAAGGTCAACCTCGGGATTTTGTATAATCTGAGATTTATCCAGCCCGATCAGCAGGTTATTATTCACATTAATGTGGATGGCAGTAAAATCCGTAATCCCGGGATTGGTGGTCGAAGAATATATTATATTCTTTTTTATTTTGGAATTTGTAAATGCCTTGGAAATATTAGCAGCAGTTAAGGTGGAATTTCCATGCAGGTCGAGCAGGCGTAAGTTTTTCATACCTTTAAAATTATCCGGTAAATATTGAAGGCTATCAATCCTGATCAAAAACACATTGGCGTCCAGTAGATAATCAAGTTCGTTGTCGCCGGCGGAAATGACAACATTCCGGTTCGACAGTCCCAGTATTTTGATGAGCCTTGCGATATCAAGTTTTGAATTGCCACGAAGATCAATCTTTTGTAATGCCGGTAAAATGGCAATGGCTATTGGCAAAGAGTCGATTTCGTTGTTACGGAGATCAATTTCAGTAAGACCGGTCATTCCTGAAATGGATTCAGGGAGGGTTGTTAAAGAATTGTCAGAAATCAAAAGTTTGTTCAGCGATTTCAACTTTCCGATCTCCGGTGGAAGAGAAACCAGCCTGTTTTTGCTTAAGTCGAGTTCTTGGAGCATCAGCAGGTTTCCGGTTTCGGCAGGCAGCGCGTCGATCAGGTTGTTGGAGGCGTATAAAAATTCGAGGCTGTTCAGGGCGCCAATCTCTTTTGGAAAACTTTTGATTTTGTTACTGCCCAGGTTTATCGTTGTAAGTTTAGATAAATTGCCGATTCCTGGAGTAAGCACACTAAGCTGATTATTTTGAAGATTCAGGCTGCCCAGATTTTCCAATCCGAAAACCTGAACAGTTAAGGTATCAAACTTATTTCCGGAAATATCCAGCATTTTCAGTCGGACAAGATTTTCGAATCCGGTTGGAAGGCTGGATAACTGATTTCTGCTCACATCAAGCTTTTCCAAAAAAGATAAAGCACTGATCTGGCCGGGAAGTTGCGCTATCTGATTTCCACTTAAAATAAGCTGGTTGAGTTTTTGAAGTGTGTAAATATCTGCAGGAAGCTGTTTCAAATTGTTATTGCTCACATCGAGGTATTGTAACTCTTTCATAGCATCGATTTCGGAAGGAATCCTGCTGATTTGGTTATTTCCCAGATTCAAATACGATAATAGCGGCAAGGTAGTAAGCTGAATTGTGAATTCCGAAATCAGATTATTATGCAGATTCAGGGTAACAAGGGTTTTCAGTGTATCAATTTCGGGTGGGATAGCGCTGATACTGTTATCATTCAGTTTTAAAAATTTTAAATTTTGGAGATGAAACAGTTCGACCGGAAGTCCGGTAATCAGGTTTCCACCTATCGAAAATTCTTTAAGTTGCGACAAAGATTCAATTTCCGTTGGAATTGCCTTGATGAGGTTATCGGATAAATCAAGCACGACAAGTTGGCTAAGCAGGCTAATATTTTCGGGAATCAGGGCAACCTGGTTGTGTCTCAGATCAAGCTCGCGCAGATTTCTTAAATTGAAAATCAAAACCGGAATCGAGTCAAAATTATTCCCGCCCAGCCTGAGTTTTGTAAGTGTTTTGAGGTGTTGTGTTTTTGAAGGAAGGAAATCAAGTTGATTGCCACTCACATCGAGCGAATTTAATTGCGAAAGGCTGTCGATTTGGTCAGGGAGGCAGGTAATGAAATTTCCTGCCAGTGAAAGTTCCTTCAGGTCTTTAAGGCTGGTTATTGTTTGTGGGACAGAATCCAGTTTGTTGTTGTTGAGATGTAAAATCTGCAATCCTTCAAGGTTTCCGATGTTATCAGGCAATCTCCGGAGTATGTTGTTGGAAAAGGTCAGAATTTTAAGGGTGGAAAGATTCCCGATTTCATTCGGTATATTTCGAAGCTCGTTTCCGTTCATCAGCAGAATATTCAACTGAGCTGACTGGAGCACCGGCTCAGGAAAACCGATCATTTGTTTATTTCGCAGATCGAGTGCCTGGGTTTCGCGCCGGAGGTTATTCATCCCATCGGCAAGCAAATATTCGATGCCTTTGGTGTCGATCAGGTAATACCTCCCGGCATATTTTACTTTAGCCAATCCAAGGTA
>CAJATL010000052.1 GCA_903944895.1 uncultured Bacteroidota bacterium
CATTTTGGTAGCCGACGGTATTGTGAGCGCCTCAGGCTATGAGCCTAACAAACCTTTCGACATTGCCGTTTATCCGATGGGTCGCGAAACAGCAAATATGTCCGATAAAACCGATGTTCTCGTGCATCATGGTTCAACCGACGCGCCAACTGTAGATGTTGTTGAAGTTTTGGAAGGTGCGGGCACCATTGTAAACGACATCGCTTACGGGCAATTTGCAGGTTATCTTGAACTCACAACCAGCAACTATCAACTCGAAATTCGTGATGAAACCGGCGAGATTACCGTAGCAACGTTTAATGCCCAATTAGCCGACCTTGCACTTCAGGGCAAAGCATTGGCAGTGATTGCTTCAGGATTCCTCAACCCTGCAAATAACAGTAACGGAGCGGCATTCGGACTTTATGCAGTTCTCCCTACAGGAGGTCCGTTTATCGAACTTGGCAACACATCTTCCGTGGAAGAAAACATAATTATCACCGAAAGTATCTCAACCTATCCCAACCCGGCAACTGACCAGCTTAATGTTGCATTTTCGCTCAAAAAAGCGGCTGAAGTAAATTACAGTGTATTTACAGCAAGCGGAAAAATGGTAAGGAGCGGAAATTCAGGATTTCTTAACGAGACCAATCAGAATCTCAGCATCAATGTTGCTGACCTTCCAACAGGACTGTATATCGTAACATTAAATTCAGAAAACTCGCAGGCTGCCGCAAAAGTGCAGATTATTAAATAGATTTAGTTGGTTTTTATTATTTTATTGGGGCTGCTCTTCGGGGCAGCCTCTGCTTTTTTTAACCCTATGCTTCTGTCATTGATATAAAAGCAACAGCTTTTTTCATATCCCCTGGAGAATATGTTGTTCAAATTCATTATCATACAATTTTTTTAAGCTCCGTGGCTCATGAATTTATTATTATTAAACCTAACAACGTTTCAATTAAGGTCAGGTCAGGAAGTCTGAAGTTTTGTTCTGCCTTATTAAGGATTGTGCTGCAATTAGCGGCAAAGGCATCAATCCGGCTGTTCTTTCTTTTATAAAAAGAGGCCATGGCAATGTTGCCGAACCAAAACCGTCTGCCTGAAAGCGGACTTATTCTTTTGCAAGACCGGCTACAAAAGGGCCTGCAAAACAACCAATATTAAGGATTGAAAATGACCAGTCAGAGATTATCCCTGCGACCTTTGCAGTTTTATGCCGGTTCCATCAGCTTCAGATTTCATGCTTCCTGGCTGCAACAACATCATAATTTCCCGGAGTTATGATGTTGTGGAAAAACTTCCTGTTCTGACTTTTTTGCATCTTTACGCTGTTTCACAAAGAAAGCAACTGTGAGAATTATTCCAAGACTATACGCCAAAAAAACATATTTTAAGTACCATGGCGCATATTCAAGGGTGATGGTTCCACTCATTCCAGCCGTCTTTACAGTTATTAATCCATCACGGCCGAAAACTTCGGCATCACCCTGTTTTACTTTCCAGCCTGCCAGGAAATTTGAGTTTATCTGGAAAGTCGATGGGTTTGATAAATCGCAGCAAACGACTATTTCACCGGGAATGTAACTCATCATTCCGACATTTCCTGAGCCATCCAAAACATATACTTCACCTTTATAGCCAGGGTCATCCGTGCATTTCACCGATGTGTTAAAGTAGAATTAGAAAATATGTTACTGATTTCTGGAATTGTCAAAACTCAAGCAGCCGATAAAAACAATGTCATCAAAAATATGCTGCATACCTTGTGCCAGCTTACTGCCGAAGAATGGGACAAACCTTACAGCCGCGCGAAGGCTGCCTTCCCGCAGCCATGCAGCAAAGCTGATAAATACTGGCCTCCCGTTACCAAAATTGACGATGCCTTCGGCGACAGGAACCTGGTTTGCACCTGCCAGAGCTGGCAGCCTGACGCTGTTTAAAGAATTATATAATCTGAAAAGAAGGCCTCATGAAAAGTAATCATGGGGCTTTTTTCATTTAGTGGGAATTTTCAGGAGAAATGACTAATTTCAGGTTGGAAGCTTACTGATATCTTGCATAATCAACAAATTCCCCAAAACCATTCAGTGATAAAAAACCATCCTTGGGTGAAAGAATCGTGCCATTGGGTGAATACATTTTTTGAAGATTAACTTGAGAGGTTCTTTTGTTTTCAAATTAAACTATCAAAGAATGAATAAATTTTTTTTGCTTTTCCTGCTTTTCATAGCCCAAATCACTTTTGCCCAAAACAACAGGCAAAATATCAGAGGTGTTGTTACTGATAAGCTTTCCCAAACTACCCTTCCCGGCGCCACGGTTCAAATCTTCAATAAAAACATCATTAAAGGAACAGCAACCGATGAAAAAGGAAATTATGTGCTTTCTGAGGTTTCGCCCGACAGGTATGAAATAAAAGTTTCATTTATCGGCTACAAAGATGTGCTTGTTCCCAACGTGGTAGTCACTTCCGGAAAAGAAACAATTCTGGATATCGGAATGGAAGAAGATTTTAAACTGCTGAATGAAGTAGTGATAACTGCCAACAGCAAAGCCGGAACCATCAATAATTTAGCTCCGGTAAGCGCACGCACCTTTTCGATGGAAGAAGTCAACCGTTATGCAGGAGGGCGAAGCGACCCGGCACGCCTTGCTGCAAATTTCGCAGGAGTAAGTGCTCCCGACGATTCCAGGAATGATATCGTAATCCGTGGTAATTCGCCAGTTGGCGTATTGTGGCGTATTGATGGAATGAATGTTACAAACCCTAACCATTTTGCAACTGTGGGAACTACCGGCGGTGCAGTAAGCGCATTAAACACCAATTTGCTGAAAAGTTCCGATTTTCTCACTTCGGCTTTCCCTGCCGAATATGGCAATGCTACAGCCGGAGTTTTCGACCTGGGTTTCAGGAACGGGAATACGCAAAAACGGGAAACCACCTTGCAGGCAGGCCTGATTACCGGTCTGGAAGCTACTACCGAAGGGCCAATCAGTAAGACAAATGGTTCATCTTATCTTGTAGGTTACCGTTATGCACTGGCTGGTGTTGCCCAGGCTGCAGGTATTGATATCGGCACCACAGCTTTACCTTCGTACCAGGATTTGTCGTTTAATGTGAACAGCGGCAATACAAAAGCAGGCGGGTTTACTTTGTTTGGCATTCTGGCAACAAGCAGCATCAATATCGAAGGGGGAAACTCAGGTTCCTTGTATGGAGGTGAAGGAGGTGGACATGATTTGAGCAGTCAGATTGGCATTATCGGGTTGAAGCATTTCAAACAGATTAACAGAAAATCTTATTTTAGCTCTAATATAGGATTAAACTATTCAAATTCAGGGCAAACGGATTATGACGTTGACCGGATGAGCGATTCTGCGTACACAAAATCAGAAACTAAGGTTACCAAAACAGGCTATAATTTTGCTACAAGTTATAATTCAAAAATAAGTTCAAGACTGTTTATAAAAGTGGGTATTCAGGATGAACTGATTGGGTTGAACCTTTATTACCAGACAAAAGATCAAATCCAGTCGGATTGGAAGCAGATTTGGGATTATGATAGTTACACCAACCTGGCACAGGCTTACGCTCATGCCAAATATAGTTTTAACGAGAAACTTACCCTCAATGCAGGTGTACATTCCCAACTGTTTTTCCTGAATAATTCTCTATCTGTTGAACCTCGGTTGGGGCTGAAATATGAAATTGATAACAAAAGCAGCCTTTCGCTGGGCTATGGGCTTCATTCGCAAATGCAACCCATAAATGTTTACTTTTTACAAACACAGCTTGCTGATGGTTCTTACGTTTATAACAATGAAAACCTTGATTTTACTAAAAGTCATCATTTCGTTTTAGGGTACGATTTACAACCTTTTGAAAATTGGCGCTTAAAAGCCGAAGTTTATTACCAAAATCTTTACAATGTGCCGGTAAATACTTTTTTGAGCAGCTACTCCATGCTGAATACAGGTGCTGGTTTTATGACCGATCTGGAAGACAGCCTGGTAAATAACGGAACCGGAAGAAATTATGGATTGGAACTGACAATCGAGAAATTTTTCAGCCATGGATATTATGGGTTGTTTACGTCGTCCATTTACAGTTCCAAATACATAGGAAGCGATGGAGTGGAACGGAACACGGCATTTAACGGGAAGTATGTTTTCAACATTCTGGGAGGAAAAGAATGGAACGTGGGAAGTGAAAAACGAAATAAAATCTCAGCCGATATTAAATGTACCAACGCCGGTGGAAGGGCTTACACACCCATTGATCTGGAAGCTTCCAACGCAACTGGCCACGAACAATTATCTTCGGACGCCTATTCGGCTTTTTATCCCAATTACTTTCGTTTAGATTTCAAGGTTGGATATACTTTAAACAGCCGGACGAAAAAACTTTCGCAGTCATTTTCCATTGACCTCCAAAACATCACGAACAACGATAACGTTTTCTCCGAAAGCTATGACGAGAAAAGCCAGTCAATAAGTACAACCTACCAGCTTGGGTTTTTCCCTAATTTTATTTATAAAATTCAGTTTTAGGTTGCTATGTTTATAATTTTGCCTTATGAAATCACTTTCGTTAGATAATCGGAAAATAGAGGTTTTGCTTTACGTTGTGGTGTGGGCGCTGGTTTTTTCGGTGCCTTACTTTGGCGAACGCAGTTCCGGGCACATCAACTGGCATGAAGTGACGAAAAACTGGATGCATATTCTTGGTTATCTCGCCATTTTTCTCATCAATGTTTATGTTTTTGTGCCGCGCCTGCTCTTAAAAAAGCGCTATTGGTCGTACTTTGCTTTGGTATCGCTTTTTATTTTCGTTGTGATTTTTCTCAATATTTTCAACGCGCCACCACAAGGCGATTCCGGTGGGGATTTTCCCTCAATCGAAAAAAGAGAAAAGGACAGGCCTTCATTTTCGGGAAAACCTCCTTTAATGGCTTTTGCTGATAATCTCATTATTTGCATTCTGATTATTGGCGCGGGTACAACCTTTAAACTGATGGCGAAATGGCTGAACGAGGAAAAATTGAGAAAAGATATCGAGAAGGAACATCTCAAAACCAACCTGGCATTGCTTCGGCATCAGGTAAGCCCGCATTTTTTTATGAATACGCTCAACAACATCCATTCGCTCATTGAGATAGATACCGAAAAGGCTCAGGATGCGATTGTCCGGCTTTCGACGCTGATGCGGTATTTGCTGTATGATGCAGCCCAAAACACCATTGAACTGAAGAAAGAAATCGAATTCATACGCAGTTTTATTTCGTTGATGCAACTCCGTCATTCGGATGAAGTTGTTGTTACCACGGTTATTCCCGATCAAATTCCGGACCTCAGAATCCCGCCGATGCTTTTTATTTCGTTGCTCGAAAATGCCTTTAAACATGGTGTGAGCTATCCTTTGGAATCGTATATTCATTTTGAACTCCGGTTTGAGAAAACAGCGCTCCTCTGCATCATCAGAAACAGCAAACATAAAATTGCAGCCGGCTACCAGGGCGAATATTCGGGCATAGGCCTCGATAACATTAAGGAAAGCCTGAAGTTATTGTATGAAAACGATTTTACGCTGGATATCCGTGATAAAGAAAATGAATTTGAAGTAAACCTAAAAATTCCGCTTGTATGATAAAATGTGTTGCCATTGATGATGAGCCGCTGGCGGTAAAAAAGATTGCAGGTTATATTGGCAAAATTCCTTTCCTGGAGCTGGTGGCTGAATGTCGGAGCGCTTCTGAGGCGATGAGTGTGCTCAGCGAAAACGATGTTCAACTCCTGTTTATTGATATTAATATGCCTGATATTAGTGGGATGGATTTTGTAAAATCGTTGGCAAACAAGCCATACATCGTTTTTACAACCGCTTATAGCGAATATGCTGTGGAGGGTTTCCAGGTTGAAGCCGTTGATTATTTGTTAAAGCCCATCAGTTTCAGCAATTTCCTGAAGGCCGCAAACAAAGTTAAGAATCTTATTGATTTATCTTCAACTAGCCAAAAGGAAAGCCTCAGGGCAACAGCAAATCATTTGTTCGTAAAATCGGAATATAAACTTATCCGCATCGAACTCGACGACATCAAATACATCGAGAGCCAGCACGAATACATCAAAATTCATTTGATTAACAGTAATCCGGTGATGACACAGGTCAGCCTGAAAAGCATCGGAGAACAACTTCCATCCGACCGGTTTATGCAGGTTCATCGTTCGTTTATCGTCAATCTTGCCAGGGTTTCGGTTGTCGAACGCAACCGGATTGTATTCGACAACAAAATTTACATCCCGATCAGCGAGCAATACAAAGAAAAATTCCAGGAATATATTGATAAGAATTTTGTTTGAAGTCATCCCAAGGTTATTCCTGCTTTTGATGTTCATTAACGATTCGGAATTTTTCAGATAACTAACAAAATTGATGATGCCTTTGGCGACAGAAACCTGGTTTGTATCAGCCAGAGTTGTCAGACCGAAAGCCTGGAATAAAAAGATTAAAAAAAAGAGGCTGTCTCAAAATCGGGACAGCCTCTTTTTTTAGAGTAATATTGCTTTAGTATATTTTGGAATCGTCGCGAAAGCCTGGTTCGTTTGAATACCAATTCGGATATAAAATACCAGAACTTTCAGCCCACTCGATAAAATGCAGGTAGGCCTCGTTTACCAATGCTTTTTCGATTGGGTAATCAAATCCTTGTAAAATGTTTATTCCCCAGGGCAAATTATTTGATGTTTTATAATATCTTCCTGCTCCCGGATTGGAATCATCGCTGCCGGTTCCAAAAAGAGCGTCATTAGCCAGGCTTGTTGGGGCTTTGTCGGCCAGGTGTATTTCTCTTCCACGCTCCTGATTTGATATTATATAAAAATTAAATGAAGAAGAAGGCAATTGGTTGATGGTCACCGTTCCTCCGGGTGCAGGGTTTCCATCACTGATAAAAACCAAATTCACATCGAGTGTATCATAAGGAACTGTTGGAGCTGATTTGTCAGTATTTATTCCGGTTCCTGACCCAGGATGAGGCATCACATTAAAAAAATTGTCGAAAACTATACAGTTTGCAAATTGCTGGTTCGACTCAAGTCCGTTGGATTCAAAACCAAATATCGGGGAAACTCCAGTTGAATTACCTGAAGTACTGATTATTTTATCCGGTGTGATATCGTCAAGCTGGAAGGCGAAAGCATTCTGAAAACTTGCTCCTGAAGCCCTCAAAACAAACTTTCCTAATATCTCAACAACATTATTTTGCGCATTGGTTATGGTATTCAACCTGTAATTTACTACAATATCATTAAAATCATAATCCGCCTTGTTTGGCCAGTTATCTTCAAAAGCAAGTGTACCATACTGGCTTACACCAGGATAGTAATTGTTGTAAGCCCGGTAAGGATCATTTGGGTAATTATCTTCACTATCGGCAACACCATCATTATCGGCATCCTGAAAAAATGCCAGCGGAGTACAAGCCGGAGGTGATGCCCAGTAAGTTCCCGGAAAAATAAAATTATCTGAATATGCTCTTTGATTTCCACCGGTACCAATATAACTTACCCAGATTTTGTAGGGTGTTGTCGAATTTTGAATTTCGACAGGTATTGGTGCTGAAATATCCCTGATGGTTGTAACATTAAATGCCGGGAAATTGTAAGTGTAAAACTGAACTGCAGTACCTTCGCCATACGAAGCACCTGCATCATACGGAATGTAGGAAAGAATTATTCCTTTTGCAGAAACTCCATTTCCATTTCCATCGAGACGCGTTTGAAAAGTAATATTTCCGTTTCCGACCAACAACCATGGTGTTTTTATCCAGCAAGCTGAAAGTGAAAGATTTGTTAACGAATTACTTCTGGTGGAATACGAACCTGTAATTACTAACGATGGATATGAAGCAATACTGGCATAACCTGTTGCCCCAAAACCCCAGCAATTTCCTACTTCGATCTCTTTGATTCCTGATTCACAGTCGAGTGTAACCTGAGCCTTTATGTTTGTACCTGCCATCATTAAAAATGATATTACTAAAGGCAGGATAAGTGATTTTTTAAAATTTTTCATTTTTCCTGGTGGTTATTGATGATAAATTATTCCTGAATTTGTGGGATAAAAGAAAAAGTTACCTGATTATTAACTATCGCTACCTGGTATTCCGCGGTTCCATATTTGAGAAGAAGTTGCGTTTCAGTTTTTGGAATGATAACTTCGATTGTTGCATCAAGATCCATTGCATGAAAACGCTGATGCAAAACTGTACCATCTATTAAACTGATGGATAGTGTAGATTTAATCGGAATGGTGGTTGGAAGACCTTGAATAGAAATAATTACGTTCTGGCCGGTACTCCAGTTAAAAGTTGAAGGCACCTGAATGTTCTCCAAATTATCATTATCAGGATAAACAGGGTCGGTGAGGTCCTTTTTACAAGATGCAAAAAAAATCATCAGCGATAAAAGGAAGAATAAATTATATTTTTTCATATTTTTAATTTTGTAGATATTTTACGAAAATCATGCCAAGGAATTATTAGTGTCGTATTTCATTCAATATCAGATACCTAAGAAATGCTTACAGTTACAGGTTCATGCATTATTGGGAAATAATGCTCCAGATTGGTAAATATTTCGAAAAATTGAATTCCATTTCGATGAGAAGATAAATCGACATGAAAATCGGAACTTAAGTGTTAATGGACGTCTTTATTTTCTGAGCCGTAAAGAATACCCAGGTTTGCCTTATTGATATGAACTTCAAAGTGTTCAAGCCAAACCGAAGGACCTTGTGTAAATGAATTTGGAATAAATAGTTGGATAAAAGTCAATAGAAGAAATTTCTTTCGAATGGTCTTGTAATAAATGACGATTCAACAAATCTCGCCAAAGCTGCCTTCACGCAACTACAGCAAAGCTGATAAATACAGACATACCGTTACCAAAATTGACGATGCCTTTGGCAACAGGAATCCGGTTTGCACTTGTCAGAGCTGGCAGCCTGACGCTGTTTAAAGAATTGAACAATCTGAAATGAAGGCCTCATGAAAAGTATTCGTGGGGCCTTTTTTGTAGTTGGAATTTTGCGAAAACAAAAAAGAGCTTATTCTAAAAAGGTGTTTTTTGTTTTTATCAAACCGTAACTCATTGAATTGAAGCCGATGAGGTTTTTTGTTTCTGTTAGGTTTCTGACAAATCCAATCTTCCATTATTCCAATCTTCCACCATTCCATTTTTCACCCGCCGAAGCGGGATTTCTGCTAACGCCTCAACATTCCCCCCGATAGCTATCTGGGTTCCAATCCTCCAATCTTCCACCCTAAAAAATCTTCGGATACTTAAATGGATTCACGCTGTGCATCAGGTTGTAAACAGTATCAAAAACATCTTCGGCATTTGGGTTTGAAAAATAATCACCATCGGTCGAATAAGCCGGACGGTGCGCCTGGGCTGTGATCGTTTTTGGTTCAGCATCCAGATAAAAGAATCCTTTTTGTTCTTCCAGAACCTGCTGCATCATAAAAGAGGTGGCGCCTCCCGGAACATCCTCATCAAAAAACACAATCTTGTTTGTCTTCTTGAGCGATTCCAGAATGATGTGGTTAATATCAAAAGGCAGTAAGGATTGAACGTCGATTAATTCGATATCAATACCAAAATCGGACAACTGTTTTGCGGCATCGGCGGCAATATGAACGCATGAACCGTAAGTTACAAGCGTGAGGTCGGTGCCGGTTTTTAAGACTTCCGGAACACCGATTGGAATCCGGAATTCGCCGATATTTGAAGGCCGTGGCTCCCGAAGCCTGTAGCCGTTTAATGGTTCAATGATCAAAGCAGGGTCGTCGGAGGCAAGGATCGTGTTATAAAAACCTGCCGCCTGTGTTAAGTTACGTGGGACCAACACATGAACGCCGCGAACCGAATTTATCACCATACTCAGCGGCGAGCCGGAATGCCAGATTCCTTCGAGGCGATGGCCGCGGGTACAAACGATGAGCGGGGCTTTCTGTCCGCCTTTGGTACGATAGGTTAAGGTGGCAAGATCATCGCTCATTACCTGCAAAGCGTAAAGCAGGTAATCGAAATACTGGACCTCGGCGATGGGCCGCAGGCCGCGCATGGCCAGACCAAGACCCTGGCCAACGATGGTGGCTTCGCGGATTCCGGTATCAAAAATCCGGATTTCGCCATATTTTTCCTGCAAACCTTCGTACGTCTGATTTACACCGCCAATCTTTCCAACGTCTTCACCAAAAGCAATTACACGGCTGTTATGTTCGAAAATATAGTCAAAATTATCTCTCAGAATTTCGCGCCCGGGGACCGATTTGGTGTTGCTGTCAAATTTTGGAGGAACCGGAACGACCTTGAGTGCCGAAAACTGATCTTCGCAATGAAGATGCGAACTGAAGCGTTCGCGGCTATCTTCCATATCTTTATCAAACCATTTGGTAACATTGGTTTTGAGCGAATTTTCGGGATTGCTGCACGAATTACAAATGAGCCGCAAAATCCGTTTTGCCTGCGACATGGTGTCTTTCCGGATGGGTTCGGCAACTTTGGCGAGATCTTCTTTGATGGCTCCAATCCTGTCGGTTTTTGAACAGTTGCAGGTGCTGATATCTACTATTTTCAGGAAATCGTCGCGTTTTTTCCGGAGCGGAAGCGTAAAATTATCCCAGGCTTTTTTACGCGCATCCTTGGCGCGTTTTGCGGATGAACTTTCGATCGAATCTAATTCTTCGGCTGATGCAATTCCGGCAGAAATAATCCATTCACGCATTTTCCTGATGCCGTCGAATTCTTCTTCCCACCTGAGCCTTTCAGCAGTTTTATAACGTTCGTGCGAGCCGGAAGTTGAATGTCCCTGCGGTTGCGTGACTTCGGTAACATGAAACAAAACCGGAATATGCTGCTCCCGGCAGATTTTAACGCCTTCGGCATAAACACGGCATAATTCGGGATAATCCCAACCTTTGACTTTATAAATCAGGAAGCCGGGTTTTTCATCCGTTCTTTCAAAGCCGCTTAAGGCTTCCGAAATGCTGCTTTTGATAGTTTGGAAATCTCTCGAAACCGAAATCCCAAAACCATCGTCCCAAACCGACATGGCCATCGGAACCTGCAAAACACCGGCAGAATTCATGGTTTCCCAGAAAACACCTTCAGACGTACTCGAATCGCCGATGGTTCCAAAAGCAACTTCATTGCCGTTTACCGAAAACTGATCGGATGTTTTTAATGCAGGATTATTACGATAAAATTTTGAGGCAAAAGCCAGACCAAGCAAGCGTGGCATTTGTCCTGCTGTTGGAGAAACATCGGCCGAACTGTTTTTAATTTTTGATTGCGACATCCAGGTCCCGTCCCTGTTGATGTATCGCGTGGCAAAGTGATTGTTCATCAGCCTTCCGGCAGTTCCCGGATTAAAATCTTCATCGGTATCGCCGTAAAGCTGGGCAAAAAATTCTTCCAAAGTCATTATCCCGGCTGCCAGCATAAAAGTCTGGTCGCGGTAATAGCCCGAACGCCAGTCGCCATGTCTGAAAACCTTGGCCATGGCCAGTTGCGGTATTTCTTTGCCATCGCCAAAAATTCCGAATTTTGCTTTGCCGGTGAGCACTTCTTTGCGCCCCAGAATACTGGCCTGGCGGCTCTCGCAGGCAATACGGTAATCATCGAGAACCTCGGTTTTATAATTTTCGGCAGCTTTATTATTCGACATGATTATTTGTTTTTATGAATGTTGAGTGTGGTCAAAAAACACTTTTGCGCTATTTAAAAAAAACCGACATCCGTCAAATGGCGGACTGATATGTTTTTGAGACCAAACTATTTGTTAGCAAGCAAAAGTAATAAAATAGAAACCGGAAATAAAAATCCCGCTTTGTCGAAGCGGGATTTTTACATTTAAATACTTGAAAATTAAAAAATTATTAGTCGTTTGGGCTTGTTAAATTATCTTAATGGCCCATAAAATCAGGAAGATTAAATGCCGTTTGCATTTATTGAAAGGGTGCTGAGATTTTCGAAAATCACCATTTCAGGTAAATCGTTTTCAGGCATAACAAAATTTTGAGTTTTGCTTTGATCATCCTTTTTCTCGGCGCCTTCAACGTAGGGCATCAAACCATTTTCGGTCATAATATAAGTTTTGCCCGGATAATCGATGTTTTCAAAATTGCCGTAAGGATTATCAAAAAACAAATTTTCCATGTTCTGATTAAATTTAACAATCTGTCCTTCCGGAATTTCGATTACCATTTTAATTTGCTGTGCCCTGATAATTTCGTTTTTTGGCAGCTTAAAATAGTTTGGCAAAATGAAGGTGGAATCGTTTGAATTTACCGGATAAAGGCACGCTTCCGCCCGACGCTCGGCTTCTTCCCGGTCGGAGCCTTTGGCATAACTCGTTACACCAATCTTTACCGCGTTTGTTTTCGATTTTGCAAATCTTATCTTTGGAAGACCATAAATCTGATAATCATTTTCTTTAAAAATCACCTTCCATTCTTTATCAAAAATCTGGAAATGCGGCTCTTCTTCGCTGAAGGTGCTTTCGGGCAAACAATCAATATATAGCACTTTGGCGGGTTTCAACGGCAATTCGTAATCTTTTGTCAGCCTTCCGGTGTGTCTGAAATCTCTTCCGGTGAAAACACCCACATATGCAGCTAATATCAGCCCGACCAGCCAAAAAGCAAGTGCCGTTCTGCCGAAATATTTAACCTTTGCCCTATTTCCAAGCATCAGCCTGAATCCTAGATAAATCATCAGAATAATAGGGATGCCCAAAAGCAAGGCTACCGAAACGATAGCGAGGAAAGTCATAAAATGGCTCGAAAAGATCATCTCTAAAAAAACAGGTATCGAAAAACCAATCATTTCACCATTTTCAAAAAACGAGAAATCATATAAACCGGTGATTGTAGCCAGAAGTATAATCACAAAGGCAAAACCCGAAAGCATCAGAACAATTCCAGCCATCACCACAACAAATTTGAAGAAATACCCGATTATTGTCCCAATCAGGTTTATCAGGTTGTTGATGAATGTTTTAACGACCGGTCTCTTTTTGGTGACGATTTCACCCGCTTCCTCGGCAAAATTATTTACCCTGCCTTTGATACCATCAAATTCATCCCGGATAGACCGCTCGATATTCGAGATGTTAACCTGCTCCCCCCGCATTTCGAGTTTTTCGGCGGTAGTGCGGGCTTCAGGAACTGCAATCCATAAAATGATATAAACGATAATCCCCGGGCCGTAAGATATAGCTGTGATGAGGAACAATATTTTTATCCAAACCGGATCAATGTTAAAATATGCTGCAAGCCCGGTAGCAACACCGGCAATAGTTTTGTTGTCGGGATCGCGGTAAAGCCGTTTTGGGCGAGTTGGCTGATAATTTTTATCCATCGTTTCACGGCTGGTTTCGGTGTCGCCACTTTCATCAAAATCGGCAGGCTCGCCCATGTTTGCGATTACCTCGTTGATATCTTCGATGGTGATTACCTGTTTACTTTCGTTTATTTTTCCCTGCAAAATCTCGGCAATACGCCCTTCGATGTCACCAATAATTTCATCACGGCCATCAGATTTTGTAAAGTATCTTTTAATTCGGTCCATGTAGCGGCCAAGTCTTTCATACGCGTCGTCATCAATATGAAATATTATTCCGCTAATGTTTACTGTTACTGTCTTTTTCATTTTTGAATGATTAAATTGATTTTCAAATTAAGATTTAACAACTGTACTGATATTATCCACGGCATCAACCAGTTCGCGCCAGCCGACAACCATTTCCGTAAGCATGTTCTCACCAATTTCGGTGATCTTGTAGTATTTCCTGGGAGGGCCTGATTTTGACTCTTCCCACCGGTAACTGAGGAGGCCTTCATTTTTGAGGCGCGTCAGCAAAGGGTACAGTGTTCCTTCGACCACAATCAGCTTCGATTCTTTGAGTTTCTCCAGAATATCCGACGCATAAGCATCGTCAGTTTTGGAGATTATCGCCAGAATACAAAGCTCGAGTACTCCTTTCCGCATCTGTGATATGTTTTTTTCAGTATTCATGCTGCAAACATACAACAATTTTTAATACTATGCAATACATAGAACTAAAATTATTTACTTCCTATCCAATACATGATACTAAATTGGATTGTAAATAGCAGATAATAAATTAATTACCATTTAATTTAGAACGAAAAAAAATTATGATGGATCCTGATAATATTTTATTCGACAAAATGATAAATTCTGCAATGAATTTCAAAAAGGAATGTTTTAATCGGCTCAACTAACTGATTATAATTAGGATAGTGGCGAAATGAATTGGGTTTTGTCCATAAATGAGGTTAGTCTTAAAAGGCATCATAAATTTACTAGAATGTGGCTAAAGCCCAAAGCTGTCAGGTTAAGTCCAGAATTCAGATTTTCCATAGCCCAAACCTTCAGGTTTGGGGTTTTAGGAATCTCCAATACAACAAAGCCAAGGCGTTTACGCCTTTTTGCCCTTCATGCGATCCTTTTCAGATGAAGGTCGTAAACGACCTGATGTTTTTGGTTACTCAACTCCTAACCCGGTGCTGAAGCACCGGGCTATGGAAACTTTTCCATGGCAAACGTCAAAATCATATCTTAAACTGACCTCATAAATCATAATTTGAATGAATTCTCCCAACCAAATTTCAACTGATCCACCAACAGGTTGACGAAATCCGGCAAAGTGAAATTACAACTCCTGGTTTTTTAAAAATCATACCTTCGCTATCATTTTCAATATTGGAGATTAGCATGAAAGCAAGATATTTTTTCGTTTGCCTGATATTGCAACTTTTTACTGCCGGTAGCCAGGCCCAGGATAACAAAACCTGGCCATCGTTTCGGGGCAATCGAGCACTTACGGGAACCACCGAAGTTACGCTTCCCAATTCGATGAAGTTGTTGTGGTTGTTCCAGGCTGGTGATGCCATCAAATCATCGCCAGTGATCAGCGATC
Organism: uncultured Bacteroidota bacterium; assembly: GCA_903944895.1. Taxonomy (GTDB): domain Bacteria; phylum Bacteroidota; class Bacteroidia; order Bacteroidales; family 4484-276; genus CAJATL01. The sequence goes on from CAJATL010000052.1 coordinate 14,993, forward strand.
AAAAAGTTTACATCGGTTGCGATGATGGACTGGTTTATTGTATTTCAAATGAAGGCGAGTTCCTCTGGAAATCCGGCACCGAAAGCTCTATCGAAGCGCCGCTGTTATTTCTCGACAACACCATTTTTGCCGGTAACCTCGAAGGAAAATTGCTCGCTTTTGAAGCCGGAAACGGGAAAAAGAAATGGGAATATCTCACCGACGGCCAGATTTCGGGGGCTTCAAACTGGGCATTTTCGGCTGATCGTAAAACGAAATACATCCTGACCGGCAGTTACGATTATTTTCTCCACTGCGTGGATGCATCAACCGGAAAACTCATCTGGAAATACGAATCGAACAATTATGTCAACGGGTCAGCGGCCATCAATGACAAAACCGCCATCTTTGGCGGTTGCGATGGCTATCTTCACCTGGTGGATATTTTTAAAGGTGATACCATTTCAAAAATCAATATCGGAACTTACATTGCATCTTCGGTAGCGCTCGATGGCGGAAAAGCATATTTTGGCAACTATGATGGTGAGTTTTTTTGTGTTAATCTTTCGACCAAAGAAATTCTGTGGAAACACGAAAATGCCGGAGTTTTTGTGGCTTCGCCCTCTGTTTCGGCAGATGCTGTTGTGATTGGCTCACAGAATAAAAATTGCTATTGTTTTGATAAGAAGAATGGGAAATTAAGATGGACATTCAAGACCCTCGGTAAAATTAATGGTTCGCCTGTAATAGCCGGTAACCGCGTAATTTTTGGCTCAGTTGATGGCCGGGTTTATGTTTTGGATTTGAAAACCGGTGAAAAAGTGTGGTCGTACGAAATTGGCAGCCCGATAAGCGGAACCCCGGCAGTAACAAAAGGATTAATTGTGATTGGCGCTGAGGATGGTTCGGTTCATGCTTTTGGAGAAAAGTAGTGATGAAGTGGAATTCGACAATGGAAGAATGGAATGATGGAAGAAAGGAGGAATATGATAATTCGACAATTCGACAATTCGACAATGGAAGAATGGAATGATGGAAGAAAGGAAGAATATGATAATTCGACAATTCGACAATGAGAAGAAAGGAAATTTGGAAGATTGGAATGTTGGAAAATTGGAAGATGGAAGATTGGAGACCCGATTGTTATGGGCGTTGCGCTCTAAACCTGGCTTCTGGCGCTTTACTCTACGCTCTTTGCGTTCTGCTCTCTGCTCTTTGCGCTATGCCTTAATTTATTATACATATGATCAAGTCACTTGGTAAAACGGATTTTGACACGCTATTTACTGCTTTTAATGCGGCTTTTCGGGATTATGAAATGCAGGTTAACAAGCACGAATTAAGCGTCATGCTCCAACGGCGGGGATTTAATGCTGAGTTGTCGTTTGGTGCTTTTGAAGATGAAAAGCTGGTGTCGTTCACTTTTAATGGTACCGGCTTTTTTAACGGAATAAAAACAGCCTATGACACCGGTACCGGCACTTTGGAAGAATACAGAGGCAGAGGGCTGGCAACGCAGATTTTCGAATATTCGTTGCCATTTCTTAAACAAAACGGCATCCGGCAATACCTTCTCGAAGTTTTGCAGCACAACACCAAAGCCATTAATGTTTATAAAAAACTTGAATTCAAAGTCAGCCGGGAATTCAGCTATTTTGTGCAGGATGCTGATAAAGTGCTTGTAAACGCACACGTTTTACCTTCAAAATATGTAATTCAGGAAATTGATCTAAACCGAAAAGTTGAGATGGAGATGTGTCATGATTTTTTTCCTTCATGGCAAAACAGCTTTGAGGCAATTTTGCGGCGACCTGATGATTTTATTATCCTGGGTGTTTTTGATGACACCAGACTTGCAGGTTACGGAATCCCGGATCCCAATTCCGGCGACATCACCCAAATTGCTGTAAGCAAAGATTACCGTCGGCAAGGTATTGGCTCAGGAATTTTTAATGAATTGCTAAAAGTCAACAAATTCAAAACTGTAAAAGCCGTAAATGCCGAAATTTCATGCGTCTCCATGAAACTGTTTTTCGAATCGAAAAACCTCCCCGAAAAAGGAAAACAGTTCGAGATGATCAGAGCATTATAATTTCCCGAAATTTGGGCCGGGTTTTATTCGGCTACTCAAAAAAACATCCGCCACCTTTATGCTTTAAAAGCTTAAAGATGGCGGATATTGTTTTTATCTTTTTGGAAAGATAGTTTTCAACTTAGCGGAAAAGAACATAAGCACCGGTTTCAGGATACTTTTAAAATCCTCAATTCCGGTATTTTGCTTTTAAGCTAAAGCTTTTTTCAGGTCTTCAAATCTTTTTGAAACATCATTCCAGTTGATGACATTAAAAAATGCATCCACGTAATCGCCACGTTTGCTTTGATATTTCAGATAATAAGCGTGTTCCCATACGTCCAGAACAAGGACAGGATAAGTGATCCATTGCGACTGGTTCTGATGCTTTTCGGCTGACAAAACTACCAGTTTATCGGCGTGTGGCTGATATCCCAGGATTCCCCAGCCTGAAGCTTCGACTGATTTTGAAGCTGCTTTAAAAAGTTTTTCAAAACCTTCATAAGAACCAAAATCTTTGCTGAGTTGGGCATCAAGGGCTGCGCTTCGTTTTCCCTGATCAGGGCTCATGTTGTTCCAGAAAATGGTGTGCAGAAAATGGCCGCTGCCATGAAATGCCAGTTCGCGCTCCCAATGTTTTACCATCCCGAAATCACTTTTTTCGATGGCTTCTTTAATCATTTTTGTGGCGGTATTCAATCCTTTTACATAACCGAGGTGATGAACGTCGTGGTGAAGTTTCATGGTTGCCTCATCAATATGAGGTTCCAGTGCATTGTAAGCGTACGGAAGTGGTGCCAGAACGTATTCACCGCTGGCATCGGTTAAAACATCCATTTTATTGAAATCACCTGCAGCCGGAGGGGTTTTTCCAAATGAGGGTATTCCCATCAATCCTGCGGCACCAAGCGCAGCGCCTGTTTTTAAAAATTCTCTTTTATTCATTTTTTAGCAATTTTAAATTTGTTTTGTCATTTAAACAGCAAAGGCCGGGTATTGTTTAAGGAGTCGGAAGAAAAACCGTATTTGAAATTGTGGCGCTTTCAGGGTTGAAAGTGGATTGAAAAGTGGTTTTAGTTTTACATCATAATAATTTTATCTTTGATGTTTAATTTTTGTAATAGGATGATAACATAAAAAATAGATGGAAGCGTATTTTTTACACAGGTTAGAGACGATATTTAAAACTGTAAACGATAGGATTAATCCATTGTTCCTTTTTGGTTTTGTTCTCTGCATTTTCATCTCCGAAAACTCCTACGGTCAGCAATTTGAGAAGGGGTTTGAATTCGACAGCATTTACAGTAAAGGGATCGAAGTCCTTATTTCCAATCCCGATTTATCAAAACAATGCCTGAAAAAATTAGAAGATCATAAAAAGGAATTATCGCTTATTCAACAGGCACAAACCAATTATTTAAGGCTAAAGGTAATTTATGCCGATACCAATGCCGTAAAGGCGCTCGACAAGCGAATGTTTACAGCACCCGATTCGCTTGATCATACCGATGCCCTGATTTATTCTGCCCGGAAATTTCTCGAAAAATCGATGCCTGATAAAGCAATTCATTTACTGATGGAAGCCCTTGATACCTTACAACCAGGCTCCGAAAAAGCTGACTATTGCAGTATAAATTTATGTGAAGCCTACCGGCAAAAGCAGGAGTACGCCAAAGGAATCGAAATGCTGAATGAGCTGTTGAACGGCAAAAAACCTGTAACCGATATTAACAGGGCTTATGCTTACAACCGCCTTGCCGCCATTTACGACGAATGGGGAAGTAATAAATATAACATTGCCGATTCTGTCGAAAAATATTCTGTTCTTTGCATGGCACTATCCGAAAAAATAGGTAGTAAAGCAAACCTGGCATTGTCTCAAAACGAACTTTGCTATCGGTTATCGTTGGCAAAAAAATATGATAAAGCCCTTGAATTATCTTTGAAAGCCGTAAAGAATTTCGATGAGGCAGGGATGTTTTACAGTGAGATGAATGCATTGATTAATCTAAGTAATATTTATGTCGGGTTAAAGGATTATAAACTGGCTCTGCAGGCTGTTGTTGATGCCACAAATCTTTGTAATATCGAAGAAAACAGAAATCTTTTCATGCGATTGTACTTACAAATGGCAATCATTTATAGTTATACCGGAAATTATAAAGATGCTTACGATTTTATGGCCTTAAGCCGCTCGCTTCTGGAAAATTTTTATCGGGACCGGATAAGCACACAGATCAACGAACAATCGGCCAAATACGACCTGTTTACCAAGGAGCAGAAAATAAGGGAGGGAGAGCAAATAAATGAATTTCATAAAAAACAGTTGATATTTCTTGTCATAATCCTGATTATCCTGTCCGTGGCATTTGTACTTAGCTTTTTTTATTTCAGGTTAAAGCGAAAAGATTTTATTAAGCAAAAACTCATCGAAGCCGTTATTCAAACCGAAGAAAAAGAGCGCAAACGGATAGCCTCTGATTTACACGATGGGCTTGGGCCATTATTATCGGCAGCAAAACTCTATTTTCAGGCCTATATTGATGCCGAGGATAAAGCAGACATCGAATCGAGACTTATCAGCATTATTGATAGTGCCATCGACGACTCATCAAGGATTTCGCATAATATCAGCCCCCATATTCTCGAAAAATACGGACTTAAGATTGCGCTCGAAAATTTTGTGAGCGAGATGAACATCGGTAAAAACACCAGGTTTGATATGTCGTTCGAAAAGATCAACCGTTTCGATCTGAAAGTGGAACTTACCATTTACCGGACAATCCTGGAACTCATCCATAACACGGTAAAACATGCAAAAGCAGCGCATATTTCGTTAAAGATTTTTGTATCCGAAGGCTTGCTAAATGTGCTTTACGCAGATGATGGCATTGGTTTTTTGGCAGAAGAGAAAATTGATGAAAAACAAGGGATGGGACTAAAAAATATCAAAAACCGGATTCAATCTTTAGAAGGAACTGTTATTTTTGATAACCGGCAAAGCGAGGGGATGAAAGCTTACATAAAAATACCTTATAAAGAAATTAATGGCTAAGGGACAAATTAAAATTGCGATAATTGACGATCATGACCTTTTCAGGGAAGGCATTAAACTTGTGGTTGGACAGATCGAGAATTTTGAAGTAATTTTTGATACTTCAAACGGAAATTTATTCCTCGAATTCCTTAAAAATTCTATGCCCGACGTTGTTTTGATGGATATCAGCATGCCCATTATTGATGGCGTTGAAACAACGCAGAAAGCCGTTGAACTTCGCCCAAACCTGAATGTTATTGCTCTTACCATGTTCTCGGATATGACCCATTATACGCAAATGATCAATGCGGGGGTTAAAGGTTTTATTTTAAAAAAGTCGAATAAATTTGAACTTCAGCAAGCCATTCATGCTGTGTTTTTGGGGGGTAATTATTTCAGTCAGGAAATTTTGCAAAAAATGGCTTTTCAATCCGTACAATTCAATACAGGCTGCAATCAGTTGACACATCGCGAACTCGATATTATCAATCTGGTTTGCAAAGGTCTTACTTCACAGGAAATTGCCGACAAGCTGTTCATCAGCCAAAAAACAGTGGAAGTGCACCGCACCAAAATTTTTCGCAAAACGGAGGTCAGGAATATCGGCGAATTAATCGTCTGGGCCATTAAGAACAACTATTTTACGATTGAGTAATTTCAAACGATCATCCCATCGGGATGAAATGTTTATCGAAAATAGCTAAATCGGGCGGATATGCGACCCCAGCCGGGGTCGAACATCTTTCAAATCAAATCTTTTTATAAACATGCGACCTCTCTGAGGTCAGAATGAACCCAAATGAGTTTTTCAGCGCCACAGAGCAGCCTCAACAGTAACGTCCGTTCCCCTTTTCCATAACTCTTTCTAAGTGTTTACCCTTACTGCAAATACGGGTTTACCATTAGCCAAATTACAGGATTACCCGCATCTGCTTACCACCAGTGCCTTGTATCTTTGTAAAGGTTATTTTTCACCAGAAATAAAATGAACATTGTAATTATCGAGCAAAACAAAATATTTCGCGAAAGCCTGAAAACTGCTTTAAGCCAGGTGAGTGATTTTAAGGTGGTTTTTGATGCCGATAACAGCGTTTTCCCCGAAAATATCAGCCATGTTCAGGTAAACCTGCTTCTGATTGATTACGGCCTCGGCGAAGCTACGTGTAACGAAACCATTACCAAAGCCCTTTCGATATGGCCTGCTGTGCGGTTTTTGTTTCTGACAAATTACAAAGAGGAGTTCACTTTTAATAGTATGAAAACCACCGGTGCCATTCTAAAAAACTCTTCTAAAAAGGAATTTGAAGATAAAATAAGGGAGCAACAATCAAAATTAAATTGGCAAAACGATATGATAATAATTTAAAAATCATGATGCAATTAAGTAAAAACTTCGTAACAATTCCTGACAGCACGCACTTTACCAGTTGCAGTAAACCAATAAAATATCTCAACGATAGACACATCAGCAGTCCTTTTGTGGCATGAGCAGCCCAAAAAACAGCCTTCGCAGCCTCGTTAGTAAAATTTGTTTAAGGCATTGCCTGAAAAATATTAACACATAAAAAATTTAAGTATGAAAGTCAAATACAGCGTTTCGCTTTTCTTAGTCATAATTCTATCTCTGTCCGGCACTTTTGAGGCATATTCCCAAAACCTGACCGACACAGTTAACATCCCTCAAATAACCATCGAATCGCTTAACGGCTTTGGGCCTTACACCATCGGCACTTCGCGCGATAATTATTTTATGGCTTACGACTTGCCGACAAATACATCAAGTGTCACTTTCAGGATGATTGACGAAAATGGCGACCAGATAAACAGTTCCTCAACCACCGGGGGCGACAACCTGGAGTCGGCTTTCTGGGAATTTGAATCCGACACAATGAATTTTCCGCTATCGCCGCAGTTAAACGTCGAAGTGCATTATCAAACCGACAGTGTGGCCAATTATTACATTCCATACATTGTTTACTGCGACACTGTATTTTTTGAAGCTACCAAAGGCTGGGGGCCTTTTATTACGAACAATTACACACGGACCGATACTTCGTGGCATAACGTTGCCCAAATGCCAAATACTTTTAGTGTAAGAAACCTGCCACCGAGAACCGAAAAGGTAAAATTTACCATTTTTTCGGCAGATTCGGTTGCGATTGATTCATCTTTTACCATGGCGCCAACCGGCCAATATCTCGATTCGGCAAAATTTCTTGAAGTCAGGATGGATTTGCTGCCACTAAAAACCAGGTTTATCGAGGCAGCTTCGTTTTGCGCTGGCGGCCCTTCGGACGGCGTAATTCAAAATAAAGAGCTTATTATCCTTCCTCAAACGCCAAAATTAGTATGCAAAACCGACCTGAACATTTACCACGATTCGATCCCACAATTTACACAAAACCAAACCGGTGGCCAGGCAATCCTGGTTGACACCAATAAATACGCTCAGATTCAGAATGGACCCGGTCTGATGCACGAAACCCTCTCGGGTACAAAATATGCCGGACCATATAGTTTTGATATTATCCAGGGACAATTTACCATTGAAGCCTGGGTACAATACAATGCCAAACTCTCCACACTTCCGCAGGGCGAAATGAATATAATGTCGGTTGATTCGCTCTGGAAAATTGGCCTGATAAAAGATGGATATGGAAATAACCTCTATTTTTATTCGCTGGCCGGTGGCATAGAAAACACCCTGGTAATGGCCGGCTTACCTTCGATAACAAACAATAGCTGGCATCATATGGCCTACACCTTTAAATATATTCAGGATAAAGCGACATTTTCGGTTCATGTATTTTGGGATGGGAACCTAATCAATCCTTCCCAGGTTTCGGTGGATGTTGAGGAATTCGATTACATTTTTCAGCATATTCCGTATCGCGATAATATGAAAACCAAACCTCTGATACTTGGTAGTATTCAAAATGATGCGCCATCGGTTCGTATTATTCAGGCTATGGATGAAGTAAGAATCTGGAATTATGCCCGAAGCGCCCAGGAAATTAAAAGCAATTTCAAAAAACCTGTTCTTCAGGATTTAAGTCTGACAGGCTATTGGAACTTTGACGACCTCCGGAATCGCCTGAAAATTGTATCCGACGACAGCTACACCAACAACACCGGGACAATCGAGAATGGCGCCTGCTTTATTCCCGAGGCTATAGATATTCAGGATTTAAACGATACGATAATTTTTACATCAAGCAACAAACTCACCGATTCGATCAAATTTAGCTTTTACGATTTTAACAACAATGTGCTTTATTCAAAATTGCTGCATCCCTCAAGCAGTAAATGCACTTTAGCTTATGATTTATCAACACTTTCGTACAAAGTAAGCCATTTAAAAACGCGTGAGTATTTTCCCGGGGTTGCCGACAGCGGGTTTGTAACAACCTACAATGTTTCGGTAACGCCGCCAATCCCGATAGCCACGCCCAAATACAACTGGAGTGCTTTTTATCAGAGCGATTATGAATACGACGAAATAATCAATTCGATTGATGTGGCGGGCTTACCTTCCGGTTCGTTCAAAATAGTTTGTGGCCTCAAAAGTGGCAATTCGTATTACGATACTCAAACGTTTACCCAAAACAGCGTTCCTTACCAATACTCGCTTAACCTCAACGGCGCTGACAATTTTATACAGACGTCCCAAAAAATTTCCTGTCCCACCAGTGGCGAAATTTCCTTTTATTTCAACACTACTTCTAAAGATGGCGGGGTTTTATTATCATTTAGCCAAACAAAAAACGGTGTCGGCAGCACCCGTACAGAGCGGTTGTTCCTTTTGGAAAAAGATGGCTCTCTAAGATTTCAGGTCATGTCGGGATACGTTTTGTATGGCGAGCACGCTTACAACGACGGGCTATGGCACAATGTTACGGGGTCTTTTGGAGGCCTCTCAGCAGAGTTGTACATTGATGGCTCGTTGGTTGACCACAAAGCCATTCCCTATTTATCCGGCTACGATGGCTATTGGCTGGTTGGCAGGAATCACGCCAACAAATCTGAAGAAATACGGGCACTGGCCGAATATTATAAAGGCTCACTGGCCGAAATTTATTTTTGGCGCTCCGACAAAAACCGGAGCGAAACATTGTACCGGCTTGATGACGGACAAGGTGTAACTGTTTTGGATTCGAAAGGGAGCAATCATGGAACTTTGAGCGGTAATTTGCAAAAATGGGTCAAGGTAAACCGAAACCTTTCGTACATCACCTGGAAAGGAAATATGATAAACAAACCTGCCGGTAATTACACTTTTTTTGTCGAGCTTTTTTATGAAGGCGGGCCGGCAAACGGGATTTATTATCCTGTTGGGAATTTTATTATCAAAGATCCTCTGCCTGGCTACACCTTTGACTATAATTTTAACCAGGGTATCGGTTATTTTAATGAAGGCGTTTTTCTTAATAATCTGATCAGTTTTAATACAGATTATACCCTGCAAGGAACAACAAATTGGAAGGAAGACTTCCTGCAGGGAGTTTTTCTGTCGCCTTCGCACAATGTTATCAGTAAAAAGATTTTTACCTACACGCAAACAAACCAGTATTTTAACCTGCCTTTTGACATGGGTGATGCGGCTCCCGGCAGTTATTTCAGCTTCCAGAGTGGCTTTATTACCACCACTGGCGACACATCAGTTCAGCATACTTTTTCGGTGCCGGTTTATATCAACCAAATGATTGCGCCAACAGTTTCGGGTGATTATGGTCCGTTTTTACAGGCCATTGCCCCCGGTTGCATGGATCAGGAAAATACTTTTACCATCGCTACCGAAGAATTGAACGACATGAGCAAAGTGATTGGAAAGTTTTACGATAACACGGGGATTTTGGTGGCCCAACAAAACGCTGTAAAACTTAACGATACTACCTGGCACCTGACTTACGACATGGGGAAACTCCCACCACCGCAGGTAAATCTGAAAATTGAATATTATCTCGGGCAAGACCCTGAACCGGCCCTCATCGAAGGCCCCTATCAGATTATCATACACAAAACCCGCCCACGCTGGTTCGATTTTATGGCTGATACATGTTTTCACAATGTTCAGGAAAGTGGCGATGAGGTAACTTTTTCGTTATTAACTTATTTGAGCGAAGAAAACAGAACGGTTAAAACTTCGACATTTAAAGTCCCCAAAGGGGTGCCGATATTAGGCGAAACAAATATTACCACAGGCACTCCTACTGTTGAAGCTTATCTGAAATTCACCAAATCGGTAAATAAGCTCGAAATCGACGGACCCCCGGTATTCAGCAAAAGTTTATTTATTTTCGAATTTGGACCTCCCGAAATTGTTAATGCTGATTTTCAACTTGATGAAGAAAATTCGTACAATCTGGACGAAAACAACGACCTGTTTGCAACCCAAAACTTTGCTTCGGCACTCGACATGACCTGGAGCATCAAAAGGCTTGTCGAAAATCCGGTTACAAAAATGATGGAACTCTACAAAGATTTGAAGATGAAAAACTGGAAGGATGCCAAACCCGTAGGTATGACAGCCAATTTCACAGTAACACCTAATGTTGGCTATGCGTCACGGCTGCATTATTCGGTTGATACCATCAACGGTGGATGGGGTTCGGTGGGCAACCTTAAAATTGATGCAAATCCCGAACATGAGGAGGCCTACAAAAACAGCGCTTCATACCATTTTGTATATATGGGCATGGATTGCGAGTTATCGCTTGGTGTAACTTTTGGCGGTGGACTGGTTGATGTTTACGGCGCAGTAGCTCCCGGAATTTATGTTGGCATGGGTTCTTCATACATTGATATTCCTAAAAAAGACAAACATTTTATTATTGCAGCCATGTTTCAGACCTATTACAGGGTATATTTAACGGCTTTGTGGAGCTGGTACGAGGTTAACCTCTTTGGGCCAAATCCAATTTGCCGGTTGAGCATTGGCGCCGATAATATGACCGACTGTTTTCCTCCTTTCGGGAAATCTGCAAATTTACCAATCGAAAATTTTAAGGGCGACCTTGCCTTGGGCAAAACTCTAAATCAAATGGCGCCGGTTGGTTGGTATCAGAAAATGCCGCTGCCGTTACCCCAACATTCGATCAGCATGAAAGATAAACACCGTTTGTTTACCTGGCTTGAGCCTGAAAAATCGTATGGCGAACGAAATCTTTGTTTAAGAACCATAAATCCGGCTACCGGCAAATTTGGTAAAACACAAGCTGTTTCGACCAATCAAAATGCCATTCAAAAGCCATCGGTTGAGATGATTAACGACAATATCGCCGTCAGCACCTGGATGCAAACCCGGCATACCCCCGAAACTTTTATGAATACAAAATCTGATGATGTTATCGAAACTTTAGCCCAATCGCAGGACATCTGGTATTCGGTTTTTGATGTTAACACCGGAACAACGCTTTTATCCGGCCCGATCGACGACAATACAAAATCAACAAACTCCGGAAGAGCCGAGGCAAACCCTGAAATCGTTGTACTTTCCGATAATCGCGCCCTGATTGTGTGGCAGGTTGCCGACTTCGCTCAAAACACTTCAGATATCTGGTATGCTTTTATCGAAAACGAAAACGGGCAATGGGCCGAAACTACTCCGCAGGTTCTGGCTGAGCCAGGCGGGGTTCAGACCAATTTAAAAGTGGCTTCACCCGCGGAAAATATTGCAGTAATTGTCTGGAAAAACTTCGACCAGTCGTCCTGGGAAGGCAACCGGCTGATGACCTCGGTTTTTGCCAGCGAAACCTGGACAAGCCCGACCGAAATACTCGCTGCCGACACACTTCTTAATTATAATTATTTCGATCTGGATTTTGAAAATGGCCGTGGCGCAATGGTTTACACCACTTATACCAGCGACCAGTCCATCACCGAAAACGAAATTTTGTCCATCATAAAATGGGATTTCTCTTCAAATAGTTGGGATGTTGCATCCAACCGCCAGCTTTATTCCGAAACCGACGATCATATTCAGGTTCCGCGTTTGACCATCAGCAAAGATGGGAAAACTGCCGTTGGTTTTAAACTCGAAAACTTAGGTCTGCATACCGCCGATAAAAGGATTTCGCAGGTTGACCTGATGATTGGCGATATTTCGGATATTGGCGGCCAATGGCAGCATTTTCCGGCTAATCCGCTGGTTTGCGATACCACCAAACAGGTTAACGATTTCGATCTTGCCTTTGCTGGTGGCGACACTTTGATGATTTTAAGCCACGAGTTTATCATGGCCGCCACCAATGTTCCGTACGAGCCTTTTAATGGGATAACTTTTGGCGATCCGGTGATGAATCTTGTTTTCAGGGCATTTAAAGTTTCGGAATCAGGCGAAGTTGAAGATGTGAACGAAAACCACTTTTTTGGGCTTACTGAAGTGCCGCATCCTTACAAAGACGTTGTACTTGAGCAGAATTATCCAAACCCATGTTCGGATTTTACAAATCTCAAGTTTCATTTGCCCGATCAAAATCAGGTGCAGATTGAAATTTTTGACCTGATTGGCTCAAAAATCGGAACCATAGCCGAAGCACAACTCGATCCGGGAAGTTACGAACTGGCGTTGGATACTTCATCGCTGGAATCCGGGACTTACATCATCCGGCTTACTACCGATCAAGTGGTAAAATCAATAAAAATGATGGTAAAAAAGTAGGCAGCATTTAACAAGTAAAAAACATTACCGATGAAAAATATTTACACTTTGCCTCTGATATTTCTTTTGGTTTTGGGATTTTTCCCAATAAAAAGCCTGGCCCAAACCAGCAATTTGCCGGGAAAAGCACTTCAATTCCAGGTAGCCGGCCAATATGTTTCCGGTACCGGGATAAACTCTGCCATCACAGCAATTACACTGGAATGTTGGGTTTATCACAATTCGATGCCCGGCCAGGTAGAAAGATACCTCACCATTGGCCCGGAGGTAGCCGTGTTGCGCCATGATGGTTCAATTTATGGCGGCCCCGGGCGGTTGCAATTTTATATCAAAAAAACAAATGGTAGTCTGGTTGGTGTGTGGGCTGATAATGTTCTTTCCGCAGGAGTTTGGATGAACGTTGCCGGAACTTATGACGGGACAAACTTTAAACTTTACCTCAACGGGGTTTTGGTTGCAAGTTCTTCGGCTGGCAGTGGATTGTACCCGCCAGATGGAGGTTTTAGTTTTAACAGCCCTGGAAGCGAAAATTTGGTTGGAAAATTAGATGAATTGCGCGTTTGGAATTATGCCCGCAGCGAGCAACAAATCCGGGAAAACATGCATTTAACCTTGTCAGGAGATGAACCCGGTTTGCTCAATTACTGGCAGTTAAACGAAGGTTCGGGACCCACGGCACACGATTATACCGGAAATTGCAACGGAACACTTTATAATTTGGGAAACGGAAACTGGACAAATTCCACAATCCCGTTGGGTGGTGGATTCAGCAATTCGCAAACTGTGAATACCACCGGAAATGTAACTTTTACCGGCACCGGATTTTCATCCGATTTTACGGCCTTATCTGCAACCGAAAATATCACGGTTTCACGGATAAATCTATCCCCAAACACCAAACCTTCTGATCCGTTTTATGCCGCCTGTTCGCAATATTGGGTTGTAAAAAACTTCGATAACCAGCCTTTTACCGCTGACCTTACATTTAATTTGAACGATGATTTGAACAGTTACAACGGCCTGAATCCGGGAAGCGTAAGACTTTTTACCCGATCTGAAAATTCCGACGGTGACTGGACTTATGTTGAAAAAGCCGCCATCGTTGACACGGTCGCTAACACGGCTACTTTTACCGATCTGAGCACATTTGGCCAGTTTCTGGTTTTGCGGACCTATCCCGAAAATTATGCCGGCAATGCCCTCGAATTTGACGGAGTTGACGATTACACCGAGCTTTCGGATGCATCGGGATTTCAATACAACGGCTCGTTTACCGTGGAAGCCTGGGTAAAAGCCGAAGTTATGGGAAGCGGGTTTCATTCCATCGCCGCCAAGGGCACCGAATGGGAATTGAAAATGTATGAAGGAAGTTCGTTTATCATCATCGAATTTGGGGCAAACAACAACGCCATTTTTTCATTTAAAAATCTGAACACCAGTTTGGTTGTTGGGAAATGGCTGCACCTGTGCGGCGTGGTGAATCAAACTGCCGGACAAAAACACCTGATACTTTATGTTAACGGCGAGGCCGGCTCCTCGGTAAACCCGCCAGCTATAACGCCAACAGCCTCATTTATCCGGATAGGGTCGGGATTTAAAGGTAAAATTGATGAGGTACGTATTTGGCGTGAAGCCCGGACGCAGCAGCAAATCCGCGAAAAGATGCACCTCACCCCAACAGGCGCCGATAAAAACCTGGATGTCTGCCTTCAGTTTAACGAACCTTACGGAACCACCGCAAATGATGTGGCGGGAGGAAACAATGGAACACTCACAAATATGAGTATCGGATGCTGGGTTTTATCCGGCGTTCCGGCCGGTGGCGGAGTCAGCCACACACAAACCGAAACCGGCGGCACTGTCAATTTCACCGGGACTGGTCTTTCGATGTTTTTCAATTCCCACGCCAGCGCATCCATCACCGTTTCGCGGATTGATGTAGCCCCAAATATCAACACTTCATTGTTCGATTCGCAATATTGGATCATCAACCGTTTTGGCACCGGCACATTTAACGCAAATCTTACATTTACCGTTGCCGAAGATATTACTGCCGATGATCAGGCTTCATCATCCGGAATTAAATTATACACCCGTCCAACCAACGACGACGCCAGTTGGATTTATGCGATTAATGCAGCTTCGGCGGATGCTTCCGGCAATACTGCCACATTTAACAACCTTACCGGATTTAGCCAGTTAGCCGTTTGCAGAAGACTTCCGGCTGATAATTTTGCAGGAAATGCTTTGGATTTTCATCCTACAAATGATTACATTTCCGGCACTGGATTAAAAAGTTCGATGATTCAATTCACCCTCGAAGCCTGGGTTTATCATAATAATTTAACAACTGACGTACAGCAATATATTACGCTTGGACCGGATGTAGCGGGCATTAAATACAACGGCCAATCATCAGGTGGTGATACCTGGCTGAATTTTTTCATTAACACGAATAATTATTCCGGTTATGCGGTCACTGCCGTAAATGTACTTTCCACCGGAAACTGGATGCACGTTGCCGGAAGCTACGATGGCGCCACAATGAATCTTTATCTTAATGGTGAATTGGTAAAAACCATGGCGGCTTCGGAAAGGATAGACACGCTTGATGGTACTTTTATAATTAGCGGCACCGAAGCAATGGATGGGAAACTGGATGAAATCCGCATCTGGAATTATGCCCGCGATATTGCTGATATCCGGGCCGATATGTATCGCACATTAGCAGGAACCGAAACGGGTCTGGTTTCTTACTGGCAGTTTAACGAGGGCAGCGGAATTGAGCCTAAAGATATTGTAGGTGGAAATAGTGGTACTTTTTATAATATGGATGCCTCCAACTGGACTATTTCAACAATTCCGACACCTTACCAGAGCATCGCCGGGGGCAACTGGAGCAGCTCCTCAACCTGGGATGCCGGGCAGGGTGCGCCGGTTAAAAATTGGTCGAGGGTTCAGATTGAAAATGATGTTGTTTTAGATGCCGGTAAAACCATGATTGATCTAACTGTTGATGCAGCGGCAAGCCTGGTTGTTGCTTCATCGACGCAACTCACAGTTACCGGAAATTTGCTGAATAATGCCGGCACCGGCGGTTTGGTGCTCCAATCGGATGCCACCGGAACAGCATCTCTTCTCCACGTTACAGCAAATGTAAATGCGACCATACAAAGGTATATTACCGGTAATCCGTCCCTTACCGCCAATACTTATCATCTTGTTTCGGTTCCGCTTACGCCAGCCACCAATTCGACTTCAAACCTTTTTTTGGGAGCGTACCTTTACGATTTTGACGTGGCCGGTAATTCCTGGCATAGTCTGGGAACATCAACCACCACGGTACTCGACGAAACCAAAGGTTACATGATTTACGCACCAGAAAATAACCATACGTACACTTTTGCTGGACCTATGAATGTCGGGACTTTCGATCCGTTGGTAGTTTTTACAGGCGCAGGAAATAATCTGGTTCCAAACCCTTACCCAAGCGCCATTGATTGGGATGCCGGTGGCTGGACAAAAACCGGAATCGCCAACTCGGTTTATTTGTGGCCTTCGGGAGGTACCGGATATGTAACTTATGTTGACGGCGTGGTAATTCCCGAAGGTACGACCAATCCAAACATAATTCCTGCAGGCCAGTCGTTTATTGTAAAAGCCGTCAGCAGCCCTACATTCCGAATGACTGACGCGGTAAGGGTTCATAGTGGCAAGCCTTTCCTGAAATCCGGTGAAAACACTACCGACCTGCTCAGGATAAAAGCCACTGCAAACGAAATGACCGACGAGGCTGTCATCCGCTTTAAAGATGCAGCCACTCCTTTCGCCGACCCAGATTATGATGCCTGGAAACTTTATGGCACCGATGGCGCACCACAACTTTACACCTTGTCCGGCAACGGTGAAATGCTGGCCATCAACAGCCTGCCTTACCCGGAAACAATTTATACAGTTCCGCTTAATTTTGAGATGAATGCGGAGGCAACAGTTACTTTCACTTTTGAAAACATCAGCAGTTTTGAACCATCGCTCGGTATTTTTCTTAAAGATGAACTCACTGGCCAAACCGTCAATCTCCGAAATAATCCTGCTTATACTTTTATTCACAAAACGGAAAATTCGCCAGATCGGTTTAAACTGGTTTTCGGTGGCATCATCGGAATTAACGAACCAACGTCAGATGCCGGAAAAATGTGGATTACAGGAAACACGCTTTTTATCAACACCACCGAAATGGCCGGACAGCAAGCTGTGATTGAAGTTTACAACTCCTCCGGCCAAAAGCTGCTGGCAAAAACGCTGGTTTTGGATGAAATCACAACTTTGGAGTTGAGTTTAAAAGGATTTGTGATTGTGAAACTTACTTCGGGACAAAAGGTAATAACAACAAAAGGGATTTTAAACTAAGACCCCATCCCCGGCCCTTCCCCATCCCGATAGCTATCGGGAGGGGAAGGGAGCGAAAGTTCGTGGGATTTGGTCGGTTAATTTGAATCGAAGAATTTTTCACAAAACAAACCCAAATCCCAGGAGCGTTCCCTCCCCCTCTCTTTTTGGAGAGGGGGCCGGGGGGTGAGGCAGAAAAAATAAACAGACACCATTCAAACGATGAAGAAAATTTTAATGCTTTCGATTGTACTGACGATTTCGGGGTTTTCACTTTTGGCTCAAGCACCACCAAATCCTCCCGGTGATGCAGGTGGTAGCGGCGGCCCTGTGGGAGGCGGCGGCGCACCCATCGGCAGCGGGATAGTTTTGCTAATCACGCTGGCAGCGGGTTATGGCGGGAAGAAGGTTTTTGATGCAAGGAAGAAACTTGCCGAATAGACGTTTTTGCCAGGCTATGAAATTCGTTTGTATTCCGAGTTATTACCAGGTCAATGGGCGGCATTACAAATGCCGCCCAGCCGGGGGCCGGCGCAGCACCTGACAGCGTCAATAAAAGCGTACCATTTTCACCCCTTTCTCACCTCCACATTCTTAAGCTTCCTGGTAATATCCTTGTCAGCTCTGAACTGCATCTTTACCTTTTTTACACTGCGGAAGTTTACATCTTCTTCGTTTTCGTAAGAATCGCTGCCAAACGAAAGCGAAAATATCCCCAAAGGAGGCAGGTGAACCGTGTAATTCTCGGCAAGCAGGTTAGGTACTATTTCGGCAAGACTGTTCAGCGCCGACAACGCATCGCCGCTGCTCAGGCTCGAGCGTTCGGCAATCATCCGGGCAATCATTCTAACATCGGCTTTTTGCCGTTTGCACGGAAAAGCAATGTACCTTGTTTTCTTTTCAGGATTCAGTCCGCCTTTTACAGGCGTAATTTTATAAAGTACAGGCATAAGTTTATGTTTTTATTGTTAAAGCACTACAATTGTCATTACCTGTTAACCCATTCGTATGGAGAAACCAGTAATTACTACTTGCAAAGTTAGCTATTTAATATATAGTAAACTAATGTTTAATTTATAGTAAAAATAATTTAAACATATAGTAAAATAGATTTTACCTTAAGGTAAAATTACAACATTACTTGAGAGATTCGCCCAACTATAAAGTCGAAAAACCTGGAAGGTTTAAACGTTGACAGCGTCAAAATAAATTGAACAGTAAATGCCGCCCAGCCCGAGGCAAAGCCGGGAATTTTATTTACCACAATTAGTGTTGGTAAGTAAAAGAATTACATACATTTGTTAACTATTTTTATGAAATGAACAGTTACTACATTTAAAAACTCTAACAATGAAAAAGATTCTAGCAATTACATCAACGAAGCGAACCAGAATAATCAGCATCGCTGTGCTTTTTGTTTTAATGTCGGGTAGCGGGCTTTTTGCTGCCAACCAGGTAGTTACAACCAACAGCGATGCCGGTGCCGGTTCGCTTCGCCAGGCCATTGCCGATGTGAGCGATGGCGGAACCATCACCTTCAATCTCTCTGCCGGGAATGAAACCATTGTTATTCTGACCGAACTGCTGATTACCGGCAAAGGCGTTACCATCGACGGCTCCAATTCATGGGGAAGTCCCAATCAGGTTACCGTACAGGTTACAACACCGGGAACTTCTCCCTACCGCGTATTTCATGAAATTGCAGATGGAAAAACCTCCTACATCAGCAATATGACTATTAAAGGAGGATACATTACGGGATCGGGCGGTTACGGTGGTGGAATCTACCTCGAACAAGGAACCTTAAACCTCTCTCATGTAACAGTTTCCGATGCGCAGGCATATCAAGGCGGGGGCATTGCAATGGTTGCGCCGACAAGCTGCACCTTTGACTGGGTTACCGTCAGCAACTGTACGGGCACACTGGGTGGAGGGCTTTATTGTGGATCCGATAATAATCTTACCCTAAATAACTGCCTGTTCACAGGAAATACCACCAGCGACCCGGTTCCTTCAAAATCGCCCAAATCATCCGGTGCTTACGGAGGCGGAATTTGCAATATAGGAACCATGACAATTAATCAATGTGAAATCAGTGAAAATGTCGGTGCCGGCGCTTACTCGGTATATGGTATTGGTATCGCAAACCTGGGTGCAATAACGATTTCCGGTTCTGTGATTAAAAATAATAGTTATTCAGGTGACAAGGGTGCTATCGGGGGAGGTATTGTTGTTTACTCTGAGGATGCCAACGTGACATGCATCATCGAAAATTCTACGATTAGCGGGAATAGTATAAATTCAACAACTAGTGCAGGAGTAATGGGTGCAGGCATTGGTTTTTTTAATGTAGATGTTACCGGGGCTATCATTAATTGTACTGTTTCGGAAAATACTGCAACGGCGCCCTCCATGGCATTAGGGGGAGGCGTTTGTGTCTTGTTGGCCTCTGTCGCCATCTCAAACAGTACCATCGCAAATAATGTTGCCTCGGAGGCCGGAGCAGGCATTTGCCAGGTTGCCGGAACCCTGTCGATAAAAAACACCATTATAGCCCAAAATTCAGATAACTCCACAAAGTTCGATTATAATGCCTATACCGCTTACGGACCTTGGACGCTGAACGACAATGGCAACAACATCGTGCAATACCAGAATGTGTCTGCTGATGCAGGAAACAGCTTCAACGCCACCACTGATTTTTTGTATAACACCAAATACAACGCTTCAGGAACAGCCTTTACCAATTGGACCAAAGGAGGCGATGCCAACGGCGGAAGCCTGAACCTTGCCTACGCTGTGGCTTCCAATGGCGGCCCTACGCAAACGCTGGCCATCACCCCCGGCAGTATTGCCATCCATTCAGGCGCATGGGATGATGCCGTTACCAAGGATCAGCGTGGCACGAACCGGCACGAGGGGACACCAGCCATCGGAGCCTTTGAACTCCGACCGGCGCCGGGCTACTTTTATTCAATTGATCCTCCTCCAACCTGGGACTATGAAGGTAACTGGGAAGATGGAATTGTGCCGGGCGCCACGGATAATGTGTCAATATCGCCGAATGCTGCTTTTAATCCAAGGATTTACACCAATGTCGTTTGCAACGATCTGAACATTCCAGCCGGCATGAATGTTACTGTGTATCCCGGCTACAGCCTCACAGTGAATGGAACCTTGCAAAACAACGCCGGAATTTACGGGGTTAGAATTTACAGCACTGCATCAGGAACAGGCTCGTTGATCCACCATACCGCCAATGTGCAGGGTTTTGTAGCACGGTACCTCCCGGGAGCATCCCAATCCTGGCATTTTCTATCTTCGCCGGTGGCAGCGCAGGCCATCAGTCCTGATTTCGTGCAAGATCCCCCGACCGATTACGATTTCTTTACCTGGTACGAGGCAGGAGACACCTGGGTAAATTTTAAAAATACAACTATAGCCCCGACCTGGGAAACGGCAAACTATGACAATAACTTTGCAGCCGGCAAAGGTTACCTTGTTGAATATACCGGTACCGACCTTATCAAAACATTCTCCGGCAACCTGAATAGCGGACCGATAGCTTTCAACCTTTCAAGAACAGGAACAGGCGCTTATGCAAGATATAATCTGGCAGGAAATCCCTATCCGTCGGCCATTGACTGGAAAGCTGCCAGCGGCTGGGACAGAACAAATCTGGAACTGAATGGTGGTGGTTACGACATGAGCATCTGGAATGATGCCTTAAGCACCGGCAATTATGGCACTTTTAACAGCGCATCACTCAGCGGAACCGGAACAAACGGTGTGTCGCAATATATACAGGTTGGCCAGGGCTTTATGGTAAAAGCAATAGCGCCGGGAAAAGCTCCATTGTTACTTGGCATCCAAATGGATGATAGAGTAAGAGTACACAATACGCAGGCTTATCTCAAATCAACCGATGAAGTTGCCAACGTACTTCGCATGAAAGTTTCGGGGAATGTTAATTCTTATTCCGATGAAATTGTCATTGAATTTGGCCATCCAACCGCCGATGGCGGTGCCGAAAAGATGTTCAGCTTTTATGAAACCGCGCCCAGTCTTTATACCGTGAAGCCAGATGGAAATTATTCCATTGATTTCCGTGGAGAACCCGGTGCCGTTACCATCCCGCTTAGTTTTAAAGCAGGTGCTGATGGTGATTATACGCTTACGGCCAGCCAGCTCGAATCGTTTGCATCATCCACCGATATTATGTTGGAAGATGTAAAACTGAATACCACACAAAACCTCATGCAAAACCCGGTTTACACCTTTTCCTCAACCAAAACCGACGATGGCGCACGTTTCCTGCTGCATTTTGGAGGCGCTTTCAGCATCAACGAAAATGCAAACGAACAACCGATTAATGTTTATGCTTCGGGAAATACGGTTTACATTTCCAATACATCAGGAAGTGAGATGAAAGGTGAAGTGTTTATTTTCAATACCATCGGTCAAACCCTCATGTACAAAAAACTCAGCGGTGAAAACCAGACCAGCATAAGCCTTCATTCCAATACCGGTTACTACCTTGTAAAAGTTGTAACCAACGATAATACTTATTCTACAAAAGTTTTTGTAAAATAAAACCCGCCCCACCCCCAACCCCTCCCCCAAAAAGGGAGGGGCGCAAGTTCCTTCTTTGTGGAGGGGTTGGGTAGGGAAATTAAAATCAACAAAATTTTGAAATTCAGAAATCATTAAATATTCAGAAATATGAAAAATGTACTTAAAAAACAGATGTTTGCCTTGATTTTACTCGGTTTCATGGCCATTATCCAAATCAGCCAGGCACAGGCGCCACCTCCACCACCAGGCACTAAAGGTGGCGAAACCAACGGTGTTCCCGGTGGCGGCGGCGCACCCATTGGCAGCGGGATAGTTTTGTTAATCACGCTGGCGGCAGGATATGGCGGGAAGAAGGTTTTTGATGCAAGGAAAAGGCTGGCGGTGTAGCCCAGGCAAAGTTTCAGCAGAAACCTCAGAGATAATAATTAAGCTTCGGGGTTTTTGCTGTTTCCTGGAGGCTTTAAAAAAAATGAATGAGTTCGGTTAAAAAACTGAAAACTACCAGGCTTTCAATCTGTCAGGTTTAACTCCTGGCCAACCCATCCAAATTGATTTTACAGGACACACAGGATTTTATCTGGTGAAAGTAAAAACCGAAAACATCACAAAGTCTGAAAAAATTTACATCAGATAAGTCTTCACTAACGCTAAAAGAAAAGCGAAAACCGTAACAATTTAAAATTCCGGAAAGATGAACGCAAAAATGTTAACCTTTCTCTTCCTTCTGCAAGGAGCGATGCTTCCGGCAAATGGCACTTCTCCACAAAAACCTGAGGACAGATCAGAAAAAACCGGGCCGGAAATCTCAAACTTGACCTACGATAACATCACAACAACCAGTGTTACCGTGTATTGGAAAACAGACTTACCGGCTGATTCGAAGATACGCTGGATGGCTCCGGATTCCAATTATCAGGCGCTCATTTTTATCGATTCGTTGTATATTTCTGCTTTGGTAACAAATCATGCAATTCCGGTCAGCAATCTCCAGCCGGCAACGATTTACAAATACCAGGTTATTTCGCAAAATGCAGATGCCGCTGCGGTGGATTCGGGTTATTTTGTTACCCAATCGGCCTCATCGGGGAAAGTGAATGTTTATTTTAACCATACTGTTGATATTTCGGTGAGCACAGGAGAACATGCAAACGGGAGCCAGAATTTTGAAAATCTTTTTATTAGCCGGATTGACAGCGCAAAATACAGTATTGACATCACTTTGTGGGGATTTTCGTATTATACTTCAATTACAAACGCATTGATCAACGCAAAAAATCGCGGCGTTAAAATCAGGTTTGTTTATAATCACACGGCCTTTACGCCCTGGATAGATTCGCTGATTGCCCACGAAATTCCGGTCATAAAAAGAGAGTTTGATACCATCTTTTCGATGCATAATAAATTCCTGATTTTTGATTACCGGTACAACGACAACCCCAAAACCAAATATTTGTGGACCGGCTCCACAAACGTTTCCCATCCTCAGTTTCACTCCGACAAAAACAACATTATTGTCATTCAGGACGAAGCGCTTTGTGCCGTTTATACCAGGGAATTTGAGGAGATGTGGGGTTCGCACACCGACCTGCCTGATCCGTCAAAGGCAAGGTTTGGAACCCAAAAAACCGATAATGTTCCACACATTCTTAATGTCGCAGGCACCAGGATGGAGGTCTATTTTTCGCCTTCCGACAGCGTTTCAGCTTTTTTAAGCAATCTTATCCTGACCAAAACTACCGAAAGCCTGTTTTTTTGCATGTTGAAATTTGAGCTACCTGAAATCGAAAATGCTTTGCATACGATATTTATTGATGAGATAAAAATCAAAGGTGTGTTCGACCTGTCCAATATTTTTCTGCCAAACAGCGCTTATCCCCGGATGAAAGGAATGGCTGTGCCAAATGCCTGGAATCCTCATGCCGACGTATTTCCTGATACCTTGTCGGGATTAATTCACCATAAATATTTCATCACTGATGCAAATTCATCAGGAGGGAATAAAATTACTGCCACAGGTTCGTTTAATTGGGAAACCCCCGCCAACATTGGAAACGACGAAAATTCGCTCATCATTTTCGATGCAAGAGTAAATAATCTTTATTACCAGGAATTTCATAGCCGCTATCGCGAATCAGGTGGAGAATTAATCGGGCTGGGCATCGGAAATCCAGACATAGAAATAAATTCTGGTTTTTCGTTAAGTCAAAATTATCCGAACCCGTTTAATGCCTCGACAAACATAAAATTTACCATTGCCAATTCGGGCGACGTAAAAATTATAGTGTATGATATGATAGGGCGCCAGGTTAAAACGCTGGCAAACGAAAAATTAAAACCTGGCACTTACGAAATATCTTTCGATGGCTCTTCGCTGCCGAACGGAATTTATTTGTACCGGTTTTCTGTTGCCGATTTTACCCAAACCAGACGAATGATCCTCGATAAATAGCTGATTGAAAAGCCTTAAAATGGAGCAAAGCATAAAATTATTTAATTTTATAACCTTAAGTTTTAAAAGTAATGACAGTAACGCTACAAGTTTTTGAAACAGTTTTTGCCTTTACCATCGTGGTCATGTTTTGTTTGCTGCTGCGCAAATATTCAATTATCAAAGCCGAAGATGGGAAGATTTTTGCCAGATTGCTTACTCAGGCGGTATTGCCGGCGGTTATTTTTCTTCAGTTATCGGCAACTCCCATCAAAGCAGGGCAGTTTTTGCTGGTACTTTCCATTTTTGTGGCTGGAATTTTATCAATGATTGCAGCCTGGCTTGCAGGACGTGCGCTTAAATTATCCAAAGCAAAAACCGGTGCCTTGATGCTGACTTCATCGTTTGGAGCTTCGGCACTTCTGGGTTATCCGTTTATCGCCTTTTCATTTCCAAATAACCCCGAAGCCATTGCCGATGCTGTGCTTTTAAGCGAATTAGGAGTTGGCTTGCCATTGTTTATTCTGGGTCCGGCCATTGCCATTTATTTTGGTGAAAAACAGGAAAATGCGGATATGAAAAAAGCATTTTCTTTATCTTATTTCAGTTCTCCGATTTTCATTTCGGTTGTTTTAGGGATAGCGGTTTCGTTTATTCCCATCAATCGTGAAAACGGTTTTGTTGCTCCTTTTTTTGAAGCGCTGAAAATGATAAACGGGGCATTGTCAATGTTGGCGTGTCTCATTTTATCATTGCAATTAAAGCTAACATCCTTAAAAGGAATAGTCCCGCTTTTTATTATTTCGGCAATCATCCAGATGTGGTTTCAACCCATGGTAGCTCATGTCCAGGCTACTTTGTATCATTTATCAACCATACAAACGCAGGTTTTGGTTTTGGTAAGCTCGATGCCTTCGGCGGTACTCGGCCCCGTATTTGCCAGCCGTTACAACTGCGCCCCCGATACTGCTTCGGCATTGGTTATTGCGCATATTGTGCTGAGTATCGCCATGATACCTGCTGTTTTTTATATGATTGGATAAGAAGTTTCAGATAATTCACAGATAAATACAAAACAATTAAATCAAATGAAAAAATTAGTAATCGTTTTATTGTGGAGTTCAGTACTGCTCCTCATCGGAGTTGCAATTTTTGTGATCCGAAAAACAAAGTCTCATGAAACAGTTGCGGGTATGGAAAAAGAAAAGGGTTTAACCCGCACCGAATTTGCCTTTTACAATGCGGAGCACGAATTTATGAAAACCAGGAATCCGCAAACGGGAAAAATTCCTGAAAACATCAAAACAAAACAACTTGCTTTTGCCAAAACGCTGCCAAAAAAAGACGAGTCCGGGCGAAACCAGGATTGGACTTCCCGTGGACCATTTAATGTTGGGGGAAGGATGTTGTGTATCGCGGTTGACATTACCGACGAAACACACCTGCTGGCCGGAAGTGCATCGGGCGGAATGTGGCAGTCACTGAATAGCGGCCAAATCTGGACGAAAGTAACAAATGCCATCGGCGAGCAAAGCGCCACCTGCATTGTGCAGGATAAGCGACCCGGCAAAACCAACATCTGGTATTATGGAACCGGCGAATTACTCAGCACCACCGACCGGAATGTAAGCACCAATGTAAGAACCGTTGGTATAGGTGATGGGATTTTTAAATCGACTGATAATGGCGCAACCTGGCAGCCGCTGCCGTTTACGCAGGGAGGTTCCCCGGCTTTCCTTAACGGGATATTCCAGGGCATCTGGCGAATTGTAACCGACCCGGTAAATCTGGATCAGGATATCGTTTATGCGGCCTGTTATGGTGCAATTATGCGATCGGCCAATGGCGGCGAAAGCTGGGAGATGGTGCTGGGCGACCTGGAGAATAAATCGTTTGGCACCGATGTGGCCATTACTTCCGATGGAGTTTTGTACGCCATCCTTGGAAGTTACGGTTGGGGTGTTGAACCACCTGAAAAAGCCGGCGTTTGGCGTTCGGCTGATGGTTTTGAATGGGAAGAAATTACTCCGCAAGGTTTTCCCGACGACAATCGCACCAGCCGTTTAGCACTGGCCTCATCCAACGAAAATGTATTATACGTTTTTACCGAATCCCAATCACCAAACCTGAATCCCTTCAACGGCTACACCAACTCGTTAAATACACTTTGGAAAATGACCTGGAATCCGGCAACAAATGAACCGGTCTGGAGTGATCGGACTCTTGGAACACCCGGCGGCGGAAGTGGAGATATCAATGATTTCCCTTACAGTTTGGTGGTTTATGGCGGATATTGCATGACACTTGCCGTAAAACCAGACAACGAAAATGTCGTGCTTATCGGCGGGATGAACCTTTACCGGTCGGAAAATGGTTTTGCCGACAGCTCACAAACGTTCTACATGGGCGGCTACCCTTACGATATGGACTCCATTCACATGCTCCATCCCGATATGCACAGCACGGCGTTTCTTCCGTCAAATCCGGATGTGCTGTTTATGGCTTGTGACGGAGGCGTGCAAATCACCGAAAACTGTATGGCTGCCAGCGAAGATATGTACTGGAGCCGCCTGAACAACAATCTGACGACCAGCCAGTTTTATTCCGTCACCATCGATCACGGTTCTTCAGGAGACGACTGGATTCTTGGTGGTCTTCAGGATAATAACTGGTATTACACCGTAACGGATGATCCTTCAGAACTTTGGTTGAGTATAGATATTTGCTACGATGGTTTTGCAACAGCAGTGGCCCCCGACTGGGAATACTGCGTCATTTCGGCATACAGCGGAAACATCTGGACTACACGGTTCGATGAAACGATGCACACAAAAAATATATATCCACAACTGCCCGACACGCTCCTGGCTTTTTACGATCCCGTGATGGGTTCAAATGCACTTTTCCCGTTTTATCAGAATTTCGCCATTGATCCCAATAACTTTGAAACATTTTATTTGCCGACGATTACCAGCATCTGGCGCAAGGACAATCTGAAAGCCTCAGCCTATGATTCCAGTCTGAGGAATACAGGCTGGAGCCACCTGAGCAATGTTGATGTTGGCGATGCTTCGGAAATCAGTTTTATCACCGTTTCAAAAAGTCCGGCGAATAAGGTTTTTTACGGGACCAACCTGGGAAAAGTTTACCGTCTTGACGGTGCAAATGCAGGAAACCCGGTCCCGGTTGACATTACAGGCGATGAATTTCCCTTTAATGCTTTTGTTGCCTGCATTGATATTAATCCCGAAGATGCCGATCACCTGATGGTGACATTTTCAAATTATGGTGTTCAAAGCCTGTTCCATTCCTCCAATGGCGGCTCCACCTGGACTGCTGTTGGTGGCAATCTTGAAGAATTTCCTGATGGTTCAGGTGATGGCCCGTCCATCCGCTGCACAAAGTTGTTATCGTATCAGGACAAAAAAATAATTTTTGCAGGAACAACCCTTGGTTTGTATTCCACAACCTCGCTTGAAGGCGAGAATACCGTCTGGACCCAGGAAGGCCCCGAAAGCATAGGCACAATCATGGTTGACATGATTGATGCCCGAAGCATGGATGGTTTTACAGCAATTGCCACCCACGGAAACGGCATTTACAGCACTTTCTTCGATCCTGCTGCATCAGTTGGTGAAACAGCTCAAAACAGGAAATCAGCAATTACAAATTTCCCAAATCCGTTTAAAAACCAAACCACCGTGAATTATGAGATCAACCAGCCGGGAATGGTTAATCTTTTGCTTTATGATTTAAACGGCCGACTGGTTAAAAACCTGTTCACCGGATTTCAGCAGGAAGGTTTCCATTCATTTAATCTCGTTGTACCGGAATTACCGGCTGGGACTTATACTTTGAATCTTCAGGCCGGTGGGATGGCCACCTCAGCTAAGATGATGAAAACCGATTAGTGAGATTTTTCAAAAAAAAGGTTATTTTTTTACGTCCCAAAAGCAAACCCAACAGTCCGTCAGATGGCGGACTGTTGGGTTTCGGTTAATTAAAGCAGATGCATTTTCCGATTCGCAAACTCCGCATTCCTGACCCTTTCGCCAAACAGATTGATTGTATGCTGTGTATGAAATATTACGTCGCAGGCTAATTTGTCGCTCATCTTGTAAATAGGTAAGAATTTGTTTCAGGCTTACAGCCTGAATAAAGGGTTTCTGTTTTTTCTGCCCGGTGCGATGCCCCAGGTTAGGTTGTTGCTGCCCTTCAGGCAAATT
Source organism: uncultured Bacteroidota bacterium (assembly GCA_903944895.1). Taxonomy (GTDB): domain Bacteria; phylum Bacteroidota; class Bacteroidia; order Bacteroidales; family 4484-276; genus CAJATL01. The sequence continues at coordinate 43,358 of CAJATL010000052.1, forward strand.
GTCATTCAACATTCCTGAGTATTGGTAACCGGTTAAATTGTTTACCTCCGCCAGCTGGCGGGGAATTCGCCGTAGGCGATAAAGTATTGTAGAAAAAGTACATCCTCAGTTTAATAATACCAGCCAGACTTCGGCGTGAGCTCAGACGAACGCTGGCGGATTAAAGAAATCAAGGGGGCTCAAGACTTTTAAATGTACAAATCAATGTCGTTTAGTTAACAAATATAAAATGGAACGCGGATCAAACGGATCTGCCAGTTGGCGGACGCGGATTAAAACTGTTTATGATTCAAGAAATCCGCGAAAATCAGCGCTGCTTGCATCAGCGTTATCAGCGTTCAAATCCTTAACTTAATGACATTGATGTACAAATGTAAAACAACAAAAATCCAACGAAATTTCTGCGATGTTTTGGTTTGGTTGGAATTTATTTCAAATACTAAAGCATTATCTTTCAACATCATAAAAAATATTTTCCCTCCAATCACATTTTTTTCTTGCATGGTTTGGAATATTTTATGCTACATTTGCCGCCACATTATCGAATTTCCTTTCGGTTGAAAGGTGTTTGATTTATAAAGAAGAGTGGAGAGATTAGGCTCGGTGAAACTCTAGCAACCTACAGGCTAACGCAAGGTGCTAATACCTAACCCCGCAAGTTGCGGGGGAATTATAAACTAAACACATAAATAACATGACAACAGTTTTTTTTAGGTTTCTTACGTTTCGCGGGCTTTGGGCCAACGCGATGGTTTATTCTTTCCTGTCCCCGGGTCTTTCCTGCTCAACTTTTCACATGGCTATGCGAATGCGTGGCTAATTCCTGAATTTTAGCCACGCTAACCGGACAACATCCGGCTTTTCATGCTGTTTCAGACCTTCGATGCAAGGTCATGAACCGGACAATTCCATTCATTTTTCAAATTTTCACAACATCATCGTACATTGTATGTCAGCACAAACTGTAGTTAAATTTGGCGGCTCAAACCTGAAGAACAGCAGCGACTTTGTTGGCCTTGCAAGGATTGTAAAAGCCTACAACCGCCCGCTGGTTATCGTAGTTTCGGCAACTTTCGGCCTCACCAATAAAATCGAAGGAATCATCGGATCGGCAATAAACGATCATACCCTGATCGCCGGTTTTATCGACAACCTTAAAACCGAACAAGTCAATCTTGTAAACCAAAACATTCCTGACAAAGCGCTCCGAAACGAATGTTTACACATACTTCGTCAACGAACCGAAGGTCTGAAGGCCATCTTGCAACGAATTGCCTTAATCGGCGAAGTATCCCCATCGCTGCACGACCTTGCTTTGAGTTATGGCGAACGGCTCAGCTCGGTTTTGTTAAGCCATATTTTGACGGCTCATGGCGTTGCCTGCCAGGAAATCTTACCCGAAAACCTGGGATTGATCACCGACGGGCATTTTGGAGATGCTACCGTGAATTTTGCACGGTCGGCTCCTAAAGTAAAAGCACAACTGAATGAAGACAAAACTTACGTAGTGCCCGGGTTTTACGGCATTTCGGCCGATGGCGAAGTAACCCTGCTGGGAAGAGGTGGAAGCGACTTCAGCGCCGCGGCCATCGCCCATTGCATCGATGCCAGATACCTTGACATCTGGAAAGATGTGAACGGGTTTTTGTCGGCAGACCCGCGTTTTGTTCCGAATGCCAGGCACATTGCAAAGCTGAGCTATAACGAAGCCGCCGAACTGGCCTATTTCGGGGCACGGATTCTTCATCCTGGTACCATCAGTCCGCTCAAAGCAAAAAAAATTCCGTTGCGGATTTTCAACATCGAAAATCATGATAACATCCTTTTCCCGGCAACGACCATTAACGGATCAGCCGAACTTCATCCCGGCGTGATTAAAAGCATCGCCTTTAGTGACGATTTTGGGATTCTGCGCCTCAAAGGTGCCGGGGTGGGCGCACGTTCCGGCATCCTGGCCGAAGTCACAAACAGGCTCGATCACGAAAAAATAAATATCAAATCCGTTATTACCTCCCAAATCAGCATCAACATCCTGTTGTCGGTTTCCGATCTTGAAAAAGCATTAAAAAGCATTACCGACAATCCTCTGGCGACAGTTCACGAAATCGAAACCGTGACTAATATTTCGGTTGTCGCGGTGGTTGGCGAAGGTTTGATGGAACAAACCGGCATCATGTACAAAGTTCTGGAGGCCGCCGCTTCGCAAAACATCAACATCAGAACCATCGTCATGGGTGCTTCCGAAGTTTCGGCCTATCTCATCGTTGACCAATCCGACAGAAACCTGACCATTAATATTATTCATCAAAATTTATTCGAAACAGATAAACAATTAAATACACAGCAATATGAAATCACAACAGCATTTTGAGACTTTACAGGTACATGCAGGCCATCAACCCGACAGCGATACCCTTTCGAGGGCGGTGCCTATTTATCAGACAACTTCCTACGTTTTTAAAAATTCGGAACACGGCGCTAAATTGTTTGCGCTCCAGGAATTCGGGAATATCTATACCCGCCTTCAAAATCCAACCACCGATGTGTTCGAAAAGCGGATGGCCGCCCTTGAAGGAGGCGTTGCCGCTCTGGCAGTATCTTCGGGTCATGCAGCCCAGTTTATCGCCCTCAACAACATTTTAGGCCAGGGCGATAACTTCGTTACTTCGCCTTTCCTGTATGGCGGCTCCTACAACCAGTTTAAGGTATCTTTAAAAAACCTGGGCATCGAAGCACGTTTTGCGAAAAGCCTGGCACCGGAAGATTTTGAAATTCTGATTGACAAAAATACAAAAGCGCTTTATCTCGAAACCATCGGAAATCCCGGATTTATTGTTCCGGATTTTGATGCGATTGCACGGTTAGCCAAAAAACATGATCTGCCGGTAATTGTAGATAACACCTTTGCGGGAGGCGGTTACCTGTTTAAACCGCTGGAACATGGCGCCAACATTGTTGTCGAGTCGGCTACGAAATGGATCGGAGGTCATGGCAGCAGCATCGGCGGCATTATTGTCGACGGCGGAAATTATAACTGGGGCAACGGGAAGTTTCCTCAGTTTTCGGAGCCCTCAGTGAGTTATCACGGGTTAAACTTCTGGGAGGTTTTTGGAGAAGGCTCGTCTTTTGGAAACATCGCCTTCATTATCCGGGCCCGGGTTGAAGGATTGCGCGATTTTGGCCCATGTATCAGCCCGTTCAATTCGTTCCAGCTTATCCAGGGCATCGAGACTTTATCGCTCAGGATGGAACGTCATTGTAAAAATGCGCTGGGACTTGCGAAATATCTGAAGCAGCATCAAAAAGTGGCGCACGTAAATTACCCGGGATTGGAGGATAATCCAAATTATGCCACGGCTTCGCGTTACCTTCAGAATGGTTTTGGGGGAATGTTGTCGTTGGTGCTTAAAGGAGAAAAATCGCAAACCAGCCGTTTTGTCGAAAGCCTGAAACTGGTGAGCCATCTTGCCAATGTTGGCGACACCCGCACACTCATCATCCAGCCATCGGCCACCACACACCAGCAACTTTCGGCCGAAGACCAGGTAGCAGCCGGTGTTTTGCCTACTTTACTCAGGGTCTCGGTGGGTATCGAGCATATTGATGATATTATTCTGGACTTTGAACAGGCTTTCGAAAAAATTTAACAAGCTGCAGTCATGGGAAACAAACCTCAAGTCTATCATTTTCAAAACCCGTTTCCGCTTGAACTTGGCGGCAGTTTGCCGGGTATCGAAATCGCTTACCATACTTTTGGAAAGCTAAATGCCGATGCCGATAATGTTGTCTGGATTTGTCATGCCTTAACCGCCAACTCCGACCCCAGCGAATGGTGGCCGGGGCTGGTGGGCGAAGGCCGCTTATTCGATCCGGAAAATCATTTTATCGTTTGCGCCAATATTTTAGGCTCGTGTTACGGAACCACCGGCCCTTTGTCGGTTAATCCGGAAACCGGGCGGCCGTGGTACCATCAGTTTCCGAAAATCACCATCCGCGATATAGTCTCGGCACACGAAATTCTGAGGAAGCATCTCAAAATCCAGAAAATTAATACCCTCATTGGCGGCTCAATGGGCGGGCACCAGGCTTTGGAATGGGCCATTGAGAAACCTTTCCTTTTCGAAAACATCATTTTGCTTGCAACGAGCGCCAGTATTTCACCCTGGGCTATCGCTTTCAACCAATCGCAGCGGCTTGCCATCGAGGCCGACAGTACCTACTTTGAAGGCTGGGCAAAAGGTGGCATGGCCGGACTAAAGGCCGCACGCGCAATTGCACTCCTGAGCTATCGTAACAACGAAGCCTATAATTTAACCCAGGCTGACGATGATGTGAACAAAACGGCATTTTTCAGGGCGGTTACTTACCAAAACTACCAGGGAGATAAGTTACTGAAAAGGTTCAATGCCTATTCTTACCACCTCTTAACACGCGTCATGGACACCCACAACGCAGGCCGGAACCGGAACAGCATTGCCGAAGCCTTGCGGCGGGTAAGGGCTAAAACCCTTGTTGTGGCTATCACTTCCGACATTTTATTCCCGCCGGCAGATATGCGCGTTATTCATCAGAACATCCCCGGAAGTAGCTTTTATGAAATTAATTCGCCATACGGGCATGATGGTTTTCTTATCGAACATGAACAGTTAACAAGCGTTATTCAAAAATTTTATCAAATACAAAAACATGAAACAGCAGCTTAACATTGGGTTATTTGGGTTTGGTGTTGTGGGAAACGGGCTTTATGAAGTTTTACAGAAAAGCCAGACCGCACACGCCGAAATCAGGAAAATATGTGTAAAAAACCGCACAAAGCGCAGGCAGGCGCCTGAATCTCTTTTTTGTTTCGAACCATCGGAGATTTTAGATGATCCGGAAATTAACCTCGTCGTCGAACTGATTGATGATGCCGATGCAGCTTATGAAATCGTAAAATCTGCGCTTCTAAAAGGGAAAAGTGTGGTGTCGGGCAATAAAAAAATGCTTGCCGTTCATTTGCCCGAGTTAATCGACATACAGAACAAATACGGGGTGGGCCTGCTTTATGATGCTTCCGCCTGTGGCAGCATCCCGGTTATCCGCAACCTGGAGGAATATTACGACAACGATTTGCTGCAGAGCGTCACCGGAATCTTAAACGGAAGTTCCAACTATATTTTATCCAGGATGTTCAGCCAGAACCTCGATTACCGGGAAGCACTTTTCGGTGCCCAGGAACTGGGTTTTGCCGAAAGCGACCCTTTTTACGATGTCGAAGGGCTTGATGCGCTTTACAAACTGGTGATTATCACGGTTCATGCTTTTGGGGTTTACATTGCTCCCGAACGGATTTTTCATTCAGGAATCTCTAAAATTTCCGAAAACGACATTGGCTTCGCGAAAGAAAAGGGCAGCAAAATAAAACTTGTGGCAAGGGTCCTCAAAACCGGGCCTGGCAAAATAAGCCTGTCGGTGTTGCCGATGTTTGTTAAACCCGAAAAATACATTTTTAATGTCGAAGACGAGTTTAACGGGGTGGTGATCAAAGGTGCATTTTACGATAAACAGTTTATGTTCGGGAAAGGTGCAGGCGGTTTTCCCACGGGTTCTGCCGTACTTTCCGACATCACGGCGCGGGGTTACAATTATCGGTATGAATATAAAAAGATGAAACAGCAACCTGATCTTAAGCTTGATAACGATCATGCTGTAAAAATTTATCTGCGTTTTACGGATAAAAAGGACCTGGATATTTTTGGTTTCGAGAGCATCCTTGAACAGCACTATGCCGAAGGATTTAATTATGTAATTGGGAAAATCAGTCTTGAGGCGTTGTTCAAGGCCCGGCCTGAAATGAGCACGAAGGATATTTTTCTTGCGGAGATTTCCTAAAAAGTTTGGCGTTTAAATGCCGAAAAAATCTATTTTTGCAACCTGAATAAGGAATGCCACCTTAGCTCAGTTGGTAGAGCAGCGCATTCGTAATGCGCGGGTCGTGGGTTCAAGTCCCATGGGTGGCTCAGGAAGAGGAGATCGGAAGGTCTCCTTTTTTTTATTGGAGAATCAAATTGTATGATAGTCCATAATCTTGAATTGATAAATAGAATAATTCGTAATTTTGAATAAAAGTAAAAATGCAAACTGTAATCGTTACACCAAGAGACGCTGAAGCCGCATTATTTATCAAGAAAATCCTTGAAGACATGAATAGTGTGCAAAGTGTAAGAATTATCGAGGACTATCGGGAAATCCCCTTTGAAAGACTGTCTGAAAGCAGTCTGATGAAAGAATGGGGCAGCGAGGAAGATAATGTTTATGATGATTGGGCAAATAATCTATCAGAGAAATAATTATGGAAATTCAAAAAGGTGACATAATTGTTATTCCTGTTCCTTTTACCGACAATGTTGGATACCGGATACGACCGGCAGTAGTAATCTCAAATGATGCCGTTCATTCAACCGGCGATGCTATCATAGTTCAAATTACAAGCAAACAAAAAAATGACGGACTTAGCTTAGAAATATTTCCCGGTGATCTTAGTTTAAGTTTACCGGTAAAAAGCTACATCCGCTTTCACAAAATCTTTGTTTAAGAAAAGACGCTAATCAAAAACGTCGTGTCAAAACTTTCCCCGGAAGCCTACAACAAGTTAATCGAAAAAATTATGGATACAATACGTTAACCTGTTGAATAATAGTGTTAATTGATCGATAAAATAATCAAATAGAAAAAATTTCCCTTTTCATCATTTCAATAGTAAGAGCCGGACGGTTATTGGAAAATATAACACTACTTATCCGTTGAAATTATTCTCTATGTCAAATGGCTTTATTCCTTTATTAACCTACCAGCGTTGGGTTGATCCGCCATCGTTCTACTGAGCTCACGCCGAAGTCTGACTTATTATAAAATTCAAAAACTTCAGTGCCAGTGAGTGGTTTTACCCGATTTTTATTAATAGCAGAAGCCTGTTTATGGTTTAATCATGTATTGGTTGTAAACAATTTTCAAAAGACATCACCTCATTTGCGAAATTTTAATAATCTATAAAGTAATAAATATATTACTTTTGTCTGGAACAAAGAATCATGAAAAGCAGCGAATTGATAAGATTTTTGCAAAGCGATGGCTGGTTGATTGAACGGCAGGCAGGAAGCCACGTTATCATGAAACATCCTTCAAAAGACGGGAGTTTATCAATTCCGTTTCATGGCTCGGCTGAAGTAAAAAAAGGATTGCTTCAGGCCATACTTAAAAAAGCAAACCTAAAACGCCAAAAAGATGAAAAAGCCTTCAATTAAAATGAATGTCATAAAAGAAGATTCCGGGTATAGCGCGCATGTTGAAATTGGCAGCGATTTTATTGCCACGCAGGGCGAAACATTCCAGGAACTTAAGGACAATATTCTGGAGGCTGTAAATTTAGCTTTTGAGACAAAAGGTATAATTTACGCCATAGATGAAATTAAGTTTCAATACGATTTGGAGAGTTTTTTTGCTTTTTACAAGGTGATTAATGCAAAGGCTTTAAGCCAGCGCATCGGAATGAACCAAAGTTTGTTGAGCCAGTACATCAAAGGGATTAAAAAACCTTCCGCAATGCAAACAAAACGAATCCTTCAAGGCGTTCAGCAAATTGGGAGGGAGCTTTCAGAAGTTTCGTTTTTGCTGTAATGTTTTAACTTCATCAAAATCCTTGATTTCAGAGTAATTCCCAACATTTTTATGGGGTGATCGGATTTTGCCCGTTACGAGGATCCCTGCTCAAATTTCTTGATTGGCAGTCTTTGACTTACTGACCCATTTCATAAAGCAGCATCATTTTATGTGGTCTATAAAATCATAGTCAAGGCGAATTTGCCGCTCACTTCGTAAATTCGCAATAATTTAATTCAGGCTTACAGCCTGATTGGATTTTTCGGGATTTTTATTCCGGGGCGTTGCCCATAGCCGTCAGGTTAGGAGGTGAGATCTAAGTTTGTTTTGTAAAAGAATCCATAGCCCAGGGCTTCAGCCCAAAGCAGTCAGGTTAAGAAATCATAACAATGCTTGTTTTGGAAAAGAATCAATAGCCCAGGGCTGAAGCCCTGGGTTACATGAGATGAGCGGCCATGAACCACCAGGTTGTTTACGACCTTCAAAGGACAGGAATCGGCTGATGAAAAGAGGTGTAAACGCCTTGGTTTTTTGCGTTGGAGATTCCAACAATCCCAATCTGCCATCGTTCGACTGAGCTCACGCCGAAGTCTGGCGGACCGGGCTATTGAAAATAGCAGGATTTTGGGCTTAACCTGACGGCTATGGGCAAAGCCCAATGTAAAAATCAAACCAGATAAAGCAATCTGAAGTGCCACAACATTCCGGCGTTAAAAATTCCTGAAATGGGCTTAAAACTTCATAATTCCGATTGCGCCCTTAAATATTGCGATTTTCCATTTTTCGGGAGGTGAGTAAACCTGAAGTTTCATGCTGACTTTTTGAGGATTTGCCAGGCAAAAATTATTTTAATTATCCGGTAGGGTAAAACCAACCTCATGCGGTTTAACTTTGTAAACAATTTTATTTATCAAAAAGATTTAATCATGAAAAAGACAATGTTTTTAAGTGCGCTCATCGTTCTGGCAGTCACCTTTTTTGCCTGTAACAAAAATGACGACAACAACGATCCTGCAAATACCGACACAACTACCGAAGCAACAATGGTAATGAAAGATGCTGCTGTGGATGATGTTTCTGATGCTTCGGAATATGAAGTCGATTTTTTTACCACTGCCGTGGATTCGCTTGCTCCAGCCGAAAATAATCCTAACTGGCATCAGTGGCACATCAATCACAATGCTTTCGGCGGACGTTTCAGGTGGGGACATTGCCCCAACATTACCATTGTTTCAGGCCCAAATAATGGATATCCCAAAACCATCACACTCGATTATGGCGATTCCACAGTTTTAAATAATGGCCGCGTCCTGAGCGGGATCATCATCATCAATATGTCGGCTCCACCGCGCACCAATGGCGCTACACGCCTTATTACCTTCGACGATTTCGCAATCGATTCGATAAATATTGCCGGAAATACCTCCATGGTTTTTACCGGTGACAACCTTACCCAGCGCATTTTTACTGTTACCGGCGAACTTACCTATACTTTTGCCGACAGCATTTCGCTCACACGCACCGAAGAGAGGCAGCGGGAATGGGTTGCCGGCCTCGAAACCCAGTTTGATCCCTCGGATGACGTGATCGAAATTACAGGTTTTGTTCAAGGTATTGGCAGCGAAGGTATCACCTATCTGAAGGAAATTACTGAACCTCTTGTCAGACATGGCAACTGCAGGTTTATCGTCCAGGGTCTTGTTACGATGAGCAAAAACGGTGAAGTTTTCGGAACGCTGGATTATGGCGATGGCGAATGCGACCGGTTTGCAACGCTTACCATCAACGGCGTTTCAAAAATTATCATCATTGGCCGCAGAAAACCAGGCGGACAATAATATTCGAAACAAAAACCTAATCCCGCCCAAATGGGATTAGGTTTTACCTCAACCTAACTCTCAATCTTAACCTCAACCTTAACCTGTTTTTGTTTGACAAAGGAAATTTTTAAAGCGTTGTTTGATACACATTTTGATGCGGTTCGCAGCTATGTTTATTATCGCTCCGGCGATACCGAACTGGCTACTGATGTTGCGCAGGAAACGTTCTTAAAAATCTGGGAAAAGCAATTGCAGCCCGACGTGAAAAACATCAAAGGCTTGTTGCTTAAAATTGCAGGGGATATTTTTATCAGCCGTTATCGCAGGGAAAAGCTGGCACTCGATTTTTCGATGACCTTTAAACCCGGCATCCTGGATGATTCGCCGGAAGATCAGATGCAGTTTAAAGAGCTTAAAAGCCGGTACGAACAGGCCTTAAAAATCTTACCTGAAAATCAGCGGACCGTTTTTTTAATGAGCAGGATGGACGGGCTTAAATATCTCGAAATTGCCGGCCAGCTTGGTTTAAGCGTAAAAGCTGTCGAAAAGCGGATGAATCTTGCGCTCACTTTTTTAAAGAAGTTTATCGAAAATTAAATGAATGAAATAAAATTACATATCAATCCATCAGATCAACCCGAGGACGATTCGATCATGCTTTTTGCAAAGATGGAAATTCCCTGGGAGAAGTCTAAAAATCAGGCCTGGGAAGCGCTTTCTGCAAAGATCGACGAAATGCCCGAAGCCAGGAACAGACGCTTGATTCCGATGATTTACAAGCTGAGTGCAGCAGCCGTAATTATCATTCTGGTTGGGATAAGTTTGTTTTTGAGATTATACTCAACCACGATTTCTTCCCTTAACGGAGAAAACATGGCCGCTCTGCTTCCCGACGGTTCCACCGTTGAAATCAATGCCGGCAGCACATTGACTTATCACCCGTATTGGTGGCAATTTTCACGAAAAGTTAGTTTTGAAGGCGAAGGTTTTTTCAAGGTCGAAAAAGGACGGAAATTCGATGTTACTTCGAAGTTGGGAAACACCATAGTCCTGGGCACAAGTTTTACTGTTTATTCGCGCAACGACCAATACCGCGTTTCCTGCTTTACAGGAAGGGTAAAGGTAGTTTCGAAAAATGACGGATACGTTTTTCTCGATCCCAACGAACGTGCCGTTGTCGGGCCTGATGGTTCGATTGTAAAGAAAATAAACCACCCAAACGAGCCTTCAAACGAAAACGACAATGAGTTTTTGTTCACCGGTACACCACTCACCCAGGTTTTTGCGGTAATCAGCCGGGCTTATCAGGTTCCCGTTTTCTTCAAAACCGAAAAGGAATTTTTCTACACCGGGAATTTTACAAACGAAAAGCCGCTTAACGACGTTTTGGATCTGGTGTGCAAACCTTTTGGGCTAAGCTTTACGAAGCAGACCGACGGTTCATATCTGGTTTTCCAAAACAAATAACAGGTGAAGCGGACATTTCTTTTTTGCTTATTCATACTTTCACTTTTGGCTACGACGGCATTTTCGCAAAGTATCGGAATTGTCTCCGCCAATAAGCCTTTAAACGCCGTTTTGATTGATCTCCGCAATGATTACAACCTCCGGTTTTCGTTTGATGATGAGCTTTTATCTGCCTTTAAAGTGACGATCAGCGGAAGCTTCATTACACCTGAAAAGGCAGTTGAGGCATTGCTTTCAGGGCTACCTTTGGCTTTTGAAAAAAAAGATGACGTTTTCCTGATATTTCCAAAACCTCAACAGCCTTCTCCCAAAAAATTTCTTATCGCCGGCAAGGTTGTCGAAACCGGCTCCTCCGAACCCCTGCCTTATGCCCAACTATTGATAAACAATTATAAAGTTGCCGCCGATTTCGGTGGCAGTTTTTCGTTTATCAGTGAGGCCGACAGCATTTTTAATCTGAAGATTTCCTACCTTGGATTTTATGTGCTGGACACTATCGTGGGCGCCGGAGTGAATCATATATTTGAGTTATCATCAGCCAGCCTTCCGCTTTCCGAAATCGAAATTACAGCTAAGGTCATCGAAAAAGCAACACAAACCGGCGATGAGCCCGGTTTGACGAAACTCAATCACAAGGTTGCTACTTTTCTTCCGGGAAGCAGCGACAACTCGGTGTATAACCTGCTGCGCCTGCAACCGGGGATTCTGGCCTCCGGCGAAAGCACCAACGACCTCATCATCTGGGGAAGCTACGAAGGCCACAGCCAGGTTTTGTTTGATGGTTTTACCGTTTACGGACTTAAAAATTTTAACGACAACATTGGTCCCATCAACGCTTTTGTTGCCAAAGACATCGAAATTTACAAAGGTGGTTTTGATGCAGGATTTGGCGGCCGTGTTGGCGGCATCGTAAATATCACCGGCAAAAACGGCAATATGCTCAAACCTTCGGTTAATCTGAGCATCAGCAACCTTATCTTCAACGGAAGTGTTGAAACGCCGGTATTTAAAAACAGCTCACTGTTGGTTGCTTTCCGGCAGACCTTTTACAACCTCTACGATCCTTATCAATTGAATGTTTACGGTAAGCGAAATCCGGAAAATGATACCGCAAACGAGACCGAATTAAAAGTTGTCCCGGATTATGCGTTTCGCGATTTTAACGTTAAATTTTCGAACCGCAACGATAACGGCGACCTGTTTTTTATCAGTCTGTACGGCGGAAACGATACCTATACCTACACCATCAATCAGCCATTTGGCCGGCGAACATTGATCAAGAACACTGCGGAGGAAAATACGCAAATGGGTGCATCGGTATTTTTTGGGAAAAACTGGCAAAACGGCAACACTACGAAGTTTACACTCGGATATTCAGGCATATTTCCCCGGTTTTCGGATAACCTTCACCTCTTAACACCGAATAACCAGGATCTTCTACGCAAAGACGATCAAACCAGGAACAGCCTTGAGGAAATTACTGCCCAGGCAGAAAATCTGATTTTGATAAACGAAAATCACAGGTTCGAAACCGGAGTGGGCTTTGTGCATAATGCTGCTTCGCTGATCGAAGATTCGCTGAATGTCCGTCAGGTTGACATCAGCAACAGCGCCGACCGGCTTTATTTGTTTTTTCAGGATATCATTTCATCCCAAAAGAATTATGAAGTCAAAGCTGGATTCAGGATGAATTATGCCACAAATCTCAACAGGATTTATGTTGAACCACGGCTTTCGGCTTCCTTTTTTATCGATGATTTCTGGAAGCTCAACACAGCGTGGGGATTATATAATCAGTTTATTTCGAAAAGCTCGGTGGTTGACGAAAACGGGAATTTCCGCTACATCTGGACAACCTGCGACAACGTGGAAGTGCCGGTGTTGCGGGCTTCGCATTTTGTGCTGGGCAGCTCCTATCACCAAAATGGTTTTACTTTTAGCCTCGAAGGATATTACAAAACTACCGAAGGCATCACGCGTTATGTAAACCGTTACTGGAAAAAGGAAAAAGACATTTACGAAGGAAACGGTCAGAGCTACGGCGTCGATTTTTATGTTCAAAAAGACCTGGGTGGAAACTCATTTTGGATGTCGTACTCGCTGGGGAGAACCGAAGAAAAATTTTCATACTTCGCTCAGGATGATTACCGGCGGGCGCCGCAGGATCAGCAACACGAGCTGAAATGTGCCGCACTGATCGATTTGAACCCTTTTTATGTTTCGGCCGATTATGTTTTTGGTTCCGGTTTTCCAGGAAATCCCTACTCGGTTATGAATCCTACACCTGAAAACTACACCTACAGCCGCCTCGATGCCTCGGTCATCTATAAATTTGTTGTTAAGAAAATGGCTGTCGAAACCGGCATTTCGGTTTTGAATGTTTTAGATACCGAAAACATCAAATATTCCAATTTTACACGGATTCCGCTCACGCAACTAAACTCCATAAATATTCAGGAAGAGGCCTTGCCATTTACGCCGAGTTTGTTTTTAAAGCTTTCTTTGTAAGATCAGAAAGTTACAACCTTATCGGCCCAGATTACCAGATTCACACAATCGATCATCGTCGAAAGGGGGCAATTATCAGTTTCGTTCAACTGCCTTGATTTCAGACAAGTCCCACATGCCAGAATTTTGCCACCTGCCGCGACAAAAAGTTTTAACTGCTCGTCAACATTGTACTTTTCGTGAGTCAGCCCTTCACATTCCACGGCTTCTCCCATCAGGAAAACTTTAACATCATTCCCCATTTTTTTTGAAGTCACGGCATTTCTGAAAACATTCCATGCTTTTTCAAACTCTTTTGTTTCGATGATGATCCCGATTTTCATAGCTTAAATTACTTGTAATTTTGTGGAGGTGCAGCCTGTCGTTCCATCAATTTTGAATGGCTTAAAGTAAGATCAAGCGGTATTTTTATTGAATATTCCTTTCCGGAGGCGTTTGGCAGTTGGTTTTCGCGTAGCCAGGGATTGAAATATTTGAGCGTTTTGTAGGTTATGCCCATGCTTTTGGAATAGTCAACCAGGTTTGTGATAGGGGTAGTAACTGTAACTGTTGTTGAAGGAATCGGAGGATATAAATCTTCGTTTTTCAGGTAAAAGCCAAATTTCTCAGGTTGGAGGAAAATTGTTTTAATGGCATAAATCCTGAATAAATACCTGGTAGTTTCGACCGAGAGCATGAGATCGTAATAATTGTTTACTTTTTGCTTTTTCAGTTCTTCCGAAATCCTTGCCATTCCTGTATTGTAAGACGCTGCCACCAGTGTCCAGTTACCAAATTTCGAATAGGCTTCTTTAAAATATTTACACGCCGCCAAAGTGGATTTTTCAACATTATAACGCTCATCAACAAAGTCGTTAACCTCGAGGCCACGCTCTTTTGCGGTAGTTTTTAAAATTTGCCAAAAACCCGTTGCACCTGCAGGTGATGTTACATTTTCGAGTCCACTTTCGATAAGTGCCAGGTATTTAAAATCGTTGGGAATGCCCTGTTTTTCCAGAATGGGTTCAATTACTGGGAGCCAGCGATGGGCGCGTTTTAGAATCATGATTGTTGCCGAATGCCAGTAGGTGTTTACATTTAGCTCACGGTCGAGATATTCGCGCACATAAAAAACATCAAGTGGTGCAGGTTCGCCGCAAAAACTAACCGAATCAGGGATTGTGACGCTATAAACGGGATGTTGTATGCCTGGCATCAATGGAGGAAAGATGGATTGCCCCTGTTGAAATGATTCATCTGATGGCTTTTGTTGGCCCGATGCAAGGTAGAAAAACAGTATGGCAACTGCCAAAAGCGAAAAACCGACAGAGAAATACAGATTTTTCTTCATTGGATTAAATTTAGGGTTTCGGAAAGCTAAAACGGGCTGATAAAATCTTTAAACAAAGGCGATATTTTATCTTTTTCAGATAAAACCGGATGAATGTCCTTTCCCCAGTCAATGCCAAGGTCAGGATCATCCCATCTGATGCTGCCTTCGGAGGCTTTATCGTAAACGTTGGTGCATTTATAAAAAAACACAGTATGATCTTCGAGGGTCAGGAAACCATGGGCAAAGCCTGCCGGAACCCAGTACATCCATTTGTTTTTGTCGCTGAGTACGATGGACGCCCATTTTCCATAAGTTGGCGATTCCTGCCTCAGATCAACAGCTACATCGAGCACAGAGCCGTGCATTACCCGTACTAATTTTCCCTGTGAAAATGGCGGTCGTTGAAAGTGCAGGCCGCGGAGCACATTTTTCATCGAACGCGATTCGTTGTCCTGAATAAAAGTTACATCAATGCCGTGTGCCAGGAATTTATCACGATTGTACGATTCAAAAAAGTATCCCCTTTCGTCTTCAAAAACGGCAGGTTTTATAATCAGCAGGTCGTTAATTTCAGTTTTTTCGATTTTCATGTGAAATGTTTTTTTGGTCAAAAATAGGAAAAATGCGACAACACAAAATATTATTCTTTCCTGATAAAATCCCTGGCATCTGAAGCTGCATTATTTAAATAAGCTACATCAAGTTTGTTATTACGAATCCGATAAAGCCATAAAAAGAAAAATAAGGAAGCTATTAAAGAAATGCTGATTCCAATAATTGTTCCTGTAAAAACAGCCATATTAAGTCCTTCCGGAGCGACAAACAGGTAGGTAGTAACCACTGAGGTCATAAAAATGGCAGGGATCAGCATAATCCAGTAAAATTTCCGGTTTAGCGCAAGGTAAACAGTAATCGACCATAAAACAATGGTGGCGAGGGTTTGGTTGGACCATGCCATGTATCGCCAGATTATGGCGAAATCCATCTGGGTAAGCACAAAACCAGCAACAAACAGCGGAACAGTAATATAAAGCCGGTTTTTTATGGGTCCCTGTTTAAGTTTGAGAAAATCAGCAACGATGAGTCGTGCACTTCTGAAAGCCGTATCACCGGAAGTGATGGGCGCAGCTACAACACCGATGATCGCCAGAATAGCCCCAAACCTTCCAAGCAGCGAATTTGAAATTTCATTCACGATCCAGGCTGCATTGCCCTTATGTTCGGCCATTACGGTATTTAATTCGTTCACACCACCAAAAAAACTCATCGCAACGGCAGCCCAGATCATGGCTACAAGGCCTTCGGTAATCATTGCCCCATAAAACACGCGCCGGCCATAGCGTTCCTGAGTGATGCATCGCGCCATTAACGGAGATTGTGTAGAGTGAAATCCTGAAATTGCCCCGCAGGCAATGGTAACAAACAACATGGGGAAAACCGGGAATTTATCGGCTTCAGCATTCATATTTGTAAAATTTGCCGGTGTAAGTTCAGGGATTGGCAATCCATTATAAATCATCATTCCGCCAATACCCACAGCCATAAAAAGAATTGCAAAGCCAAAAAACGGATAAATGCGGCCAATGAGTTTATCAATGGGCAACAAGGTAGCAAGCACGTAATAAATAAAGATAATCACAGCCCAGGTAGTTACATCAAGAAGTCCGGGAGTAAGTCCTGACAAAATTTTTGCCGGCCCCATAATAAAAACGGCTCCGACCAAAATCATCATAGCCACTGTAAAAACCCGCATAAACTGCTTGGTGCCGATTCCCATGATGCTTCCAACAATCTCCGGAATGCTTTTTCCACCCATTCTTAGCGACATCATACCCGAAAAATAGTCGTGAGCAGCACCTGCAAAAATACATCCCAGCACAATCCACAAAAAAGCCACTGGTCCCCACATTGCCCCGGCAATTGCGCCGAAAATAGGACCTAAACCAGCTATGTTCAGGAATTGTATCAGGAAAATTTTTGGCCATTTCAACGGGACAAAATCAACACCATCGGCCATCGTCATAGCCGGAGTGGGGCGGTTATTATCAATTACAAATACTTTTTCGACTACTTTGCCATAAAGGAGGTAACCCAGAATAAGCGCCGCTACTGAAATAAAAAAGGTAATCATACTTCAATTTTTTACAAAAATAGAAAAGCTTACGCAACTTCTCGTAAAAATTCAACGATCGAAAGTACTATGTGACGCTTTGGTCAAAAATACTGGAAGTTTAAAGAAGCGTTAAAAGGAAACGTCTTGCTCTTAAAAACAAAGAGCAACCTTTAAGTAAAGTTGCTCTTCGCAAAAACCAAATGAAAGATGGAACCAGGTTGATGATGTGATTTTTTGATGCTCAATAAAAATTTATAAAACGCTTAAAAAGGATCAGTAAATGAGCTGATGAGTAAAATGAAGTTTGGGGGAATCCTCCCGGATTCAATTGCTGATGTTGAGTTAAAAAACCATATGAAAAAAGCAATTTGAGCGTAAAAACAAAAATGGTTTCCTGCAAATGCTGAGAGGTGACCCCGCAAAAAAAATTAAATCTTTTGCATCAAAAAAACCAAGTGCTAAAGGATATCAGCAGTTGTTTGATAATTTTAGCAGTTATTAAAATTTAAATATTTGAAAGAACGATTTGAAATGGAATTTAAATACATCGTAATTCAACCAGTCTCCATTTCTTAGACAGGCTAATAATAAATGGTTGCCTGATGGATTTTTTTATCAGCAAAGTTTGTTTCTAAAGCCTGGTTATTAATAAAAAACCGCCTTTAATTCCTTGAAGACGGTTAATTCATTAAAGAATTCGGGGAGGGGACAATCACCTGATAATAAACTTTTTGGACAACTTTTGATTCCCGCCGTAAATCATCAAACTATAAATTCCCTGAGGCAATTCGGGAAGTGATAT
Source organism: uncultured Bacteroidota bacterium (assembly GCA_903944895.1). GTDB lineage: Bacteria > Bacteroidota > Bacteroidia > Bacteroidales > 4484-276 > CAJATL01. Next base: position 61,018 of record CAJATL010000052.1, read on the forward strand.
TTTAAGATTGTTGTTGCCGGCCATCATGTTTTCGGTTCGTGAACAGACTTCCTGACCCAGATAATTGATTACCGACATAGTCAATTCAATGTTGGAGGTCACACCAACATTTAATTCAAAGCTTCCATTGTTGGGGTTTGGAAAAATTTCTCCTGACGAAAACAAAGTCTCGGGTGTTGAAATATTCAAAGGTCCGGCAGACATTTCGAACCCAGCACAATAGTTGTCGGTCAAACCTTGCCCGGCTACGGTAAGGCATACCTCGTACCAGCCAGGTACAGTGTATTCGTGAGTTGGGTTCTGGTAAGTCGAAATCGTACCATCACCAAAATTCCACATCCAAAAAACCGGATTACCTGTTGAAGTATCATAAAAATGATAGGCCATTCCATTTAAACTGTCGGGTTGCATGACAAAGCCAGCCTGCATCAAACCATTTCCATTCCCGGCATTGACACCTTTGCAGCTCGTAAAAAAACAACTGTCGCCGGTATCCGGATAAAAGGTAGTAAGGCAAACCGCGTATGAACCCGGCGCTGCAAATGTATGTGTAACCGATTGCCCCATTCCTGAAGCGCCATCACCAAAATCCCAGAAAAAATCAGCCAGGCTCGAATTGGGTAAAAATCCTTCAAAGGCAAAGGTGAGATCGGCTTGTGCAATCATCGTAAAATCGTTGAAACATTCAGGCGGAATTGTGCCACCAATAGTAACTCCACCGCAAAACTGGCTGTAGCAGCCGCTTTCGGGCGAAGAAACGGTTAGGCAAACCTGATACGTGATTTCCTGAGAAAAAGTGTGAACGGGATTTTGTTCGTTGGATGAATTTCCATCGCCAAAATCCCAAAACCAACTTACCTGGCCATTGTAAACCGACATATCATAAAACGCGATGGTGAGCGGTAATTCGAAGTCTGGAATCCAGTAATAACCGGCCTCACATGCAATATTCCCGCCAACCGGCACATCATAACAACGGCTATCGGTACAAATCAATTCATCATCTGTTATGGTGAGGCAAACCAGGTAAATCCCGGTATCGCCGAACTGATGTTCGGGATTTTGTTCTTCGGAAGTGGTGCCATCGCCAAAATCCCAAAAAAAGGCCGCATTTGACGGGTATGAAATATTCTGAAACTGAACTGCCGAAGTACCGGTCTGATACCAGTAAAAGTCGGCAAAACAGCTGTATGGAAAGTTTTCCACTTCTACAAGACCGGTGTGCTGGTCGATGCAAGTCGAATCAGCATTATTGATGGTGAGTGTAACTTCGTAGGTTCCTGGTGCGGGGTAAACGTGCACCGGATTTTGCTCAACAGAAGAATTTCCATCGCCAAAATCCCAACTCCAGGCTCCGGGCGTAAACATCGACAAATCAAAAAATCCGACAGCATTTGGCTCAATGTAGGATTGGTTCCAAAAATACAGGGCATGGCAATCGAAGTTCAGGTTTTCGACCAAAACTTCAGAGGTTGTGGTTGTTGTGCATCCGGTTTCGGCAACATAAACGGTCAGCGAAACGGAGTAAGTCCCCGGCTCAAGATATTGATGAACAGGGTTTGGGTCAGATGAGGTCTGGAAGTCCCCAAAATTCCATGCCCAGGACGAGGGATTTGGCCAGGAATAATCCTGAAACAGGATGGACAAATCGTCCGTTTGCCACCAGTAAAAATCAGCAGTGCAATTCAGGTAAAGCGCGGTATCAACCAAAACTTCATCGTAGCGAATATCCTGGCAGCCAAAAGCTGGATTGCCAATGATGAGGTATACCTGAAAAGTCCCGGAACCCTCAAAAACATGCGCCGGATTTTGCTCAGATGAAGTGGTTCCATCCCCAAAATCCCAGGTGGAAATTACATTTGGCGGGTAGGAAATATTCTGAAACTGCATGGTCGAAATGCCGGTTTGATAATACCAAAAGTCGGCGTTACATCCGTTCAGGAAATTATCGACAAAAATTACTTCGGTGTAAAAATCATAACAGGTCGAATCGTCGCTGTAAATAGTGAGTTTAACTTCGTGAGCACCTGGTTCGCTAAAAGTGTGAACCGGATTCTGTTCTGAAGAAGACTGGCCATCACCAAAATCCCAGTTCCAGGTTCCCGGAATAAACCAGGAGTAATCATAAAATTCGACCATTAAAGGATTTTCCAAAGTTTGATTCCAGAAAAAATCTGCCTGGCAACCGAAGTTGTAACTCTCAACAAAAACCGACCAGTTTGTTGTAGATGCACAGCCGGTTTCCTGTTCATAAATCGTAAGCGAAACATTATAAAATCCGGTTTCCGGATATTGATGAGCCGGGTTTTGTTCAGTCGAAGATTGTCCGTCGCCAAAATTCCATAACCAGGTTGTTGGGGCAGGCCATGAATAATCTTCAAACTGCACCATTAAATTGGTGTTTTGCCACCAGCCAAAATCCGAATAACAATCGTAAGGCACAATGTTCACGGTACAAATCTGGAAATCGGCAATGAGGTTAAAATTTCCATTTCCAAAAGGAAGTTGCTGAGATTGTAAAAGTCCGGAACAGTCGATGATAAAAACATTTACAACACCAGCCGGCGCATTGCCCGATATTTCGAAAACATCGTTGTAAATTCCGTCAATGCCTGTATTCACAATATTAAAATAATCCGGGTTGTTGGGAATATTGTCGGCGTTAATAAAAATCATTTGTCCGGCCATCGGCAAACCGGTGTTCAGGTCTGTCACCGTCCCGCCTACTGTGATGGTTTGACTGGCTGCCGCAAACAACGAAACACAAATTAACACGAAGGAAGAAATTACATTTTTCATAATTCAGAATTTAACAAGTCATCGCTTTACAATAATTTGCGTAGTCGACAGCAGAACCATAATGTTTACAAATTTAAGCCAAAAAGTGTGCATCCGGTTAACGGATTGCAGAAAAGGTTAAATCTTACGCTGGTTTTGGAAAATAAAAAACCGCCTTCAATTCCTTGAAGACGGTTAATTCATTAAAGAAACGTGGAGGGGGAAATTATCTGATGATAAACTTTTTAGTCAGTTTTTGATTTTGGCTGGTAATCATAAAACTATATATGCCCTGAGGTATTTCAGGAAATGAAATATTAAGATTGTTGTTACCGGCGGTCATGTTTTCGCTTCGTGAATAAACTTCCTGACCCAAATAATTAATTACCGAAATAGTCAACGCGCTATTTTCAGTCAGGCTGATTTTCAAATCAAAATTCCCATCGTTTGGATTTGGATAAATTTCACCAATCGAAAGCTGTTTCCCTGGTTCGGCGATATTTAATGCGCCGGCATTCATTTCAAAACCAATACAATAAGTGTCTGTAATACCATTGCCGATAATCGTAAGGCAAACTTCATACCAGCCAGTTGCTGCATATTCATGGATTGGGTTTTGTTCGGTAGAGGTTGAGCCATCTCCAAAATCCCACATCCAAAATATCGGATTGCCGGTTGAGGTATCATAAAAATGATAAACCATGACATTCATACTGTCGGGCTGCATGACAAAACCAGCCTGCATCGAACCACTCCCGTTACCGGCATAAACGCCTTTGCAACTTGTGAAGAAGCAACTATCGGATGGGTTAAACGACATTGTCGTCAGACAAACAGCGTAAGAACCAGGCTCTGAATAAGTGTGTGTTACTGATTGTCCCTGACCTGCAGCGCCATCACCAAAATCCCAGAAAAATTCGGAAGGCATTGTGGAAGGAATAAATCCTTCGAAGCTAAAGGTCAGATTTCCCAGGTCAAATACCTCGAAATCGTTCATGCAGTCCGGAGGTACAACCCCTCCGGGATAAACAGCACTGCAGAATTGGCTGTAACATGAGCTGTCAGGACTTGAAATCATGAGGCAAACCTGGTAAACATCTTCCGTAGCAAAGGTATGAACCGGGTTTTGTTCGTAGGAAGTATTTCCGTCGCCAAAATCCCAGAACCAGCTTACCGGGGTATTGTACATCGAAGCATCAAAAAACTCAACGGTTAAAGGGTTTTGCGGGCCTGGCATCCAGAAGTATTTAGCCTCACAGCCATAATTATAATTATCAACCCAAACTTCATAAAAAGCAGTTGAAGTACAGCCGGTTTCTTCGATAAAAATGGTCAGCATAACAGGATAAATTCCGGTTTCGGCGTATTGATGAACAGGGTTTTGTTCGGCTGATGATTGCCCGTCGCCAAAATCCCAGGCCCATGTAGTAACCTGTGGCCAGGAATAATCCTGGAACTGAACAGTTAGATTTTCCATCTGGTAATACCAGAAATCGGCTTTACATTCGATGTAATTTGATGTATCCACCCAAACTTCGTAACAACGGGTATCCTGGCAGCCAATGGCTGGATCGCCGATGGTCAGGCAAACTTCATAAACGCCAAGGCCGGCATAAACATGTTCAGGATTTTGTTCGGTCGAAGATGTTCCGTCACCAAAATCCCAGAATGAGGTCGAGTTTGGCGGAAATGAATAATTCTGAAACTGAACCGTTGAAAGCCCGTTTTGATACCACCAGAAATCAGCCCAGCAGCCATAAGGTAACTCTTCGAGATAAATAACTTCGGTGTACTGATCGTAACATGTCGAGTCGGCGCCGTTGATGGTGAGTGTAACTTCGTAAATCCCGGGTTCAGCAAAGCTGTGAACAGGATTTTGTTCCATCGAAACCTGACCATCACCAAACTGCCAGTACCAGGATCCGGGAACAAACCACGAATTATCGTAAAATTCTACAGTCAGCGGGTCAGCCCAGGACTGGATCCAATAATAGTAGGCATTGCAATCAGGATTAAATTCATCAACCCAGATTTCATACGATGTTGTTGATGTGCAGCCAGTTTCTTCAACAAAAATAGTGAGTGTAACCGGATAAATGCCAGGTTGGGCATATTGATGAATCGGGTTTTGTTCGGCTGAAGTTTGTCCGTCGCCAAAATCCCAGACCCAGCTTGAAACCATCGGCCACGAAAAATCCTGGAACTCAACTTTTAGGTCTTCCATCTGATAATACCAGAAATCAGCTTTGCATTCGATGTAATTCGTGGTATCAACCCACACTTCGTAACAACGCGTATCCTGGCAGGCTGTATTTGGATCGCCGATCGTCAGGCAAACTTCATAAACGCCCAGGCCCGCAAAAACATGTTCCGGGTTTTGTTCGGTTGAAGAAGTTCCGTCGCCAAAATCCCAGAAAGTACTTGAATTTGGAGGGGTCGAAAAATTCTGAAACTGAACCGTTGAAAGCCCACTCTGATACCAGCCGAAATCAGCCCAGCAGCCATAAGGTATCTCTTCGAGATAAATAATTTCGGTGTACTGATCGTAACAGGACGAATCGGCACCATTGATGGTTAGTGTAACTTCGTAAATACCGGGTTCGGCATAGGTGTGAACAGGATTTTGTTCCATCGAAAACTGGCCGTCGCCAAACTGCCAGTTCCAGGTTCCCGGAACAAACCAGGAGTAATCATAAAATTCTACAGCCAAAGGATCCATCCAGGATTGATTCCAATAAAAAACAGCCTGGCAATCGTAATTGTAACTATCAACCCATACTTCCCAACTCGTGGTTGAGGTACAGTTGGTTTCGGCGACAAAAATGGTAAGCGTTACCAGGTATTGTCCTGTTTGGGCAAACTGGTGAAGCGGGTTTTGTTCGGCTGAAGTCTGTCCATCGCCAAAATCCCAGGCCCAGGTTGTTGGTGTGGGCCATGAATAGTCCTGAAACTGAACCATCAAATCTTCATTTTGCCACCACCAGAAATCGGCGTAGCAATCATAAGGCTGAATGTTTCCGGTGCAAATCTGGAAATCGGCGGTGAGATTATAAACCCCGTTTCCGTAAGGTAGCTGCTGAAATTCGGCAACGCCGGAGCAATCGAAAGTAAAAATATTTACAAATCCTGCCGGAGAATTTCCCGATACTTCGAATACATCAGCATAAACACCGTTGGCACCCGAATAAACGATATTAAAATAACCCGGATTATTCGCTGTACTGTCGGTATATAAAAACACCATCTGGTCGGGCACAGCCAAACCTGTGTTTTCGTCGGTCACAGTTCCTCCCACCGTAATGGTTTGATTAGC
>CAJATL010000053.1 GCA_903944895.1 uncultured Bacteroidota bacterium
ATGTTTAAGTACCAGATTTCGGTAATATTTGCTGTGACCTATTGGCGATTTTCACCGGCGATTTTTGTCGAAAAGGCTGATCAAATCAAAAAATATAGCAAAAAGTACAACCTTCTTTCATGGCTTTTTGGCTGGTGGTTCTTTCCGAGGGGGCCATTTTACACCATTTCTTGCCTGAGATTTAACTTAAAAGGTGGCCTCGATGTAACAGATGATATCATGCTGAACATCGATGAACAAGGGTTTGCCGACAGGAATATTAAGTACCTCAAAACAAATCAGTTGTTTGCAAAACCAGATAAATGGGATTTAAAATCGTACCGGAAAGTTTTGCCCAAAAGATTTGAACGGGATTTTGGTATCCGCAAAATCGTGGCTGCCAATTACATTAATACGGATAGCCCGAAAGCAACACGTGTTATTGGCATCAAAACGATTAGCGGTTACGATAAATACATCGAAAACTGTAAAGAAGCCCTGGCGCCCGAATTCAGAAATTACGCCCATTTTGAGTTTATTGATTTGAATCAGGGTGACAAAGCAATCGGCGAACTGCTCATTTCGCAAGGCGAGATCATCATGGATAGAGATCAGCCAAAGATGTAATCATGAAGAATATTTAAATACACAGGCTATGAATAACGAAGCACAGACAGCAGTAAATCCTTTTGTTGAGGTAATGAAAGAAAGGACAGATGCCGAATTGATCGAAATTCTAACCCTCAAAAGCCAGGACTATCAGCCCCTTGCTGTTGAAGCAGCCTTGACAGAATTAAAAATTAGAAATTTATCCAAGACAGAAATTCATTTCGCTCAGGCTGAATTGGAGAAAAAACGTAAAGAAGTGTTAATTGTGGCTAATAAACTCTTGTCATGGCCATTGAAAGCAGTGTTTATTTTTCTGCCGGGCTATTTAAGAGTTCTTTTTCTTCATGTTATCAACAGCCGGTAAGGAACAAATTGAAATGTATTTTGAATAGCCTTAAATATAGTCTCTCAGGAAGCTCCCCAAAACCTCGAAAATTTTAGAAACGAGATTGAAAACATGAAAATAAAACCTTTGGATATAAACCACGGAGGCACGGAGAACACAGAGAAAAGTATTTAAATATCCAATTTAGAATTTAGAATGAAGAATATAAAATGAAGAATTTTGAATTTAGAATGAAGAATTTAGAATGAAGAATTTAGAATGAAGAATTTAGAATGAAGAATTTAGAATGAAGAATGAAAAACCGTGGAGGCATGGATTTTCTTTTAACCATTCTCCGTGTATCTTAGTGTTCTCCGTGTCTCCGTGTTATTTTTTACCACACCAGCGCAGCGGCTGCGAATGAAGATGGAAAAATAATCTCCGTGTTTCTCTGTGTTCTCAGTGCCTCCGTGTTTTTCTTCAAAATCACCCCAAAAAATAGCCAAAAATGACACAATTTCCTCCCATCAAAAAACCCAAAAAACCGGTTTCGTCAATAAAATTGAGGGTTTCATCATGTTTGGCCAGAAAATTTAAAATTCTATTATATCTTTGAACCTGCAATGTTTTAAAGTAATAGAAAGAAATACTTCAAATAATAATAAAAGCTTGGTTTTAGGAGGCCAACCACCTCATGTGACAATCAATAATTTACAAAAAGTGGAGTTCAGAAACCACTTAAAAAACGGGGCAAAACCCAAATGCCAAAGGGTAATAAAAATTTGAAATTTAAATTATGAAAAAAGTTTTCTATTCTTTAGTTCTGATTTCGGCCTTCGGTCTGTTAACAAGTTGCGCCACAATTGTTGGGGGAAATAAATATTGGGCTCATGTTGAGGTATCCAATCATCCCAGCGCAAGCATTACATGCAATGGTGAGGTAAAAGGAAAGGGGACTGCGGTTTTTAAAGTCAAGCGGACTCAGGCAAAAAGATTATCCATTATGGTAAAAGAAGAAGGCTGTGATGAACAAACTTTTAGTTTTACGAGAAACACTTTCAGAGGCTGGGCATTTGCAGGTACAATCGTAACCTGGACCGGGCTTATTAGCGGTATTTATGTACCGTGGGGTGTTATTGTTGACTTAGCCAATGGAGCTCTTGTAAAACCAAACGTTACCGAAAAAGGAATATCCAAGATTGATTATAAAAACTTTAGGTATGTCCTGGATTACGACAAATGTGCAAACAATAATTTAGGGGAAATCCAAAATTCCAAAAAAATTAGCGCCAAATTGATTTTTTATACCGAAAAATTTGAAGGTGAAAACCTTAGTTTATTTATTAATGGAAAAAAGGAATGTAGCTTAAAGCCCGAAAGCTATTTTTTAGCTACCATCACTCAAGATAGAGATCCTATTAATGTTTGTCTGAAGTCAGATTCAGATGAATACTGTGAATCAATTACTGTTGATCCTGCAAAAACTAAGTATTTCGAATCAATGGTTGATAATAAAGGTAAGGTTACGCTTTATGAAAAGAAAAGTCAATCAATGCAATCTTCCATTGACTATTTAATTGAAAAAGGCAAAATAGAAAAAATTGAGTCGGAAATTGAACAAAACCATTGATTTTTAATAGTTAGATTCTTCTGTTTTCATCACTAGTTTGAATAGAAAACAGAAATTGACAAATTCTATTATGCTTACATTCAGCTAAAAAAAACGAAATGAAAAAAATCAATTTGACTTTTCTGGTATTTTTATTTCTTACAACTGCTTATCAGCGATTCCGCATGAAAAAACAACCGAAGATAACCCCTTGCAAATGATACAGATAAAATTTGTTGCAATAAATATTTTTCGCACTAATTTTGGCAATGGTTGGCAACAGATAGGATGCTAAAGAAATAACATTGTA
>CAJATL010000054.1 GCA_903944895.1 uncultured Bacteroidota bacterium
TGATGGAAAGGGCGGAGTCGTGGGTAATTTCCTGTTGCCTCATGCTGTTAAGCGCCTGAAGCTTGCGCCCTGTCAGATCGAGGAGCCAGGTGTTGGCAAGGTGCAGGTCGGTCGGATTGGAAGCATAATTACTGGTATCAATTTCCGGATAACGGCAGTACAAAGCCCGTTGACAGTAATACAGCGACGAATCATAAATATCAAGTTTTTGCAACGAAACGCCAAGTAACAGGTAAATATCCTTTAATACAACATGATAATTTCCATATTTTGAGCAAAGCAACCAAAATGCCTGCTTGTAACAAGAGAATGCTTCTAATTTGTTTTTTTTAGAGTTCTCCAAGAATTTTCCATAACACATCAGATTATAAGTGTAGGCATTGGTGTCTGGTTGTTTTGTTGTTCCAAGGCTAGCAAAAAACATTGCTTCCGCTACTTTACTGTCTGTCCTGGAATAGCAATAGGCAAGGGCGCTCTCGATACCTGCTTTGTAATTAACACTGTTTTCATCAATCGAACTGAGCGTTTTATTGAAATAATAAATTGCCTTATCCCATAATTTGAGTTTGTAATAAACAAATGAAAGATCGTAATTTAAAAGAAAAATGAAGTAATTTTTTTTCATGACCTCGGCAATAGCCAATCCTTTTGTAAAATACACCAAAGCTTTTTCAATTTCACCTTTATTCTGGTAAAACTCCCCGATATTTGAGTACATCAGCAAAGTTTTCTCATGGCTTTCACCAAACTCATTTACGAATAATTTAAGGGCAAGTAAGTTGTAGATTTCAGCAGAGTCGGGTAGATTTGTTTTATGATAATAACTTCCTATGTTCATCATCAGGGTGGGAGTAATGGCTGAAAGTTTAGTGTCATTCAGCCTTTTAGCAGCAAATAAATATTTTTTAGCATTTTCAAATTGCCTCAATTGTTGATATGAAGTTCCCAAATTCATCAAAATGACAATTTGTTTGTCATTATCATCAGTATCTATAAAATGCCTTGCCTTTTCGTAATAACTGATAGCCGTTTCACATTCATTCAGATAGTAGTAACAATTACCGGCATTTTTCACCAATTCAAAATCCCTGCAGTCTTTACCAAACATTTCCCAGAATCCGATAGCTTTTGCGTAATTGTTCCGTGCATAATAATAATTAAAACTGTCGGTTGCAGCAGCTTCCTGTGCCCAAACAGCATGGCTGACAAAAAAAAATATCAAAAAAACTATTCCTGTTATTCGGCTGATATTCATTATTTTAGGTTTCAGAAAGTATTTATTTTAAAAATATTTTAAACTTTTTTGTTAAAAATGAGGTGACAAAATGTGCTTTTTGCTATTAAGTATGTAGAGACGCCTCAATTGTTAGTTCACAAATTTACAAACTTAATTTTTAACAAAATGGAAACTAAATTAATTGTATTGGAAGCCAGTATTCTGGATGATGAAATGATGAAAAAAATTATTGGTGGCGACGGCGATGATCCCCCACCACCCATCACTGAACCACCAAAAGGTGGACAAGGATAGTTTTTTTGTCAAATAATTTAATCAAAGAAGCAAATGTTACAAAAAACTTTACAACACGATAAGAAAGACTGCGGACCCGCATGTTTACAGGCCATATCCAGGCATTATGGCCTTGGCCATACCTTGAAATCCCTTCGCCCCTTGTGCGCTCCCTCCAAAGAAGGGGTTTCATTGTTTGGCATCTGCAAAGCA
>CAJATL010000055.1 GCA_903944895.1 uncultured Bacteroidota bacterium
ACAAATTTTTCGTTTTCGTAATTCTTTTCCTGAGAAAACGCCCCAACGTAAAAAAGCAGGAAAGCTGCCGTCAGGATTATTTTAGAAAAGCCTGCAACAACGTTTTTCGTAAGTCCGGATTGATTCTTCATCATAACTTTATTGTTTAAATTATAAATTAACGATCAGATGCAAAAACCCACGCCCTACCAGCTAATCGGGAAATAATCTTTCAGAAACTTGCCGCTCCAGTGCTTGCCGGTATTTATCCCGTCGATAAAAGGATCACAAACACGGGCGGCGCCATCAACGATATCCAGCGGTGGCTGAAAATCGTAAACCTGCTGCTTGTGTTTTGATAATTCGGCAGGGTCCTCATCAGTAACCCAGCCTGTATCCACGGCATTCATGTAAATGCCATCTTTAGCCAGATCGCTGGCAGAAGTATGGGTTAACATATTGAGGGCTGCCTTGGCCATGTTGGTGTGCGGGTGCCGGTCGGCTTTCATAAACACATGAAACTTGCCTTCCATAGCCGAAACATTCACGATATGTTTTTTGCCCGTAAAATCTTTTCTCATCAGGGCAATCAATCGGTTGCACAGTACAAAGGGCGCAATCGAATTCACCAGTTGTACCTCCACCATTTCGAGGGTTTCGATTTGCCCCAGCTTTAAACGCCAGCTATTGGTTTTACGTAAATCGACCTGTTGCAGGTCGGCATCTAATTTCCCTTCCGGGAAAACTTCCCTGGCTTCGATTGAATTATCAAATTTATAGGGCACCTGCGAAAGTTGCGCAGAAGCCCTGATTCCAATCCCCGGGGCCTGTCCGCTCCAGTTTACGGCCAATGCTTTTTGTGATGGAAGGCCGGATTGACTAAAATTTTCGATTTCGTGCAGACATTGCTGGTGATGTTGGAGCAGTTGCTGAACTTCGCTGGAATGCGCATGAAACGGGAGCATCTCGTTTTCCATCAAATGCGCATAAAAACCGGAAGGACGCCTTACGGTTTGTGCTGCATTGTTGATGAGGATATCAAGCCTCTCATATTTCTGTTCAACATATGTAGCAAACAACTCCACACTGGGAATGTGCCGCAGGTCAAGCCCATAAATATGAAGCCGGTGACCCCACTGCGCAAAATCCTTTTCTTTGGCATAACGGATGGCCGAATCGGCCGGAAAACGGGTGGTAGCAATCACCGTAGCGCCCGAACGCAGCATCATTAAAGTAGCCTGGTAACCAATTTTTAGACGGGACCCGGTAATTAAAACTATCTGGCCTGTCATGTCGCAGGTTTGAAAACGCTTGGCATAGTTCAGGTCGCCACATTCGGTACACATCGAATCGTAAAAATGATGGATTTCGGTGTATAATTTTTTACAAACGTAACAATTCTGCGGCGACGAAAGATAGCGTTTCTCTGTTGGTGATTCCGCTTCGAGAGATGCAATCTGCGCAGGTGCCTCAAAAACACTGGCTGTGCGGGCACTCCGGATGCTGGTAGCCGCACGTGCCGAATGATTATGGGCATATTCGGCAATTTTCCGGGCAACCTTTACACTCTTGTTCCGCTTTTTTATCTCGGCTTTGTCGGGGCGGGTAATTTGCCCGGCGGCCTTCATGAGTTTGAGCAACTGCTCATCCGACAAATGAAGAAGCTGATCACCGTTTTGCTGCAAATGCTCCAATACCGAAATGCAGGTATTTATTTCGACTTCTGATAATTTTACTTTCTGTTCCGAACTATAGTCCATCAATTTTCTAATCTTAAATAAAATGCAAAAGTAGGAATGTTTCGGGTTTTGTTTTTCGGTTATTTTGGATTGTATTCCAGAGGGATGGAAAACAATGGTGTTTCACTGACAGATAAAATGATTTCTATCCGGATTTCATCTAAAAGTGGTCTGTCGCAAAATGGTTTTACCAACTGGTTCCAGGTATAGTATTTCAAGTGTTTTGGTTGCTTCATTAATAAAACCAGCTTCTATCCTGCCTTTTCTGTAAATGGCATCATTTTTTTCGGAGAATAAATAGCGTGTGTTATCTAGGGGTTCGTAGCTCAAATCATCAAATCCCTTCAAATATTCCTTCGTTTTAATTTGCTTGGAAGGGATGGGATGGGCAAACACCAGGGCACCGTAAGTAAAATACTTTTCATGATTATTATCCTGATGGATTTTTACACTGGTTTTAAATTCCAGGGTAATGTTATCACTTTCCCGGAATTTCCTTTCGATAACAAGAAAATCACCTTCAAGCATAAAAGTTTCATCAGTAATAATTTCTTCTACCCAACCGGGTTTTCTGATTTTTATCTTCAATGTAGCGGGTTTTTCCATCTTAATTTTGAATACAAAACTATTTTGGTAAGGGTAGCCGGTTTCATTTTCGATTTGGATATTATTGTTATTTATCGTGGTGTTTAAAATATTAGGCATCAGCACAGTCGCAACTAAGGTATCAGCTTGCTTCATCCACGACGATTGAACAAAATAGGGCGTAATCCTTCCTGCATTTGGGCTGCAACACACGGCCACATCCTGGTGTGCAGGTGAATACTTGTATCTTGTCTGTTTCCGGTCGGCCTCGACTTCGCCGTTTTTTGTCCCCAACATTTCGTACGAATTATCTGTCTTCAGATAGGCGATGCACGAATGATCCGGGTTTCGTGAGCCTTGCGCTGCATTATAAAATATTTTTTCGGCATCATCGGCAACAAGTGCTTTACCTGATTTTTGAAGCAACATGGTGTAGCCGTCCATCAATTCGTGCAACGAACAATATTCGTAACCGGTGTGGGTGGCATCGGCAGAGCGTCCGGCAATCCATTCATCACCAATAGCCCCGCCTGATGGAGTGGTTGTTTTTGCTATTCTAGCGAGATAAATATTTAAAGCATTGTTTAAAACATTGTCATCCGAAGCATAAGCTGCCACAATTAAAGGCCGCAAATGTTCGTAGGTGTGAACGCCGTGAGATTTTAATTTATAAGCCGAATCCAAAATATTTGTAAGCTGAACATCACCCTCCGACTGATATGTTTCCGAAAAATCGTGATACAAAAACAGGGCATATTGCCGGTATTTTACATTCCCGGTAAGTTGGTACATTTTCTCTAAAATGTCAGTAAAAGTCAATCCATGCGAAACACCGCCATTAAAACTGTTTCCCGAACTGAAAGGGCTTGATGCATTAACCGGGTAATTGAGCATCACATTATCAACAGCCTTTATGAGTGCGTTCCATACTTTTTGATCGTTGGTGGCTTCGTAATAAGCCAGCAAGCCACGATACAAGGTTGCTTTTGCCCATAATTCGCCATTTTCGCCATCAAAACGATAGCGCAATTCAGGTGAATAAATGCCGATGTATCCATCTTCGTCCTGGGTTTCTAAAATATCCTGAATATAAAGGTTAACTTTTTCGATTCCTTTTTCATCGTCAAGCAAAAACACATTCCGGATGTAACCGTCCCACCAGTTCGATTGGGTTTCGGAGTTCCACCATTTATATTGTTCGTCTCCGGCAGCATCGCCTTCTTTAAGGTTACCCAGATCTTTAGCTTTGCTGTTTTTTTGTAATCTTCCGGTGCTGTAAATCGGGTCGTTCATCAAATCAGGCACAAGTTTATCAAGGTTACCAACGAAGCCTTCGATATCGCTTTGCACCTGAATTTTAACCCATCCGGCGGGTTTTATGCTTCCAAAAGGCAGTGCCTGAAGTTTTTCCGGTTTGTTTTGCGCGTTCATCGAAATTGGAAATAAGATGAGTAAAAAACAGATTATCCTTTTCATTGTAATTATTTTTTCATTTCAAATTGTAAAATTCCGCCATCCATAATCTGGCGGTACGTTATAAATGGAGAATCAACCCGCTTATCGTTCAAAAGTATGTTCCTGGAGAGAATGTTTTTGTCGGAAAAATTAATCGCTTCGATTACGAATTTCTTTTCATCAGGCAAATTGATCGTGGCCATTTTTACCTGGGGCGAACCAAAAACAAATTCGCCATTTGTAGGGTTTACGGGGTAAAATCCTAAAGTTGATAAAACATACCACGACGACATCTGTCCGCAATCGTCGTTGCCAATCATCCCGTCGGGTGTGTTGTTGTGGAAGTTGTTTATTATTTGATGGATGTATTTTTGCCCGGTTTCGGGTTCATCCGAAAAAGCATAAAGATAAACTACATGATGGCCGGGTTCGTTTCCATGGGCGTATTGCCCGATCATGGCTTCCTGACCGAGAAATTTATTCGGATTTTCGGCTTCTGTCGTAAAAAACTGGTTCAGTTTTGCCGTGAATTTATCTTTCCCACCCAATAAATTTATCAATCCCGGAAGATCATGTTGTGCCGGTGTCCAGAAATATTGCCAGGCATTGGCTTCGGTATAATCGCCGGGATTATTGAGTGGCGAGGTCGCCATTAAAGGATCAAATGGTGTCCGCCAATTTCCATTCGAGTCTTTTCCTCTGAAAAATGCTGATCCGGGATCGAAGAGGTTTTGATAATAATTACTTCTTCGATAAAACTCATCAGCAACTTCTTTATTTCCCAGTTTAGAGGCCATATCGGCAACACACCAGTCATCGTAACCGCTTTCGAGGGTTCTCGAAACCGCTTCGTTTTCAAGTTTATCAAAAGGATAATAGCCATACTTGTTGTATAGCTCCCAGTCGGAGTTAATATGGCTAATTGTTGATGTTTCGGTCATCGCCTTTAAGGCTTCATTTTTATCGAAACCTTTAAAACCGTTGTTGTAAGCCGACAAAATCATGGGTATCGCGTGGTTGCCGATCATGCAGTAATTGTCCTGTCCCCATGCCGTCCAGATGGGTAAAAAACCGGCTGCTTTATGATGCAAAAGCATCGAATTAACAATGCCATCAATCTTTTCGGGGGCAAGAATCTGCAAAAGCGGGAAAGCCCCTCTGTAAATATCCCAGTTGGACAAGGTTGAATAATTTTCACGGTTTGGAGCCTCGGAAATTTTATCGTCGGCACCCCGGTATTTTCCGTCAACATCGGCAATATTAGATGGTTGCAAAAACAGGTGGTAAAGCGAGGTGTAAAATATTTCCTTTTGTTTTGGCGGAGCTTCGATTTCAATCCGGCTTAAATAACTGTTCCAGCAGGCAAGGTTATCGGTTTTTACTTTATCAAAATCCCAATGTGGTATTTCGGTTTTCATGTTAAGCATTGCGCCTTCAACCGAAACCGACGACAGCGAGATTTTTACTTTTAGCTGGCAATCGTGGTTTTCGGCAAATTCGAGGATGTATCTCGGTGCCTTTTCGCCATTAGCTTTTGGTAGGGTGGTATGTTTGTTGAATGGACGATCAAAGCTGATTACAAAAAAGTACTTCCTTTTTACCCAGTTTTCGGTGGAACAATAACCCGAAATTGTGCTGTCGTTATCGATGTTAACATCACTTTCTGTTACCAGAGGCCGGGCATTGTTTTCATCAAAAATAAAGCGAAGGCCATGTTGCAGATCGGTGTAAACCTGTATTGGTTTCCCTTTTGGAAAAGTATATTGATGAAATGCAACCCGCTCGCTGCATGTAAGTTCGACATGTACGCTGTCTTTTTTTATGACCGAATAATATCCTGGTTTTGCTGTTTCGGTTTGTTTAAAGTAGGTGTTTTTGAGTGTTTGATCTTCATGACCGGTAAACGGCAGCAAAAGTACGTCACCCATCTCGTTGATGCCGGTTCCGCTGAAACGGGTCTGTGAGAAACCCAGTAAAAAGGTGTCCTGATATTGATAGCCGCTGGTGTAATTCCATCCATGATCTCTATTATCAGGGCCGGGCTGCACCATTCCAAAAGGCATCGAAGGTCCTGGAAAAGTATGACCTGTTCCGTCGGTACCAATAAAAACATTAACATAATCAGTGTTTTGTGCGAAAACAGTGCTGCCTGACAAGATAAAAATCAATAGGGCTGTTATTCTGTTCATAAACATGATGGTGATATTGTTTTGTTGTAACGCTTACTTTTTTGATGAAGGACATTCATTATTGCCGCAAAACTAATTAATATTATGCTGTGCCCTGGCTGCCACCGTTTGATTTTCTTTTTGAACAAGCCTGATAAATCGTTAAGTTTGCATCAAAATTAAAAATAACAAAAAATATCAGACCATGAAAAAGCATGTTACACTAATTAGTTTTACTGGCATCCGGGTTTTATTACTCCTGTTGCCATGCTTTGTTTTCGGCACGAATCCGGTAAAAAACAACTTCCAGCCTGAGCAAATATTTGCAGGAAGCTTAAGCCCTGATCAGATTATGGCCAACGATTCGATAATTATCGGCGACAGCCTGCAACTGAGTATGCAGGTGCCGCTTGCACCCTGGTGGGGCTACTCTTTTACGCAAACACTTTATCTTCAACCAGAGATCAACATTGCCGATAAGCGGATTTACCAGATTGGCTACAAATACGGTGGCCTTGCGCCAAGTGTTGATTTCGACATCGAAGTTTGGTTGTCGCACACAACTTTAACCGAACTCACGGAGGCGCTGCCATTAACCAATTTCACAAAAGTTTACGACGGGCCTTACTTTGTTGCTGCCGGCGAGGAATTTTCATACATTGATATTGATGCTTTTTATTATAATAATACCGACAACCTGATCATTTTCGTCATCGAAAAAAAACCTGGCTACACCACGCCTGATGACCAATTTTTCTGCACGCCAAACCCCGGAGGCCAGTTTTTATGTGTGGGTGCGCGAAACGATCAATCACCGTACGATCCAAATAACCTGCCTGCCGGAAGTGCCATCGAACACCGAGCAAACACAAAACTGATGTTTCAGGATGTCCCAACCAACCCCGAAATAAAAGTAATGCCCGATTCGCTCGATTTTGGTGAAGTTGAGACAACACTTAACGCTGTTTTGTCGGTAAAGGTGATGAACATTGGCGGCGGCAATCTCGAAATTACCGGCGCTGATATTACCGACAGCCATTTTACAATCCTCAACCCCGAATTCCCGCTGACCTTAGGCACAGGAGAGTTTCACCTTTTTGATTTACAGTTTGCACCCACCGACCCGGGTTTGGTGGAGGCTGATCTTACCTTTTTAATTGACGAAACCGTTCCCGGAAACAAAACCGCTTATCTTGCCGGCCGTGGACTGCGTTTAGGCGTTTTGCGCGAAGGTTTCGAAGGCGAGCTTTTCCCGCCGTTGGGCTGGAAAGTTTATGATGTAAATAATGATGGAAAAGGCTGGTATCGAAACGTGCTTGATGCTCCTACCGGGCAAACGGTTCCCCACACAGGCATTGCTGCCGCAGGACTTGATACTTACGCCGGAAGTCCAGGACAAATCAGTTATAACGACTGGCTCATCACACCAAAAATGATATGGCAAGATGGCGATATTTTTAAATTTTTTATCAAACGGCTGGCAAACCAGGATGGACAGGTTTGGCGCGTGTGCCTCTCGACAACGGGCGATCTTGTCTCTAATTTTACGCCTTTTGATGTGATAACCGATCCACCGGTGGCCTATATCGAAAAAAGCTACGATTTAAGCCAGGAAGGACTTACCAACGGACAAGGTTTTTATATCGGGATTCAGTTTAACTCGCTCTGGTGCTGGCCGGGAGCTATTGACGACTTCCTGGGATCGGTAAAAGTGAGCTTCAACAACGATTTGATGGCGATCTCCTTTGCCGGAAATGATATTATTTACGAAAATACCGCAAGCAATTTTACCGCCGAAATCGGGAATTCGGGTTTTAATGCGGTTGCAGCAGGCAGTTTTGTAGTAAATGCCTGTGCCATGGTAAACGGCACCGAAACGGTTTTTGGAACCATTAACGGCCCGGCTATCGCTGCCGGACAAAACCTTTCGCTCACAATACCTGTGACCATCGCCGAAACTGGCGTTTACGAACTCTATTCGAAAATTGTTTGGACAGGCGATGAAAATCCTTTGAATAACGAAAGTGATATGCTGGAAGTAGAAGTCATCGGAAGTTCAATCGTGGTTAAAAACATCGGCGAGTTTCCCATCAACCAGCAAACCGATTATTACAATTTGTATCCGCTCAATTTCAGCGATTTCAGAGGCGCCAGCCTGAGCGAGTGTTTGTATTATTCCGACGAACTCAACACCGGCGGAATCATCAGCCGGATAAGCTATTACAGCGCTTTTGGTACCACGCTTCCTTCGCGACGGATTCAGGTATTCATGACCGAAACCGGCAAAGAAAACTACGATCAGGGTGCAATTCCTGCATCAGGGCTTAAAATGGTTTTTGATGGAAATATCGATTTTACAGAAGGGGTGCACCGCGTTAATATCGAACTTACCGAACCTTTTGTTTACACGGGCAGCGGCAACCTGTCGGTGATGGTTTATTATTTCCTTGGCGGAAATCCGTTCATCGTCGACGATGGCCTTTTTGCCTACAAATACATGGAATATGGCCCAACGCGCACCGGCTTCGATAACTGGTACACCACCATCAATCCCAACGATTTAACCCACATGAGCTATGTGCCCAATTATCCGTTTACCAGCCTGATGTTCGATACCGGCAACGGCCTCGGCAACCTGAGCGGAAAAGTCTTGTACCAGGATAATCTTTTGCCCGTTGACAACGCAATAATCGAAATCGAAAACGCTGATTACCCGGGAATGAAAGCCGAAATTTACTCTAATTCCGAAGGTAATTTTATGGCGCCTTACCTGTTGGCAGGAAATAATATTACGGTAACTATTTCGAAATATGGCTATCAGGATGTGGTTTTTGAGAATGTCTCCCTAACCGCCGGAGGCACAGTTGTGCTGGAAGATGCATATCTTGTTTATCGTCCTGCGGTTATGCTTACAGGAAGTGTGCTAAAAAGCGACACCCAGGCTGCGGCAGCAGGTGCAGTTGTTAAATTGCTCGGCATTGACGATTATGAAACTACCACCAATGCAGCCGGAAGTTTTGAATTTGGAGAAATCTGGGGACTTACCACGTATCAGATCGAAGTTTCGCTTGATGGCTATCAAACCTACCTGGGCGAAGTTGTTGTTCAATCTTCCAATCTAACCCTCGACCCGATTACTATTCTCGAAAATGCGCCGCCCCCACATTTTGTTAATGTAGTCGAAGAGGGCGATAATACTGTATTAAGCTGGTATGGCTCGGGTGCGCCTTTCCCGTTTACCTTCCGCTACGACGACGGAAACAGCGTTGGAAATCTGATTACCACCGGGGCGCCGACCATTGTCGGTGGCTCGGCCTGGCCATATAATTCGATTGTTACCGGCGTGCAGTGGTTTACAGGAAATGCAGGCGGCTACCCGCCTTCACCAAAAATACTGATAACAATTCTTGGCCTTAATCCTGACGGTTCGCCAAACCCGGCTGATGTGCTTTTTACCGGGCCGGATGTTACCAATGTTCTGGGCTGGAATTCGTTTAACATCTCCAATCCTGTGTATGCCCCCAACGGTTTCTTTTTTGGGATTTCGGGATACAGCCTTTACACCATTATTGCTTACGATAACGGCGTTGGCGAGCCTTACGTCTGGCAGCCGCGCACCCAGTGGAGCAACGGCATGGGCGCCTGGTATCCGCTCGAAAATGTGACTGCTCCTCCGCTCTCGGCAAATATTTTTATGCGTGCCTCGGGGATGATTTACGAGTTGCAGGACAGCAAAACTTTTGAGGCCGGAATACCTTATCTTTTAAATATTCCTGAAGGTGCAAAACCACTCATCTGCCAGCCCATCGAACCATTTGAAGCCGGAGAACCCGAAACCGGCGGCTCATACATTCCTGCCGAAAACCTCAGGGCGTTTGATCATTATAATATTTACCGCAAATTGATCGAAGAAGAAGTCTGGCAGCAGATAAATACCGGCCCGGTAACCGACACTTCCTACATTGATAACGAATGGCCCGATTTAGAAGAAGGTTTTTACAAATATGCCGTCGAAGCCGAATTTACCAACGGTGTACTTTCCGATCTGGTCGAATCGAACAGCATACAAAAAATTATTGATGGTATTGGCGAAGCAGGTGCCGGAATGTTGCAGATATTCCCCAACCCAACCTCTGGCCTGGTTACTGTAAATTCGGAGGTTTTGATTAAAAGCCTCAGTGTGCTGGATAACTCCGGCCGCCTGTTGTTAGTTAAAGAAGTTGATGCTTTAAACTACACACTCGATCTGAAACAATTAAAAGAAGGTCTTTATTTTATCCGTATCGAAACCACCGAAGGTAAGCTGGTAAGGAAGATTTCGGTGATAAAATAGTTTCAAAAGAATTTATGTGATTGAAAAAACCGAACCCGGGAATGAGGGGTTCGGTTTTTTTTAACCTAACATCACTTATAAATCGCAGTCATCACTTAAGTTCAGGGTAATTCTTGAGTGATGGCTGGCGGCTGCATTTAAGCCCTATTGATTGTTTGCTGGATTTCTACTTTATTATTTTATTTCTTTTAATTTTTTCTTTCCTTCGCTATTATTCGCAACTCTACTATACGGTATTAACCAACAACGACTTTCATCTCTCGGAATCGCAATGTAATGAGAATGGCTGTGTTCTAACAATCCCTTTTCGTTTATTATTCTTTGTTTCCAATGCGGCAAATTTGGAAAATCTTGCGTTTTTACAAATTCGTCTATTATTTTGTCAATCGTTTCTGTACACAATTTCAAAATCAAATCTTTAAGATATTTACTCCAATTATCTTTTTTAGTAAAGTTTCCTTTTAAATCACTTGTGTTTTCTATAATACATCGTTTGTCGGCAGAAACTACATTAAGCCACGACCACCAATAGTTATAAAAAAGTGTGTCTTGTATCGTAAATAATGCTCTTCTGAAATCATTAGAAACATCATCGGTATTTAAATAATTTACAAATACATTTTTAACTTTTTCTAATTCTGATACCGCAAAAGTTGAAATGTTTGTATTGTCATAATCAATACAATAGAACGCAAAATCAATTTTTCCTTTACAGAAATTTGCATCTTCGGTTTCATGAATTACTTGTTTGTTGTATTGATTTGCTATAGTTATTTTTGCTTTTTCAATTTCTTCTTTTACTTGTTCTTTTGCATGTCCTGCCGAAACTTCATTATTGGCTAAATATGTGTAAATTTCTGAGCAACCACTTGAAAGTTCTTGAACTAAATTTATCGCAGAAATAAAATCGCTTGGGTGTTCAATTGAAGAATTTTCAACAATATTTCTCACAACTCGCAACCAATCAGAATAAGAATTTGTGTCAAAATCATTTTTCAACAAATAAATCGTTTGAGCATAAAATAAAATACGAGATTTATATTCGGGTTTTGAATATTGAATAAAATCTTTAAAGATAGTACTTTTGCAATAACCCCATAAATCAAATTCGGGTTTTAAGTTGGAATATCCAAACGCATTATTTTGCTTGCATGAGTATTTATTGAAACAATTAACCAAATATTTAAATGCCTCTTTTGTCGGAAAATCTTCGGGAATAACTTCTTTTGGCTTATTTGCTAATTGCTGTATTCTTCGCTCAATTCTTTCTTTTTTAATTACTTCGTCTGTAACATCTTTAATTCTTCCTTTGTCAGAAAGTTCATTTTTGATGCTTTCTATTTCTTCCTTGTTTTCTGCAATCTCTAAGGCTACAGCATAATAATTTATGGCTGTTCCTGCAATGAAATTGATAAGGTTAGTATCTAAACTGTAACTATTGTCTTTTTGTTTTTCTTTGTATTGCCAAAATAAATCTGTCCAAATAGTGTCAATCTTATGTGCGAATTGTTCTTCGGGATTGGCAATGCCGTCCTCAAACTTATTGATTTCAATATGTTTTTCAAATTGAGATTTGAAATTTTCAAATTCAGTCAGTTGTTTTCCTCGCGCATTCATTTTTATATACAAATCGTCTGAAAGTCCAAAATTTTCCAACTTGATATACAGGAAAGTTATTGACGGATTTTGTTCATCAATCAATTTATCCCATAATTCGGAAGTATCTTTGAATTTAAAGTGAATAGCATCTAACATTATCAACATTGCTGAAATGGTTGGGTCTTTTTCCCAAGAGGCAACAAACCAAGCCGAATTTATTATCGTTTTAGACAATTCATTGTTTTTGCTTTGACCTTTTTTGTCAGCATCCGTCGTTAATAAATTGTTAAAATCTATGTGATTAGCCGTTAATTCATTGCAAAACTCACGAGAACTGGTTCGAGTTTCATAACTAAATTTTCTTTTTGTGATTTCGTTTTTTTCGTCTCGAATTTCTAACTGATTTTGTAAATCGTCTATTTTATTTTCTTTCGTTGCGATATACCAATGCAACAAAAATAATGTCGTCAAGCGTTGTTGCCCGTCAAGAGGTTGCAAAGTGTAATTATCTTCGCTACCATAAATAAAATCCAATTCAACAGGTTTTTCGGTGAGAGCATAATAGAGTGAAGTTAAAAATTTGTCACGAATTTTCTGCTGATTTTCACGACCTTGCGCATAATCTCTTTGAATAATTGGTATTTCTATGCTTATCTTAGTAAGTAGTTGCCAAAAACTTAATCTCTCAAATTGTTTATTATTATCGTTCATTGTGTATCCTCCTTTGGCAAATAATTATCTTTAATGTTACTAAAATACTGGTTTCTATCTTTTTCGCCCCAAAAAGTCATTTGTTCGATTTTATGACTATAATATTTCATAAACACATTTTTGGTACAAATCGGGACAAATGTTCCAGCTTTTTCTTTTTCAATAATAGTTTTTCGTTTTACAGGGAAAACGGAATTTTTGTAACCTCGATTTGTGCCTGCATCTAACAAAACAAGATTAGATAAATCGTTAATATCTTCGTGCTTATGGTTTTCGTCAAAATAATTTAAAATATCTTTAAACAATGACTCAAAAGTTTCCTTTGAGTAATTATTCAACTTTTCTATCAAATCAGTCCGTGTTTCATCTACAAATTCTTTTGCCTGCTCTAACCAATCTTTTTGGTGTTGTTCGGTTTTTGGCATTTCAGTTGCGATTGCGTGAATATGCTCAATGTCCCATTTTTCTCTTTTGTAACGATTAAAAGGGAATCGAGAAGTTTCATTTTTGTTATTGAGCATAGTTTGAATATTGTGCATTAACAAAATACTTCTGATATTTCCATTGCCATATTCTATCTCGTCTAATTGAAGATTTGCAAACTTATTTTTTATTTTCTTGTCAATTAAAACCTTAAAAGCGGATTTATTTTGCGTTTGAGATTGGATTAATAGATTGTTAATATCTTCTCCAAGTGTAATTAAAAAGCCGATTTTATGATATAGTTCTCTGCTTTCAAACCAATTTTGTAATGTTTGAAAGCATCGTTTTATTTCTTTCCAATTGCCAGTGATAATTTGCTCGGTATTATCCGTAAATTTTTCGTGAAATTTGCGAAAAGTGTAATAATTATCTTCTGTGTTTGCAGATTTGCCAACGAGCAATTCAAAAAGAAATTCTATGCGAGTTTCTTTTTTGTTTTCCTCTTTATTTACAAAAAGCCAAAATTCATCATTGTGTAATTCCGTTTCTATAATATCCCATTCGGTCGCAATTTCTAATTGTTTTAATCTTATGCGTTCTACATCAACAATGTTTTCTGTTTTAAAATTTGAACTGTTTAGAAATAGTGCTTTTATAAGTTCTGCATTAGTCAAAGGAATTTTCCCCATATTAATACGAGAAAAAATGTCTCGTCCGTCTTGTGTCGGGTCTGTTTCATACCAAATAACTTTTGTTTTTTCTTTGAATTTGGATTGAAATTCATTTTCGTCAAATTTGCCATTCTTTTTTTCTATTACCCAATTATTGATTGCTTGATATGCTGATGAAATATATTGATAGTCAATATTTTTGTCATTTATTATTACTTTATTATCATCTTCCACTTTCATAGCTTTCAGAAAAAAGTAACTGTCATTTCTTGTTTGATATGTAATGATTGGCTCACTAATTTTTTGCTTACCAACCCACATTTCATTGAAGTAGTGAATAATTAAAAAAATAGTTGTCAAGCGTTGTTGTCCGTCAATAACTTCCCATTCGTTTTCGTTTTTTTGTTTAACCACAAGAGGTTGCAAACAATACCACTCGTTCTTTTGTGGTATGAAATCGCAAATATCGTCAAGCAAATCATTAACTTGTTGCTTTGTCCAACGATACCCTCGTTGATAAGAAGGAATAAAAAAATTAATTCCCAATAATTTACTGACTGTTTTTAACTCAATATTGTTTTTTGCCATAATTTTATTATTTGTTTTTTTGATGCTTCACAATTGCATTGAGATGTTTGGCTTGCAAATATCTCGGTTATAATTACAGAAAAACCATACCATCACTACCTAATTCGGCATGTATCGTAAAGTCTGTACAATTCGTTATTTCTTTAATATTAATCATATTCCATCAATTTTTACTAAAAAATCAAGCTTCAAATGTAAACTTTTTACAAATCAGAAAACGATATGTTTCCAAAAAAATAATTTTCCTATCTCCTTGAGTTCTCAGTATTTTTCAATTTCATCTCCGATAAAATATTTTTTCACAACAAATCTTTTTTCGTGCAATTTACTGTCTTAAAAAATCTGCTCTCAAGGATCGAAAAATAAATCTCCTTACAAAAAAATATTTTCTCGCGACATAATTTATTTTTGTCGCCAGAAAATAAAATTTTGTCGCGATGTTTTTTTTGCCATTCAGTACACGAAAAAAAGAACTTCCGGATTAAAAGAAAAAAACTGCTGTTGCCTTTTGAATTTTTGCTTCATGACCGGAACAAAAAAATGTGTAGTCATCGAAAAGACTGCGCATCGCTGTATTGAAACACTACAAGTTTTTGGCATTTGTTGGCTTGATAGCTTTTACGATTCCATTTTCTCGTATTGTAAGGTATTGAGCACAGTCTTAATTTCGGCGCCGGGACGATAGTTAATTTTCGACTTCTTGATGGTTGCTGCTGTAACTGCTTCGGGCGTTGCCGCTCCAACACTTTTTATGGCAATGCCAAACGAACCTAATTTACTGAGATAAACCATGTTCCCGTCCGAAATTTCGTCGTTGATTGCGTCCACCATTGCGATTATTACCGCGTAAATATCGGCGCGGCTTACGGTGCTGTTTTTTGAAATGATGCGCGACAACTTATCAATGTCGCATTTGCCGCCTCCGGTTGCTACTGCATAATATTTGGGAGGCTGGTTTGGGTCCTTTAGATTCCTGCGGGGAAGCGCTTTAAATTTGACTGGCATACTTATCGAATTTGTAGGTTAATAAATAAAAAACTAAAAGGATTATTCTTACTATTGACGTATCCAACTTAATTTCAAGTCGTTTACGAACTGTTAACGGGGGCTAAAGTAATAAAAACCGGATTTTTAAACATTTGTTTGATCGAAATTATTGATAACAAAGCCTGGTGCAATTTTGATAATGTCGCCTCGATGAGACTGGATTATTTGGTGCCGTGGCTATTTCCCCTCCACAATCTTAATTTCTTCTTCGGTAAGTTCGTAAAGTTTGTAAACCATTTCGTCAATTTCCCTCTCATAACCGGTGGTGTCGTGGCCTTGTTGTTTGGCTTCGAGGATTTTGTCAACAAGTTCTAAAAAAGGTACTTGATCTACAAATGAAATTTTCTTTATTGGAAATTTCCTGCAATTTTCAATAAGAATTTTTTGAAATAATTCTTTTTCAATGTCAAGGTACAGATATTTATGAACAAAATTTATTAAAGAAGAATTTAGTAATGCAGTTAAATATTTGGGATCAATATCCTTTTCCTTTTTAGGAATTAATGAAAATCCAATTTGAGTGAAATATACTTTTTGGTCTGTAAAACCAGCATAGATTCTCAAAGGATTCCCAGAGACAATTTGCCGAACAATAACTCTTGGTTCAGTAAAAAATCTTTCTTCACGTGGAGCACCAAGCCAATCTCCATACTTCAAATATTCTTTTGGTGAAGGGTCAACAAAGTAGCGTTGAATATTACCTCCAGATATTAACGGTTTGAATTCGTCGCTCAATTTTGTATTTGAATGAAATGCTCTTTCTTTAATTTGTAAATCAGTATGACCTCTATATTTATCATAGGGTGTAATTCCTAGCGTGAAATGAGCTAATTGTTCCAAAGGGATTGAGTTCAGTATTGTTTTTGAAATGACTTTTTGAATGTCGTTTGAAAGGTAAATATTAAACTTTAAATCCTCAAAAATATTCCAAATTACTTTTGATTGCTTTTCCGCTAAATCTTCATGAATAAAATTTACTTTCTCATCATGCTTGTATCGTATTACATCGATATTTTCTATTTTAACATTTTTAATAAACGAAATAATGATTGTTTCTACTTTGACATCAGATTCTGCAAATACATTGTCAGGCAACTTAATTATTTCAGTAACATTATTTGCAATTAGCTTTCTGATTTTGGAATACGAAGAATTCATCAAAATTGAGTTGGGATTGATAAAACTAAACCTCCCATTGTGGCGAAGTATTTTATTCCCTAATTCTATGAAAAGAGAATAAATATTTAATCTGTTTTCGGTTGTAGCAAAATTTGAAAACAGAAAATCTACAAAGGTTGGATCTAAGCCTTTAATATCAATATAAGGAGGGTTTCCAATAACAATATCAAATCCCTCAAACTCCCCGTCATTATTAAGCACTTCTGGAAACTCAAACCGCCATTCGAAAGCGTTTTTGTAGATAACATTATTAAGTATTGCTTCCTTTTCAGCTTCAAGCTTTGCTAGAGTACGCGCAGCCTTTTCGAGTTTTTCCTTCAAGGCTTTGGGCGCTTTTTCACCCATTAGTAGCAAGTTGTGCATGTCGTTCATAATAAGGTCAACTACACCCCGGGCTTTTGCAATCTTTCCTTTAAAGGGGTCATCAATTTTTGATCTGAAATCACCTTTTATGCCGTCAATGATCTTCTGCAGGCCACGTTTCACGTCCCTGTTTTTTTCGTTTTTGTAATCGTTTACAAAACCGCGGTAGGCTTCTATGTCGTACTTAATGCTTTTGAGCGTCTTGCTCAGATCGGCATCCAGCGCAAAACGGCTCAGCAGACTGTTCCCGCATTTAATATTGATGTCGATGTTGGGAAGGGTTTCTAACCGCTCTTCCTCCACCTCTCCGTTTTGGAGAGTGGGCCGGGGGGTGAGGTAATAAGCATTCTTCAAAAGCTCAATCCACAACCGTAACCGGCAAATTTTTACCGAGTTTGGATTGATATCAACACCAAAAAGGCAGCTCTCGATAATGGTTTGCTTTTCGTGAAAAAGGGTTTTTTGAACTCTTTGTTGTTCTTTATGAGGAACGGTTCTAAAACTTAATTTATCACCTCCAAACCTGTATTGTACAGTTCTGTTAATGACTTTTGGGGCAAGATATGAAAATTCATCGTCGGAATCGGCATCAAAAACACGAAGTTCATCATTGATAATTTCGACTTTATAATCGGAAATGCGCAGACCATTTTCATCGGCCAATAAACCCAGTTCATACTTGATAACGATGAGTTCGTTGAGCGAAGAAACCAGGAAATGCCCGCTGCCAACGGCGGGATCGCAAATCCGAAGCGAATTGATCACGGCATTAAATTCGAGTATGTCCTTTGCCGAACGGCGGTCGGTGAGGTAGTTTTTAAGATCGTCAAAGGTTTCGATGGTCCATGCGTACCTTTCTCTGAACTTCTGCATTACCGCCAGCCGGATTGATTTCCGGCACATGTACATCGTAATAAAACCGGGGGTAAAAATGGAGCCGTCCTTGTACCCGTTTATTTTCTCGAACACCTTGCCCAAAACCGAAGCGTTGATGATGTTTTTGTTGTCTTCCTGCACCTCGTCGGTTCCCTCGCTGGCAAAGTCGTACGCATCCAGAAACCTGAAAAGATAATCCAGCGTTGGCAGTTTGCCGGTGTTCTTTTTTACATCTTTTAAAATGGTTGTACCGATTAATTCGAGCTGGCCATCGTTGTCGAGCGAATTAATTTTGATGATCTGGTCTTCGAGTTCGCTGATTTCGAACAGGGAACTGTTTAAGTAAGGCACGTGGCTGTATTTGCTTTTGATGGCGTCGGTGCGGTCGTTGAGGTTTACGGCCAGCACTTTATGGAAAAGTTTAAACAGTTCGTCGAAGTCGTGGATGGTTTCGGTATTCAGGAAAAGATAATCGTCCTCAGCCTTCCGTCCTCCGCCAAATGAAGCGGGCGATTTATGATACGACACCAACTGGCTTTCGAGCAATTTGAGGAATAAAATGCGGTTAATCCAGGTAATGCAAAGCTCAAGGGCAACGCTGAAAATCCTTTCTTCTCTGGTTTTGCCGTAAATGGATGCGTCGGGCAGGCGGTGCAGCGTGTCTTCGGTATTGATGGCATCAATAACCAGTTCGATGAGCGATGCAGCATTGCGGTTTACAATTTTGCGGCGGATAATATTTTTTGTGCCTTCCCTGGCTTCTTCCAGCCCGATGATGTGAAGCAATTCCCTGTAAAACTTCTCGTTGAGGGCGTTACTGTCGTTGGGCGAGGCAATTTTTAATAAATGCTGGGGCGAAAGTATTTTAAACAAAGCACTCAAGGCTTTGTCGTCTTCGCGGATATTGTTCCGTAAAATGGTGTTGTAATCCCTGATATCGAAGTAAACACAGGGTATTTCGATGTCGGACTTCTGGATGATTTTAGAGATTTCCTCGTAAAAGAAAGGGTTGTCTTTGCGATCGTTTATTTTTGTTTCGTACAGTTTCCTGATTTGTGTGTTGCGGTAAATGTGTTTATCGAAATGGTTTGCATCGATGATGTACCACTCGTTAACATTAGTTAGAACAAGGTTTTTCAACTGAATGTTGCCGGCTTTGTTGCGCTCGTCGAGATAATAAAGGATGAGTTCGTGAAGCGCTTTCCTGTTTGGGTTTTCGGCCGACACCATTTCGTTGAGGTTTGTTGGCCGCTTGGCTTCGATAATAACCGCGGCTTCGCTGTCGGTTGTTTTGCCGAGATGAATCACGAGGTCTTTCCTGTCTTTGGTGTTAATGGCGTTGGTGTCGCGGTAGTAGGTATCGCGCAGGAAGTCGCGCAGGTTGTTTTTAAGATGTTCTTCGCTTTCGTCGGTAGGTTGTGTTTCGATAACAGCAATTTTATCGAGCAAGGCAATGAGGTTGGTTTTAAAAACATCAATTTCGCTTCGTAAAGGCTTTTGCTTCAGGAAGGCTTTGAGTGCTTTTTTGGGCGTTTGAGGTATTAATTTCATCAGATTTCTTGTAAAAAATTACGGGGCTAATGTACAATAATTAAATCAAAAAATGAGAAATGGAATCGGGGAAAGGGGGTTTGGTTTATCCGGCGCCTATTAAGGAAGTCCTGGCGGTTTTCCCTAATCTGAATGAACCAAAAAAAAACAAAAAACAAAAAACAAAACTCAATTAATTCTGAAATTAATTTGTTTTTTGAGTCTTGTCTTTTGTGATTTCTGCCGAAAAAAAAGCAATTCCGAAAATAAAATACTTTGAAGCGCTTGTGTATTAAATTTAGCCATTGCGCAGTTGTTTTTGTGAAATGGTATTTTTCCCCACGGTGTAGGCATACAAAGATGAGGGCAAAAAATGTAAAGTCATCTCATCCATTGCTTTACTGCCACTTTTATCAATCGTTGTTGTTAAAGCATTTTTGAGTTTATTGGTGCTGCAAAAACTTAGGAGCGCTTTCAACTCACCGGGACTTTCAAAGTAACGATTGCTCCATTTAATTTCCAATGCCCAAAGTGGTTTAAAGTTTTGTGGCGACAATCCAACCATATCAACCTCGCCCTGGAATCTTCCCTGCGACCACCGGGCATACCAGGGTTCAAACCATTCACGCTGCAACCATTGCGCATAAATAGCCGTTTCGACCATGGCGCCCATTAATTTATCGGTTGCCTGTAAGGGTGTAAACAGTGCGCTCCTTAACGAAGGGTTGGTTAAATAAATTTTGAAATAATTTGCCCTGCTGAATTTTTTGGCATTATGATCAATCCGGTGTACTATTTTTATCAGAAATGCTGCTTCAAGGTATTGGATGTATCGTTTGATCATATTTTTCTCGACTCCTCCCGATGATTGACTCAGGGCTTCCAATGAAAATTCCTGTCCCGAATTATAGGCAATGCTGGTAAACAGCGAATTTAATTCCTGCACATCCTGAATTCCATACAAACTGGGCAAATCTCTTAGCAGTACTTTATCAATAATGTCAGATTTAATAAAGCGCGAAGGGTTGACCTGCATTTTTTCGGAGAAGATAATTTCGGGATAACCTCCATAATTGATGTATTTCAGAAAATGCTCATTCAGCAAAGCGATATTGGTGGATTCATAAAAACTTGTAACATTGCCATCCCAGTCAATATTTGAAGGAATTATTAAATGGTGAAGTTGCAACAAATGAATGTATTCGTTGAAGGTTAAAGGTGGCAACATAAAATCAGTAAAACGCCCTGCCCCGCTTTCGTTGCTCTTTAGTTTAAGTGCCGCTGCAGCCGAACCACTCGCCACGAATTTACAATGTGGGTAGGAATCAACCAACGATTTTAAATGTACTTCCCAATCTTTTAAATATTGTATTTCATCAAAAAAGACATACCAGCCTTTTGGTTCCGATTTCCCGGTAGCTTTGATGCAGGATTTAAACAGTTGTTCCAAAGGCATCTTATTAAAAAATGGATTCTCGACCGAAACAAAAGCTATCTGATGCGGCGATACGCCATTCTTGAGCAAAGTTTCGATTGCATGGTAAATCATGACTGTTTTACCTACACGCCGTGGCCCCATTAAAATAACGGCTCTTCGTATCGTAATATCCTCGACCAACGGGAAAAACAAATCGAAATACAAGCGTTTTTGCATTTTCGAATAATCCTCATCCACTTTTCCGGTTGCCCACCACGGGTTTTCCTGTTTTAGCCTGTCGAGCACCTGCTCCTCCGATAATGGTAATAATGCCATAAAAAATAGTATTAAATGTACCGCAAATGTAAATCTAATATCATTTAGATAATCTTAATTTCGCATTATTTGTAATATTAAGAAATATTTCGATTAATGGAGGCGCTAAATTTACATCAAAAAGGCAAAATAATCACGCACAACTTCTGCCTGGGTAAAACTATATCATACACTTATCCTGTCAAGGATTCAGATGGTCGGAAGGAAGCTTTATCTGGTATTTTATTTTAGAATAACAGGAGGATTTGCAACTTTTTCCATCCGATAACTGGTGGTAAGTCCATTTTCTCTCAGGCCAGTCCAGGACATGGTATCGGCTTCGATATCGAAATTCCAGCATTCATAAGCTTTTCCGGTACCTCCTGATAGTAAGTCGTTGGTATAGTTGGATGCCATCAGATCACCATAAAGAAAATAGACCCCTTCATTGTCGGGTTTATTAATCCAGTTGCCCAGACTATCCTGAAAATAATAGTCGTAATGGCCATCGGCAAAATAATCCCAGTAATGGTAGCTTGTATCTGAACTGCCCGGTGTTGTCGATTTCCCGTACCAGGTGCCTGCAAACTGATCGGCAAAATCTTCGGTTACGTGCCGTGAGGTGTAGGTTTTATTGTCCGGGTATTCAACATTATCAACTGTGAATTTACTCACCGAATAAACTAAAGTATTCTGGTCGATGGAACGGATTTCGAACTCCATGTGAAAAAGACTTCCAGCTTCATTACTCCCATCAATAATGATCTTTTTGCCGGTTACGCTGTAAGTGTATTGATCATTTTCGATCCAGGTTTTGTTGTTTGCGTCGATAACATAACCTGAAGCAAAAATCTCCACATGATCAGCCCTGAACTCTAAAGCATAAGATTTATCAGTAAGAATCGCCTCATTGTCAACTTGCGTGTTGATCCAGCTACCCAGGATTAATGAGGCATAATCAGATGTTTCATCTTTTTGGCAGCCAAATAGCAGCAATGATATGATCATTCCGCTTAAAAATAATTTTTTCATCAGATAATTTTTAGTTGTAGTTTTCTGTTTTTTTTCGTCAATTCGACCTTAAAAGGCTATTGTGCCAAAAGTATAAAAAACGCTACAGCAATGGCCAAAAGAGTCCTCCAGAAATATAAAAAACAAACCTGGGATTGGGGTGGGCGATTTTCTTTTAGAACAAAACTCTGCCAGCATTTCAATCTCAGAGTTCCAAGCCTGTCACAGAATACCATTGCTTTATATTTACAGATGCGTAAAAATACTGAAGTTTAAGTGCCCATTCCAGGAATTTTTAATGCCCGAATGTTGCAGTCCTTAACAACCCGCTTACAATGAGATAAAAAAAAGCCTCCCCACTAATAGCAGAGAGGCTTTTGTATTGCCGGTGCTGGAATCAGGAGTCAAAAACCCGAGACTTTACGGGCACCTGCTTTTTAGGCCAAATTAGTTCTCATTCTTACTTTAGGGTAGTTCGCGGGAAAACCAGTCACAGCTTTTATACGGGTAAATATGATAACTACAATCAGAACATTACCGCGATACGCCTCAGGGTGGTCATTTTACCCTTTACCCTGCGAATTTCGCTTTTCATGTAATCGGCAGTACCTTCATCCAGCGATTCATCTTTAGCTTTTCTGAGCAATTTCATGGCTTCAATAGTTTCGCCTTTCATTTCGGCGACTACAGCCATAAAGCGCAAAACTGACGGCTTGTGAATTCCTCTCACTTTGATTGCCTTTTCGGCAAGTTCATCCAACTTTTCAAATTCACGAAGCTCAATCAATAAGTTGCCATAGTTGAGGTATGCTCCTGGATATTCGGGAGCAAACTTCACAGCAAGCCTCAAGTGGTACTCAGCCCGCCCGAAGTCGCTCAACTTTGCACGATAGAGCCATCCCACGTGGTTATGCGCCCTTCCGAAATCTGGTTCGTCCTCAAGAATTTCCATGAGGATTTCTTTGGCTTCAACGATTTCTCCCCTTTCGAGCAAAGTATCAGCGTGGAGAAACCTTGCTTCTACATCCATGTACCTTTCCATAGATAGTTGTTTATGTTTGCCCCGGCGGTAGTCTCTCCCAACAGGGAAAGGACATGGTTATTTAAGGCCAATATACGACTACCATGAGGCGTTAATAAACGTCACGCATATTTGCCAATATCAAAAAAACGGATTGAGTTGCTGAGGCTGGGAATTGTTCTGATGGTGGTCATAAAAAAACCCGGTCTCATCAGGCGACCGGGTTTATCATATCTTTTTCGACTTTAAAATCAATCAATTAAGCAGATAAACACCAGAAGCCTGATCATTAAAAAATGATGCATTTTGCTCCGGCATTAAATTTATCTTTAGTTTGTAACTTTGTTTTGTCATGTCTTTTCGTTAAAAATTCGCTGCAAAAGTAATAGCTTATTTTAAATATACAAGTTTTTTATTTTTTTTTCTTAAAAAAAACCGGCATCTGCTGGTAAGCAAAGCCGGGGTAAAACCTAACCTATAATCCTCCAATTACTTCAATACAATCTTCCTGAAAATGTTAGTTCCATTTTGTGAGATTTTGATAAAATATACTCCTGATTGATAATCCGTCAGGTCAAATTCGGTGTTTTCCGAATCAGCAATTTTTTCCATCAAAACCTTCCCTTGTAAATCGGTAACGGTGAGAACAGTTCCGGGAATGATTCCGGAAATGTTTACCAGACCATCCGAAGGATTTGGGAAAACTTTCACACTGCTTAATAAGTTGTTCCCCAAAATTCCGGTAGAAGCCTTAAAGCTGGTGATGGCTGAGAGACCGTTTTCGGTGAAAAGTCCGTCGGATTGAGGAAGGTTTTGATCAAAGGTGGGTTCTAAACCTACCAGGTTTTCAAAACCTGTCAGGGTTTTAAAGAAGACCATCTCCCCTTCAAAAAAACCGTCCTTTTCGCCTGTTGTTGGGTCATCGCCGAAGATGGTGATGGAATTGTTTCCTTCACCGATTTTCGTTATTCCAAAACAGTTTCCAGCCTGATCGTAAGCACCGATGAAGGTTCCCGGATCAAAGGTTTCGATGGCTGATGAGAAGATGGCGATGGTGTGGGTGGAAGGAGTTGCCTGGATGTTAAACGCTGTCAGGTCGATAGAGGCTGACAGGTTTTTACTTCCTGTAAAGTTTGATTTAAAATCAGCATAATTCACCTCTGCATTTTCGGTGAGCAGCACAAAATATGCTTTGCCAGGCAGTAAATATTCCATGGTGTTAATACCAAATTCCGGCCAGTAAATGCCGGTTCCGGCAACATCCTTGGCAATTACAAAACCGTTGACCGGTGAAAGTAAATCCGCTGCCGGAGCGCCATCGGGGGTTACAACAGGAAGCAAATTCCATCCTGCTTTGAGCAAAACGGTCATGTTGGTTTCATAATCACCGGTGAGGGTTAAAGTACAACCGGCTGAGGTTTTCACCTTATATGCCGATTGGCTTTCCCAGTTGCCGATGGTGTTGATGTTTTGACCAGGAAAATACATTCCGGTCATGGTTTGGGCAATGATCAGCTCATTGGAAATGGGTACGAAAACATCTTCCAGGGTTGAAGATAATGGGTTGATGTAACTTGAAAGTCCGCTCCAACCCTCAGGTAGCAAAATATTGTGCTCATCATATAGTATGTGAATTGCCATTGGTGAATTTTCATCACCAACTGCAAAAGCTCCTACTGTTGTCAAACCAGTCCGGGTTTGAGTATATGGATTGCTGCCTGAGGCCGGCTTGGCATTCGGTGCATTCCAGGAGTCATCCTGAAAATGCCCGATTCCACTTTTCGTTCGGTCGAATAGAACTCTCTCATTTTCGGCATTCCATTGAAATTTAATAGTGAGATTACTCCCCCTCGGGCTTTGTTCAATAATATGCCAAGTATTCATTACACAATGATCAATTTCAGGAATAGTATTTCCTGATGTGCCGAATTCAAGGATATCTGGAAATACATTGATGGCATAATTATCAATTAAGCCAGTGTTGGTCAAGGTTGCAGGTAAATATAAAGTTGATGTTCCTACCGGAAATAAAACTTCAGCATTACCCACTTCCCTCACAAGCACTCCTTGTGAGTGAGCGATGAGATAAGCATTTTCTCCTGCACCGGAAATTTGTCCGTCAGGCTCCATAAAAAGATTGTATTTGTTGAGCGCTATTTTGGCATTATTCAGATGCAAGACTCCTGCAACATGGATTTCATTTTCGAGTTCAACAAATTGTTCTACGACCAAATTTCCAAAATAGGTTCGGGAATTTCCTCCGATAATTTGTCCGGAAGTCCCATTTAAAATTACGGTACCGGATCCGTTTTGAAGAAACAGATCACCGGTTGAATTATTCTTCCAGTTGCCTCCTACAGAAATACTTCCTGCGTTTTCTACCTCGACATCAGCGATGAAGGTTAAATCTCCCGGGATATTCATCAAAGTTCCATTGGATAGTTTGATATTCGAACCGGCAACGGTAACATTCTGTGCATGGCCATATTGAATGAACAAACCGATGATTATGAGGAAAACTATATTTAGTGGTGTTTTCATAAATGTGAATTTAGGTTCATTTCCCACGGATTATTGAAGTGAAATCAGCACCAATACAAGGCCTTCATTATCCTCAAGGCTTGTCATTGCTTTGCCGATGATGGCACCGGTGGCTTTTTTCACATTTTTCACCTTCATGGCATAGCCTGGTTTTGATGATGAAGTGAGGAAATCGCCTGGTTTGATCTTGCCGTTGGAATTATCGGCTTTTACATAAACCCTTCCGGCAAGGGCAATAGGGTAGTCGCCTGTTGCGATAGAATTATCCTGCCCCATAACCATACCGGAATTGATTCCATTAGCACCGCTGATAACACCGACTATTCGGGTATCATAGGCCTGGCAGGTGGTTTCAAGTTTTCCAGGGGTTTCGGGGTGAATTGACACCAAAGTTCCTGGCTCAACAACCAACGATTCGTCGTTTTCGTCATTTACAACGTCAAAATATTCTGCAAGATCAGCGCCTCCGTAAAGTCTGATCTCGTCGCAGGAAATGCGGCTTTTACCGGAGTTGGAATGATTTGAACTAAGAATTATTTCAGATGACTGATCATTTGACTTAAGTGTAAGTTTACCGCCTGTATTGA
The DNA here is from genome assembly GCA_903944895.1 of uncultured Bacteroidota bacterium. Classification (GTDB taxonomy): domain Bacteria; phylum Bacteroidota; class Bacteroidia; order Bacteroidales; family 4484-276; genus CAJATL01. The sequence goes on from CAJATL010000055.1 coordinate 26,139, forward strand.
CGCTATTAGCTTCCAAAATGGCTGTTGAAGTATTGCTCTCGTTGGTTAGGGTTATTCGGCCACCTGTGCTGATGGGGTTGGCTTCAATAACCGCCCTGGAATTTCCGCTGGAATTAGAGAGTACCATTCTGCCACCTACGGCAGTGCTGGTTGAGGTTAATACCGCCGTAGTCGTTCCACTTGGATTATAGAGGGTTAACGCACCACCGCCACCGCCGCTGCCGTTCAGATACACAGTTCTGATTTCGGAACTATTTGACATATTGATCCACGAACCCGAGATAGCACTAACAAATTCGCCAAGCTTTTTACCAACCTGATGTAATTCAAGGCTGCCACTAAACAATTTGATATCACCGCCATTGAGTTCGATATCGGTACTGTTGAGGCCATTTGATGTGCCGATGATATCAGCGCCTTTGTTGAGGACAATGTCGCCGTTACCAAAAATTTGAATCAATTTATCATTCCCCCTTTCAAATTCCATAAATTTTGTGTCGTCGGGCGAACCTTGCGGCAATTTCATCCTAAGCATATTAATGCCTGAATAGGGGATGGCTGTCCGCTCAAAATTGATCATATAATCCATGACGCTCGGTGTACCACCACCTTTCACATCAATGAGCAAATCGGAATTCGGATCATTAATATTAAAACGGGCATTTGCATCATCGGTTCCTGCGCCAATGGTTGAAGCGTTGAGGTGTCCGTTGCCGTTAATTTTTAATACCGTCTGATTGCCATATTTCAGATTTAAGAAATCGAAATTGGTGTGTGAGCCGAACGGCACTTTCATTTGCAGGTAATGAGTTCCAGGCACTGGATTAATTGTTCTTTCGATACCAAAGATATACTCATCAACTTCGCTGAGACTTGAACTGGTAATTTTTAGTGATGAGCCTGCGGTGGTGTTAATGTGAGTGGTAGCTTCGGGGCTGTTTGTTCCAATACCAAGCCTGATGTTGTTTTCTTCCCAAACGAAGTTATCAGAGCCTGTGAGTGAATTGCCCATACCCCACAGAGTCACCTGTCCCTGCAGACCGGAGCCACTCATTGAACCCGCCGACATGACTACCCACTGGCCGCCATCCCAGAAATAATAAAGGTTTTGATTGGTATCGAAAACCCACATTCCTTTTTCAGCTAATCCAAGATTTGGTTGAAGAATATTTACCCTCTCGAATGTGGTTAAACGATTGGGCAACAGTCCCCTGTCAGTTGCTCCAAGGTCAAGCGAGGAATGCATATTGGGGGTTTCGTTGTCAATTCCGATTTGTGCATCAACAGTATTAACACTGAGTATTAATGCGAACAAAATAGCTAAGTACTTGATATTTGTAAAGATAGTTTTCATATTAACTGTGTTTTTAATTATGTTTCTAATTGTTTCCTAAAGTTGATTCTCCGCCGAGAGTTTTTAACAATACATTCTTGTTCATCAAAAAATTGATAGGGGTATATGGTGATGGGTAATCGTTGCCAAAAAGTATTACAGCACCTTCGGCCGGAGGATTAGGTACTGCATTGAATGCATCATCAATATATTGGAAAACACGCGAAGAAAATCCTGAAGGGTTGTTAACCAACCTGTCAACGTACTTGGTGTTTACAATATAATCGTGGAGATAAAGCCCACCCCAACCATAAATATAGTCAAGTCCCGGGGGCCCCCAGTCCTTGTAGATTTGTGCTTTTCTAAAAAGAAGATATCTCATATTGTCAGCATTCAGATTTGGTTGTGTTGCCCACAGCGCTGCTGCTGCCCCGGCAGCATTTGGTGATGAACAGGAAGTGCCAAAAAACTGACCTCCTCCTCCCACTGTTGTTACAGTAGCCCCGGTAATATCAACTCCCTGTCTTCCTTCGTTGGTAGGACCCTCACTGCTATAAACGGTACTTATTCCTGAAACACCGGATGGATTGTTAAAATCAGGACGATCCACAGCAGCAACCCCAATAACATTGTCGGCTGAGCATGCTGCAGGCCAGGTGATTGAACCGGCAGCTACACGAAAATTCAATTGATCGTTGACAACGCTGCTCCCAACACCACTAGTGCTACATTGAATTTCAAATTCTACATCCGGCCCTGATATTTTTTTCACGGCAATTGCCACCGTAATAGCAAAGCCGGCTGTATTCTGAAAATTCACGCTTTCAAAATCAGTACCAGTCATCTCATCCGAGTCGAGTATTTGTGTCCCCTGAGAATTAGTAATATAAATATTGTAATCGGTATTTTGGGAAGGATCCCAGGTACAGCCACAACTTATTGAGGTGGTATCCTGAAGGACAAAAGTATTCAATTCATTATTTCCCGACCATCCATGCCAGTTGTCGTTGTCATTGTCGGAAAAATCCCCCTGCCAGTGCATCTTCTTACTGTTTCCGGATGAAACAAAGACCAGGATTCCTGCATCAGCGGCTAAATTAGCCGAGGTACAAAGATTATTATCATCATCTTCCCAACCCAAACCACGATAGCCCAGCGACATATTGATGATGTCCACATCATCTGACACCGCCTGGTCAATAGCACTTGCACACTGTGATGAATTTATCACTTTGTGGATGAAATACTGAGCATTGGGAGCATGATCGAATACGGTCTCAATAACTGCCACCCCATGAGTTGAACCATTCAGAACACCCGACGAAGAATAGTCGGTTGAATCATAGTTGGCCGGTGCCCGACCATTTGTAATCGCATTTTGAAGTCCATTGAATCCCACGTCAATAACTGCTATTTTAATACCAGCACCACCTGGCGCACCTCCTAAAGAATAAGAGGCTGAATTATGAACCTGAGGAGTAGGCCCTTCATTCAAAGGATCAGCGGGTATTTCCTGGTAAAGAACATATCCCTCTGGCAGTTTCTCTGCCAGTGCGATCAATTGCTTCGGGTCAATATAAATACTGGTTTGCTGTGGATCTTCGCGAAAAATCTCGATGTTGTGTCTGAGTAAAATATCCCTTGGAGAAATACGATTGTTTTTGGGATGAATTACCTTAACGTTGATTTTTTCGTCGATTCGCATGCTAATACGTGAGCGTAACATGATCTGATTCATCTTCTCATGATCATCAGAATTTGCTGCATTGCATAATTCCCATAATCTTATTTGGATGGGCAAATCTGTTGGCCTTTTGAGTGGTTCTGCTATGACCTGGTCCGTCTGTGAAAAACCGGAAACTATCGTCATAAAAAAGGAAAAGATAAGTAAATTATAACGTTTCATAAGTAATGTTTTTTAATTTCTAAAATAAGTAAACCAGATTAATTACCAATTGTTTAAATGAAATTGTTAATTAATAGTTAAACTAATTTCCTGACATTTTTATACACATTAAAATGCCGTACAACAAAAAACCCGGGTCTCACCAAAAGGCAAACCCGGGTCTTAAATCTAACTTGTATCCTCCAATTATCTCAAAACAATCTTCCTGAAAATATTAGTTCCATTTTGTGAGATTTTGATAAAATAAACCCCCGATTGATAATCCGTCAGGTCAAATTCGGTGTTATCAGAATCAGCAATTTTTTCTATTAAAACCTTCCCTTGTAAATCGGTAATGGTGAGAATTGTTCCGGGAATGATTCCGGAAATGTTTACCAGTCCATCCGAAGGGTTGGGGAAAACTTTCAAACTGCTTAATAAGTTGTTCCCCAAAATTCCGGTAGAAGCCTTAAAGCTGGTTATGGCTGAGAGACCGTTTTCGGTGAAAAGTCCGTCGGATTGAGGAAGGTTTTGATCAAAGGTGGTTTCTAAACCTTCCAGGTTTTCAAAACCTGATAGGTTTTTAAAGAAGACCATCTCCCCTTCAAAAAATCCATCCTTTTCCTCTGTTGTTGGGTCATCGCCAAAAATGGTAATGGAGTTATTTTCTCCACCGATTTTCGTAATTCCAAAACAGTTCCCGGCCTGATCGTAAGCGCCGATGAGGGTTCCCGGATCAAAGGCTTCGATGGCTGATGGAAGAATGGCGATGGTGTGGGAGATTGGTGTTGCCTGGATATTAAACGCTGTCAGGTCTATAGACGCTGACAGGTTTTTACTTCCTGTAAAGGTTGATTTAAACCCAGCATAATTTACCACTCCATTTTCGGTGAGTAGCACAAAATATGCTTTGCCAGGCAGCAAGTATTCCATGGTGTTGATGCCATACTCCGGCCAGTAAATGCCGGTTCCGGCAACATCCTTGGCAATAACAAAACCATTTACCGGTGAAAGTAAATCCACTGCCGGAGCGCCGTCGGGGGTTACAACAGGCAGCAAATTCCAGCCGGCGTTAAGTGAAACATTCATGTTGGTTTCATAATCACCGGTGAGGGTAAGTGTACAACCGGCTGAGGTTTTCACCTTATATGCCGATTGGCTTTCCCAGTTGCCGATGGTGTTGATGTTTTGACCAGGAAAATACATTCCGGTCATGGTTTGGGCGATGATCAGTTCATCTGAAATCGGTGCAAAAACGTCTTCCAGGGCTGGCTGGCCGGGGATTACGTAGCTTGAAATCCCGCTCCATCCGGCAGGGAGTGATATGGGTTGAGTTGCAAACTCATCACCCCAGAAAATGCGGTTGTAAGGATCATTTTCGAAATCGCTGCCGGCAAAATTTCCTGTGGCATTAATGAACGTAACACTTCCTGAATCAAAGATTTTCCTCACATTGTACTGCCCACCCCAGGTATTGGTTGGGAAAACTGCATTTTCGATGATGATGTCCTGCTCGCTGTCGATTGACATTAAAGTGGTTGGTCCGCTCATCCCATTGCGGAACTCGCAATTGGTAAACGAATAGGCTGGATTGACGATACCTCCCGGAGCAATGTAAACTCCCTGCTCGGGTAAGGTTTCAAAGATGGTAAACGTTGCCTCCAGTGTTCCTCCGCTGTTAATGCTGAATGTGTATGGCTCCGTTGGCAAAATACCCTTTACCCGGCTCATGGCACCTTCATATCCAAAGATTGAGAGTGCGCCATTATCATAAACATTCACCGAGGAGAGGTACTTCATGCTTATGGTTGCAGAATTAACAGCCATCCAGCCGCCGTCTTGAACTTCAAGATTAGTCCAACATTCGAGTTCGTGGCCAAATCCAACTTCCGCCAGGCCTTCGGCTACCACAAAATTGTTTTTAACTATCGAATTCCATATTGTTGCCCTGGTCGAAAAGTCGGTAGGTTTATTGATTGTTACGTTGTAAAATGCACCTCCTTCGGTTGATAAAATTGCGCTGTTTTGCGGGCCATAAAGTTCAACTGTACCGCCCATGGGGTCGAATCCGGGTGATTGTACTATAAAACCGTTTTGTGTGCGAATCGTTCCGCCTGAAATGGTTGAGGTAAAACTGTATGGTGCAGCGTCCTGAATTTTTATTCCCTTGTCAACAAAATCGAGGACACCTGATCCCATAAACAAGGTCGCGTTTGCATTTGTGCCCCATAAACTATGGTCTTTGCCTCCATAAACCCTGAACTCACCACCATTTATACTTATGCTGCCGTGCAAATCAATACTTTGCAAAGCGTCCTGGTGCAATTCGATCGAATTCCACCACAATACAAAGTCTCCAAAAATGCCGTCATCAGCAAGGTCGGCGGCATGAAAAGTACTGCCACCGGCTATCCACATTCCACCCTGTGTCCAATCGTAAATCTGGCATGAGATGTTTGATTCTGACTGGTCATAAAAATATTGAAGCGGTTTATCAATTTCAAGGATATAAAATTCTTCTGTTGAGCAGAATTGTGGCGTGCTGCCGTTAAAAATCACACGGCCGTGTGCTTCATAAAAATGGTCGGGACCGGCATTATTGATCCAGTCGCCACCAATAGTAACTGTATAACTTGCCGCAGAAAAAGTACCTGAATTAATGGTAAGATCATCGTGAATACTCACATTATTGTTCACGGTAACATTTGATCCACCGTTGATCTCCAGCGAGTTGAAATAGCTGCCTGATGATACATTAACTGTTTGTACTCCTGCAATCTTCTCCATGCTAACTGTGCCTGTGTTAAAATAAAAATTTCCGGCACCCCAAAAGGAACCTTTAACTATAGTGGTGATGTTTGCATCACCATAGAAATTGGTTCCTATATCCATCAAGAGGTCTGAGTCTATTTTCAGGGTGCTTGTTGAAGCTGAACTGAGATACACATTGTAACCGGCATTTTTTTCGTTATATAAATACCCGAAGCCGCTATTGCTACTATTGCTGGTAATGGTGCTATGGCCATTGCCGATAAAATAAACACGGCACGAAATCAGAGAAGCTGCCGAACCGGTTGAGAATTCCCAGTTTCCTGAAACATCAATAAAGGAATTTAAGCCTGCGGATATCGAAGAACCGGAAGCCCAGATAACATTCCCGGCAATAAGTTTTCCAGCTTTAAGTACTGCGCCTTGCATGTTTACTGTCCCATGAATGGTTGCAGTGCCGGATGCTGTGAGCCAGGTACTTCGATCGGTTACAATAATGGAAAGATTTGCGCCCGAATTGATGGTAAGATCGTTGCACACACCAGTTGAATCGGTTAAAAATGGTTGATTAACGGGTTCCGAAGGTATGGTAACATTGGTTTCTTCGGTGGGCACATTGCCATCGTCCCAGTTGCCGGCAGTAAACCAATCGGTCGAAACAGCGCCAGTCCATAGGCCGGGCTGGGGATTATCCCAATGAATTCGTCCGTATGGGTCATCTTCAAAAGCGCTGCCGGCAAAACTACCGGAATAGTTGACAAAAGTAATGCTGCCCGAATTTACCCATTTAGCAACATTGTACAGCCTGCTTTTCGAAACATGATCAAATTCAACATTTTCGGCTACCAGATCCTGATTTGTGTTTATGGTGATAAGTGCATTGTTGCAGGATTTACCATTTCTGAAAATGCAACCATTAAAAGCATTATCAACATCTACTTCAGCATTGTTATAAATAAACAGTCCTGTTTCGTCAAGATTTTCGATGATGGTATTCCTCATCGAAATCCAGCCACCATCAGCAACCGTAATCTGATAATAAGATGAGGGGGTAATCCCGGTAATTAAGCTTCTGTTTTCAGGAAGTCCATAAGTCCTGAGTTCAGCACCCTCTGCCACGTTTAATGCGGAGAAATTGCCCATATTTAATGTGCCTCCATAATATATTTCAAGCCAACCATTGTTCAGGTTTAAACTTTCGAGGCATGTAAGGGTATAACCATCCATGATATTAATACGTCCGCCATCAACAGTTAAAGCCTTTTTTACAACAGCATTTTCCATCCCTACCGAAGGAGATATTGTGGATTTGTTGATCCGGAGATTATAAAATTCACTGCCGTTTCCGGAACCAACATAACCATCAGATTGACCATAAATTTCAACCGTTCCTCCGGTTGGATCGAAACCGGGATGTTCTGCATGGAACAAACCAGTGGTTTTAATAATGCCTCCGGTAATATTGCTGGTAAATGAACAGGAAGCATTTTCTTTAATTTTAATTGATTGATTATTAAACTCCAGAATTCCACCACTCATCACCAGCGAGGCATCCGAAACACTTGGCCAGTAACTGAAATATTGCTGACCGCCGGCGACACTAAATACTCCGCCGTAAATAGTAACATTTCCTCCAAGTCCCATAGTTGACTCGTCATAGAGATAAATTAACCCGTCGTTGTGCAGTATCCAGTTTCCGGCGATCCGGTCATCCAATAAATCATAAGAATTGAACACGCCATTGATAACTTCCAAAGTCCCTGAAGTCCAGTCGTATTTGTGGCATATTGTTGCAGCGCCATCATTAATCGTTAGTTTTGCATCGGAGTGCTGCCGAAGTTCAATAGTATTGAAACTTCCGCCGCCATATATGAACTGGTTTTCGCCCGGATCATTCCCATCAAAAATAACTTTACTTTGTTGAGCAACAAAGGAACCCGATCCCGCATTGTTTTTCCAGTCGCTGCCCACACTGATGATTGTGCTCCCACCATAAAACACACCCGAATTGATTATCAAATCATTTTTGATTGTCGATGTATTTGAGAAAATGTCGGTGAACGAAGCGGATCCGGTCATATTGAAATCAAGATTATTGAAATAGTTGTTCATACTCATTGTAATAATATGGGAATTTCCATTGAGGATGAAAGTGCCTGATTCACATTGAAAAGTGCCTTCACTGATCAGATGACCTTTGAGTACAATGCTTTGGCCGGAGGTACTGATGAAGCCTGAACCATCGGTAACGGAAAGATTTCCATTGATTCTCAACGGAAGACCACTGGAGGCATCAAAGCTCACAATCGCACCTGAGTTTTTGTCACACACGATTTCATTGTAGTAACTTGTAATCGAATTATTCTTTATTATTGAATTGCCATCACCTGAAAATATTACCACACCATTATTAAGCTGCACATCCGACCCGGCTGCAAAAAACATATTTCCCTTACAATAGATTAAACTTCCGGTGTTGGCTGTTGCAGAAGATCCTTCCTGGCACCAGAAATCACCCTCTACAGCAACGGTTTTATTTATATTTAAATGTCCGAATAAAATCAGTTTCTCATTAACGGTAAGGGTTTGATCCTGGATGGTGAGTTGACCATAATTCAACAGGTTTTTACATGCAGCGTTATTACTAATGACAGGCATCTTCATGCTCGATACTGATTCCGGGACAAGCACATCAATAGATTCATCAGGTACATTAAAATCGTCCCAGTTGGCTGCGGTATGCCAGTCAGTTGAAACTGCGCCTGTCCAGAGGCCGGGCTGCGATGCACGCCAATCAATCCGGTTGTAGGGGTCATATTCAAATGCTGAACCAGCACCAGGCCCGGTTGCATCTAACATGGTTACCCTGCCAGTATCAAATAGTTTTCTTACATTGTTTGTATTTGGAAGATTGGGAAAATGAGCGCCTAAAATAGAAATTTCCTGATTATTATCAATGCTCAATAAAGGGCCGACAGCGATTCCGCAACAATCAAATTTTACTTTACGAATAACCGAAGTGCTGCAAACTATTCATAGCTATTGCTATCCGCGAGATTGCAGTTTGTAAAATCATTATTAGTAAAAAGTTTACCTCCTTTCCTGGTTTAAATAA
>CAJATL010000056.1 GCA_903944895.1 uncultured Bacteroidota bacterium
TGATGGAAAGGGCGGAGTCGTGGGTAATTTCCTGTTGCCTCATGCTGTTAAGCGCCTGAAGCTTGCGCCCTGTCAGATCGAGGAGCCAGGTGTTGGCAAGGTGCAGGTCGGTCGGATTGGAAGCATAATTACTGGTATCAACTTCGTGATAATTGCAATAAAGAGCCCGTTGATAGAAGTGTAGTGAAAAATTGTACTGCTTTGCCAATAAATGCTGCGTTCCTAAAATGAAGTAGATATCTTTGAGCGCTTCATTATAAATCCCGTACTTTTTACAAAGCAACGACATTGACTTTCGATAGAGATTATTTGCTCCTGCTGTGTCTTTTTTTTGATTGGCAAGATATTTTGCATAATAAATTAAATGGTAAGCATAGGCAGAAGTATCCAAAAGACCCGCTTTTTCATGCCAATCCACAAATATCGAATCAGATACTACACCAGTTTTCGAATAACAATATTGTAGGGCGACTTCGACATAGGGTTTTAAATACAGATTGATTGATGTAATGTTACTTAATGCTTTATTGTAGTAATGGATGGATTGTTCCCAATCTCTCATTGTGTAATAGGTATTTCCAAGGCAATAATAAAAGGTAAAGATAAAAGAACTGCTTCTTTTGATCTTTAAAGCTGTTTCTAATCCCCTTTTTCCATACAAAAGTGATTTTTGATATTCCGAATTTCGTCGGTAAAATGAGGCAATGTAAACGTAGAGATTTAAAACATTTGAACTTTCAGGGTCAAATGTTCTCAAATAATCGTTTAGCGCCAGCAATACATATCTTTCTGCCGAGTCAGGATTCTTTATCTCATCATAATATTGACCGAATGAAAGGTGATAATTTGACAAATTAAACGGCCCATGTTTTTTGTTCAATTGATCCGCTTCTGACAGTGCATTAAAGGTTTCGGTGTATTTTTTTAACGAAAGAAAGGCAATTGACCTGTTGACAAGTAATTTGAATTTGTTAAGGAAGACATCTTCAACAATATATTTTTCGGCTAGGCCATAATAAAACAAAGCCTTCTCATTATCAAGTAATTGAAGATAACAATTACCGGCATTTTTCACCAATTCAAAATCCCTGCAATCTTTCTCAAACATTTCCCAAAATCCGATTGCTTTTGCATAATTATTTCGGTCATAGTAATAATTAAAACTGTCGGCGGCAGTAAATTCCTGTGCATTTACAGCCGGAGGAACATAAAATACAATAAAAAAGACGATTCCTGTTATTCGACTGATATTCATTATTTTAGGTTTCAGAAAGTATTTATTTTAAAAATATTTTAAACTTTTTTGTTAAAATGTCGTGACAAAACCCCACTTCTACCCTCTATATAAGCAGACATATTTCCTTTGTCAGTTCACAAATTTACAAACTTAATTTTTAAAAACATGGAAACTAAATTAAATGAAATGGATGCCAGCATTCTGGATGACGAAATGATGAAAAAAATTATCGGTGGTGATGGTAATGACCCACCACCACCCGACCCTCCGGTAAAAGATCCTCATTAAGTTTTTAAGAAAGCCATCAAAATTTATTATTGATTAACATCATGCAACACGATAAGAAAGACTGCGGACCCGCATGTTTACAGGCCATATCCAGGCATTATGGCCTTGGCCATACCTTGAAATCCCTTCGCCCCTTGTGCGCTCCCTCCAAAGAAGGGGTTTCATTGTTTGGCATCTGCAAAGCA
>CAJATL010000057.1 GCA_903944895.1 uncultured Bacteroidota bacterium
CTACCCTTTTGCGGTTTCGGTGGCCAGTTGTGAAACGGTGTCACCGGCTTTTGTAATTTCGATAAAAGCAATTTCTCCGTAAACCTCAATATCCGGAAACGGGTAAAACAACATCTGCTTTACCTCAGCATCGGTAGTGTTTCTGAAATAATACAAGCCATCAACAACGAACAAACTATCCTGAAGGCTAAATTTGAGGTCTTCCTTAAAAAATTCGATTTTTTGAGAAAAACATGAAAGCTGGGCAATTAAAAGCCAAAAAAATGCAATACTGATTTTCATTTAATTGATCAATTTAGGTTCGCAAGATACTAATAACCCTTTACAAATCAGCAATTTTTCAGAAATTATTGAATATTCAGACAAGAGAAGAAATGAAAAAAAGTAAAAATATGTTTGCTGGTTTAGAAAAATATCCGTTCTTTGCACTCCGTTTTGAAAAAGTAATCTGAAATTCATAAATAAGATGGCACGTACTTGCGATATCACAGGAAAAAGAATGATGGTTGGGAACAAGGTTTCTCACTCAAATATTAAGACTAAAAGAAGATTTTATCCAAACCTTCAAACAAAGAGATTTTTTATTCCAGAAGATAACACCTGGATTACTTTAAAAGTTTCGACCTCGGCATTGAGAACAATCAATAAAAACGGCATCACTGCTGTTTTGAAAAAAGCCAGAGAAAAAGGTATGTTAGCTTAATTGTTACAATATTTTTGAAATGCTGTTATTGATCAAATCAGTAACAGCATTTTTTTTATGGTCAATCTGGCTCCCCGCTGATTTTGTTCTATTTCAGGCCTGTAAAAATAAAAAGCAAACCGCTTTCGTTTTACGACATAGATTTTTACTACCATAATTTTTTACACCAACGAATGAGGCATTTTTCCTGGATTATTCTACTCTCAATATTCTTGCTGAAATCTCAACTTATTCCCGCACAGGAAATTTACGATAATGACGACCTGGTGCAATTTTCGGGAGTACTTGTTTCGGGTGACAGCCTTACGCAGGTGCCTTACGCAAGCATTATTATCAAAAACACAAACCGGGGAACGCTCAGCGATTTTTATGGATATTTTTCGTTTGTTGCTCTTAAGAACGACACCATTGTTTTTTCGTCAATGGGCTTCAAACCAAGCTTTTTTATTATCCCCGACACGATAACACAAAAACGATATTCGCTCATTCATGTAATGGATGCCGACACCGTCCTGCTTGAACCAACGCTAATTTATCCCTGGCCCACAGAAGAAGAGTTTAAAAAAGCTTTTATTTCGATCGAAATTCCGGATGATGATATCGCCATAGCCCATAAAAATCTTGCGAAAGCCGAAATGAAAGAACGTGCGATGAATTACCCGATGGATGCCAGCATGAACTACAATAATTACATGCAGAACCAGACCAGCAAATTGTATTACTTCGGACAAACACAGCCTATCAGCATTCTGAATCCTTTTGCCTGGGCCGAGTTTATCAAAGCATGGAAAGCAGGAAAATTCAAAAAAAAGCATGAGGTTTATTAGTGCTATCCAGAAAGTTAAATTATTAAAAAATCGGAAATACAACTCCCTGATGATAATCCTTCAACGTTTAATGATTTTGTTTTTCTTCATTGCCAGCCTTCAAATCAGTGCGCAGGAAAAGGTGACGGTAAAAGGAAAAATTACTGACGAAAAAAACCGTCCGATCGAACTGGTGAATATCTCCATTTTCGGGATGCCGGGAGGAACAGTCTCTGATAAAAAAGGACTGTACCAAATCGAGGTTCCGGTAAATACTGAAATCAGGCTTGTTTTTTCGTTTATCGGCTACGAAAAACAAGAATTCCCCATCAATCTCAAGAGTTACGAAACACTCACGATAAACCCTGTAATGGTCGAATCGTCGGAAATGTTGCCCGATATTGTCATTCAGGACGAACGGATCAGAAACACCAATTTACAGCGCATCGATCCAAAAGGTGTTTCAGTAATTCCAACCGTTACCGGAAGTGTGGAATCACTGATAAAAACTATGCCCGGCGTATCTTCACGAAACGAGCTAAGTTCGCAATATTCTGTCCGTGGAGGTAATTTTGACGAAAACCTTGTTTATGTAAACGACATCGAAATTTACCGGCCATTGCTTGTCCGGTCGGGGCAGCAGGAAGGTCAGAGTTTTCTGAACCCGGATTTAACCTCGGCAATTTTGTTTTCCGCCGGTGGCTTTGATGCAAAATATGGCGATAAAATGTCGTCGGTTCTCGACATCAAATACAAAAGGCCAACCGAATTTGCCGGCTCAGTCACGGCAAGCCTGCTCGGCATTTCAGCACACGTTGAAGGCGCCACAAAAAACCAGAAGTTTTCGTATTTACTTGGCGTGAGGCAAAAATCAAATCAATATGTCCTGAACGCTCTTGAAACAGAAGGTTCGTACAAACCTTCATTTTTCGATATCCAGACGTTGCTGCGATACGATATTACCGACAAACTCGAACTTTCCGTTCTGGCAAATTACGCCAACAACAAATACAAACTCATTCCCGAAACCAGAGAGACCAGTTTCGGGACTATTCAGGAAGCCAAAAAGCTCACCATTTACTTCGACGGACAAGAGGTTGATCAGTACAAAACGTACATGGGTGCTTTAAAACTTTCGTATAAACCTGTTAAAAAAACACAGCTTAACTTCATCGCTTCGGCTTTTAAAAGTGATGAAAGCGAAACTTTCGACATACAGGGGCAATATTGGATTGGCAACCTGGGAACAAATTTCGGAAGCAGCAACTTTGGCGAAGTCACCGAAACACAAGGCGTAGGAACCTATCTGAACCACGCCAGGAATTTTCTGAAAGCTACCGTTTACAGTTTAGAACATAAAGGCTCGGTGGAAAGCACGAAACGCTTTCTTACCTGGGGTGTTAAGTTCCAGCACGAAATTATCGACGACCGCCTGCGTGAATGGGAGATGATCGATTCGGCAGGTTATTCGTTGCCCCGCCCATCGGACGAGATTGGCGAACAAAACCCTGAAATTTTTCCCTTCGAATTAGATTTTGCCGTTAATTCAAAAGTCAACATCAGTTCAAACCGTTATAGTGGCTTTGTTCAAAATACCTGGAACCTTGGAAACGACAGGCAGGATTTCGCCATAACCGCTGGCCTTCGTGCAAATTACTGGGATTTTAACCAGCAATTTCTGCTCAGCCCACGGGGAACAATTTCTTACCGACCTGACTGGAAGAATGATGTTTTGTTCCGCTTTTCGTCAGGATATTATTACCAGCCGCCGTTTTACCGCGAGTTGCGCGACTTTTACGGAAATATCAATTACGATATCAAAGCTCAGAAATCGATACATTTTGTTGCTGGCAGCGACTGGAATCTCCAGATCTGGCACCGGCCATTTAAATTCGTTACCGAAGTTTACTACAAATTTCTTGACGACCTTATCCCCTACGAGGTTGATAATGTGCGCATCAGGTATTACGCCGACCAACGGGCAAAAGGCTACGCCACCGGAATCGACATGAAAATAAACGGTGAATTTGTAAAAGGCATCGAATCGTGGGCCAGCCTTGGGTTTATGAAAACTGAGGAAGATATTTACGGCGATTACTACTATCAATATTATAATGAAGCTGGTGAAAAAATAGGTACCGGCCAGGTTGAAAATCCTGAGGCAGCCGAAAATGTAAAAGTCGAACCGGGCTACATCCCGCGCCCCACAGATCAGCGGTTTACTTTCAGCATGTTTTTCCAGGACTACCTGCCGATGAACCCGAGCTATAAAATGCACCTTGCTTTTTATTATGGAAGCAGCCTTCCGTTTGGGCCTCCAAAATCGGAAAGATACCAGCAAACATTGCGTATGCCTCCATACAGACGCGTTGATATTGGTTTTTCGAAACAAATTATCAGCGAAAATGCCCGGCTTAGCGAAAAAAATCCTTTTCATAATTTAACCTCACTGTGGGTCAGCCTTGAAGTGTTTAACCTTTTGCAGGTAAACAACACTATTTCGTACATCTGGGTTACCGATGTTAGCGGCATGCAATATGCTGTCCCTAATTATCTTACACCCCGCCAGCTCAACATTAAACTGATTGCACAGTTTTAGAAAGTTTAATAATTGAGTGGTTGTTCAGATCGGTAGGTTAAATAAACTGGTTGGGCTTTTCCTAAAAATGCAGGCTTTCTGAATCTTTTAACCCTCCGGTTTCATTTTATACTTTTTAGAAAACACTCCGCCATAGCCGAATTTGTCACTCATCTCATAAATTTCTAATAATTTGTTTCAGGCTTACAGCCTGATGGTATTTTTTGATTTTTATTCCCTGGGAGTTGCACATAGCCGTCAGGTTTAGAAATTATAACAATGTTTGGTTTAGAAAAGAATCCATAGCCCAGGGCTTCAGCCCTGGGTAAAATGAGACGGGGATCCCTTTATGCCAGGTCGTTTACGACCTTCAACCGACAAAGATCACTTTATGGGCAATAAGGGCGTAAACGCCCTGCCATCTTTACTTTGGAGATTCCAACAATCCCAAACCTGAAGGTTTGGGCTATGGAAAATATGAATGCTGGGCTTAACCTGACTGCTTTGGGCAACGCCCCAGGAAAAAACCTAATATGATTTAGCAGTTTGAAGAAATGCAACATTCGAGGTTTAAAATTTCCTGGGAATGGGCACAAAAACTACATCATTTTTAGACACGTCAGAAAATAATGCCACACAAAATTTTCCGAAATATCCTGAAGTCATAACCCACAAAACGACTTTAAAAAAAAGCCGCCCCATGACGAGGCAGCTTTTTTTAACCTTTAAAATACAATGTTTTCTATTGGGTTTTCTTAACCCATTTTAAAAATCTTATTCAAACACAAGAATTGACTTTTTGATGATTTCGAGGGCTTCCATCAACTGTTCTTCCGAAATTACCAAAGGTGGTGCAAAGCGGATAATATGCTGATGTGTTGGTTTGGCAAGCAAACCGTTTTCGGCCATTTTTACGCAAACATCCCAGGCTTCTTTTCCGTTTTTAGGACGAATTACAATCGCATTGAGCAATCCTTTGCCGCGCACCAGTTCGATCATCTCCGATTTTACATTGCGTAATTCCTGTCTGAAAATTTCACCAAGCTTTTCGGCACGTTCGGCAAGTTTTTCATCTTTTACAACTTCAAGCGCAGCTACAGCAACTTTTGCAGCCATTGGGTTTCCACCAAAAGTCGAACCGTGCTGTCCGGGTTTTATTACAAGCATAATATGATCGTCAGCTAAAACCGCCGAAACCGGCAATACTCCACCCGAGAGTGCTTTTCCTAAAATCAGAATATCAGGACGAACATTTTCATGGTCACAGGCCAGTAATTTTCCGGTACGGGCAATGCCTGTCTGAACTTCATCGGCGATGAATAATACATTTTTGGCTTTGCAGAGATCGTAAGATTTTTTGAGATAACCATCTTCAGGAACATAAACGCCCGCCTCACCCTGGATAGGTTCAACCAAAAAACCACCAACATTCGGGTCTTCCAAAGCTTTTTCGAGCGCAGGAATATCGTTGTAAGGAACGATTACGAAACCGGGCGTGTAAGGCCCAAAACCTCCGCGTGCATCCGGGTCCGTTGACATCGAAATAATGGTTGTTGTGCGGCCATGGAAATTACCTTCGCAAACGATTATTTTAGCTTCGTTGGCTGGCACACCTTTTTTATCGTAAGCCCATTTACGACAAAGTTTTATGGCTGTTTCGTCGGCTTCGGCACCGCTGTTCATCGGCAAAACTTTGTCGTAGCCAAAATAACTGGTAATGTATTTTTCGTAAGGTCCGAGGCAATCGTTGTAAAAAGCCCTCGAAGTGAGCGTCAGCGTTCTGGCCTGCTCAACCAGTGCTTCAACAATTTTTGGATGACAATGCCCCTGGTTGACTGCTGAATAAGCCGAAAGAAAATCGAAATATTTCTTTCCTTCAACATCCCACACAAAAGGCCCTTCACCTTTTGCCAAAACTACAGGCAATGGATGATAATTGTGTGCACCGTATTTATCCTCTAAATCGATGGCCATCTGTGATGTAAGTTTTTCTGACATATAAAAATCTGTTTTATAAGTATTTAAATAATTTTTTAATGTAAATATTTCAGGTGCAAAGATATGAATAGCCCCCGCAGTAAAAAATTATTTCGTCGGTAATCAGGAATTTATACTTGTTCTAATCAGCGCAAATGCGGATTTTGGATTAGCTTAAAAAGGAAATAATGCCAGATACTGCCAATTATCAGAAATGAAGACGGGGCACACTTTCGCTATCATATCTTTTAGTAATTTTGCGCTGATTTTTTGATTCCACTCATCTTCAAAAAAACACTTAAATTGAAAGTTAATCTTATTAAATATCTGAGCGTTGTATTTTTTACACTGCTGATTATTTCATCCGCCTGCGACACTAAAAAGGTTTACGATTCAAATTTTACCTTGCCGGCAGATGGCTGGAAAAATAATTCAGCAGTAGTTTTTAATGATGTTTTGATTTCGGATACGACGGCACTTCAAAATTTCTACATCAAAGTTAGAAATGCCGATGATTACCGGTACAGTAACTTTTATCTATTTCTTACCACAAAGCTGCCAAATGGCAAGCTTAGCCGTGATACCATCGAAATAAAACTGGCCGGATTAAACGGTCAATGGCTTGGAAAAGGATTCGGACATTTTAAAGATAACCAGGTACTGATCAGGAAAGCGATGCGGTTTCCGGCATCGGGCAAATATGAATTTACACTTGAACAGGCCATGCGCGAAGAGCTTTTGAAAGGTATCGCAAATATTGGGATAAGGATAGAAAAGCTTTAAAAAAAATAAAAATCCGGCAGAGAAAACTATTGGTACATGATGTTTTGATAATTGGATAAATTGAACCCGAATTATCATATTCATCTGAAATTCCTGATCTGCGAAAATCAGGGATTCCTGCAAATGACCGAAACGATTACTGATACAGATGTCGTTACCATGCAAAGCCAAAATAATTATTTTTGTCAGACAGATTTCTAATTTTAAACGTTTACTGATTTGGTAATTACAGCCAGTTAAACCCGGGGATATTATTGATATTAACGCTCAAACTGCTATATTTTGAAAAAGAAATTAAAAAAGACTTCCAATTTGAAAAAATACATCCGCATTTTTTGGGGTGTTTTTGCTGCCGCCATTTTAATAATAGTATTTATTTTTTCAGGCATTGCGATGGGATGGTTTGGTTTTATGCCTTCGTTTGAGGAACTCGAAAACCCGCAATCGTACCTTGCCTCCGAAATTTACTCGGTTGACGATCAGTTGCTGGGAACTTACTATATCGAAAACCGCAGCCGGGTTAATTATAACGAAATCTCACCAAACCTCATAAACGCGCTTATTGCAACCGAAGATGTGCGTTTTGAGAAGCATTCGGGAATCGACCTGAAGGCCCTTGCCCGGGTGCTGTATGGCGCAATAACCGGTCAGGATAAAGGCGGCGGAAGTACCATCACCCAACAATTGGCCAAAAACCTCTTTCCGCGTGAAGATGACCCTTCGGGAATACAACTGGTGTTCAGGAAATTTAAAGAATGGATTATAGCCATAAAACTGGAAAACCGTTACAGCAAAGATGAAATCATCACGATGTACCTCAATAAATTCGATTTCCTTAACCTTGCTGTGGGAATAAAGTCGGCGGCCAGAATTTATTTCAGCATCACACCTGCCGAGCTAAACATTGAGCAATCAGCGCTTTTAATTGGCATGGCAAATAACCCGTCGCTCTACAATCCGCTTCGACGGCCGGCAATTACTCTCGAACGACGGAATTTTGTTTTATCCCAGATGGAAAAAAACGGCTACATCACGCAAGCTCAGCTTGATTCGCTAAGAAAGCTTCCACTTGGTTTAAAATATCAGAAAGCAGATCATAACCTTGGAACCGCTACCTATTTTAAAGAATTTTTAAGGGGCCGCCTCACCACCTGGTGCAAGACTCATCAGAAACCCGACGGAACAAATTATGATCTTTATCGCGACGGGCTGAAAATTTACACAACAGTCGATTCAAGGATGCAGCGCTATGCTGAGGAGGCCGTTACCGAACATCTTGGTCGCGATCTTCAGCCGAAATTTTTTGAACACTGGAGAAGGCATAAAAATGCGCCATTTGTTTTCCAAAGTGATTCGGCTGAACTTGAAGTCGAAAAAATCATGCAATCAGCCATGAAACGGAGCGACCGATATCGAAGCCTCAAAAAGGGCGGTGCTTCGGAAGATTCGATAAAAAAGAGTTTTAACATACGCACCGAAATGACTGTTTTTTCGTGGAGAGGCGATGTTGATACGGTGATGACGCCGATGGATTCGATCAGATATTTCAAATTCTTCCTTCGCTCCGGGCTGATGTCGGTTGATCCTTCCACCGGACAGGTACGGGCTTATGTAGGCGGAATCGACTACAAATACTTCAAATACGACCAGGTCACCTCCGCCCAGCGGCAGGTTGGCTCGACTTTTAAACCATTTGTTTATGCCCTGGCCATGCAGGAAGGAGCTGCCACCGGCGAGTTTACGCCATGTACCAAAGTTCCGAATGTGCAGGTGAGCATCGAATTACCCGATGGGACTTATTGGGTACCCAAAAATGACAATAAGGAAAGAAAAGGTGAGATGGTTACCCTGAAATGGGCTTTGGCCAACTCGATCAACTGGATTTCGGCATACCTGATGAAGCGGTTTTCGCCCTTAGCAGTCATTCAAATGGCCCGAAAAATGGGAATCACTGCAGATATTCCACCGGTTCCGTCCATTTGCCTCGGAACTCCTGACATTTCACTTTACGAAATGGTTGGCGCCGTGAACACCTTCGCAAATCGCGGCATTCACATCAATCCCTATTTTATTACCAAAATTGAAGATAAATTTGGAAACGTCATCGCTCAGTTTGCACCCGAATCCAATGAGGCTCTTAACGAAGAAACAGCTTATCTGATGCTTAAACTCATGCAGGGTGTTGTCGAATCAGGAACCGGGGTAAGGTTGAGGTCGAAGTACGGCTTCACCAACGAAATTGCAGGTAAAACAGGAACAACACAAAACCAGTCTGATGGTTGGTTTATGGGCCTCACACCTCACCTTACAACAGGAGTATGGGTAGGTTGCGAGGACCGGAGTGCACATTTCAGAACACTCCAGCTCGGACAGGGCGCCAATACGGCTTTGCCAATCTGGGCGCTTTACATGAAAAAAGTTTACGCCGATCGATCCCTGAATATTACCACGGATCCATTTCCGATGATCAGCAAACCGCTTTCGGTCGACCTGAACTGCGACAAGTTAATGATTGATGAACCCATAGAAGAAGAAACTGAAGTTGAAGAGTTTTAGTAAATTGATTTTTAATGAGTTTTACGTTTCATTTTGATAAATAATTTTTGTATCAGGATTAAATTGTTGATTGCTTTGTTTGAAGAATGAAAATATAAATAGTTGATGCTAAATGGTTTTAGTTAAAAAACAGCTTACTTCTATACTTCTTTGGATTCTTCCTTTAACCTTTGTATTGTTTGGACTTTCATTCGACCGGGCAAAATACTCCAACGACCCCGAATACATTTACTTAATCAACGCACTGAGTATTTCAAAACTCAGGCCGGTTGGACATATTGATAACCCTGGCACCACTGTGATGGAAATTGGGGCTGTTATTATCAATGTTACTTATTTTCTCAGCCCGTCAGGAGGCAAGGATTTAATGACCGATGTCCTCGAAAATCCTGACCGTTACATCGGAATTTTAAATGGAGCACTCATTTTTATTATCGCGTTCATTTTACTCTGGCTTGGATTAATCGTAGCAAAAAAGTCACAAAACCTCTGGGCAGGGCTTATCCTGCAGATTACACCATTTTTGTCCGTCACCATTCTGGAACAAGCATGGACAAAGGTTTCACCAGAACCATTGTTGATTTTTACAAGCCTGTTTTTATCAGGAATTTTGATCATTTATTATTTCGACGAAAACCGTAACCGCCGGCAGTACTTTTTACTTTTTGCACTGATTTCGGGATTTGGCCTCGCTACCAAAGCTACATTCCTGCCTGTTATCATAATTCCATTGTTACTGCTTCCCGGCTTTTATCGCAAATCCGGATATTTGTTTTTTGTGATTTTGATTTTTGTAATTTTTACCCTCCCAGCCTGGCCCGAATATTCGAACATGTACACCTGGTACTACAACCTGGCTACCCACACCGGAATTTATGGAAGTGGCAATACAGGCATGATTGACGCCAGCCAGTATCTTGTTTCGTTTGGAAAAATCATTCAAAACAACATCCATTTTTCGATTTTGCTTGGCGTTTCGATGGTTACAGTGATTTTCTTTTTTGCTTCGTCAAAAAACCGCCAAAATGTAAAAACATTACGCTTCAGGATTTTGATCAGCCTGGTGATTGCAAATGTTGCCGGAATTTTACTCGTTTCAAAACATTATCACGCCAACCATTATTTGGTCCCAGAACTTGCGCTAAGCGGCCTGACCATTTTTTTTATCATCGAAAATGTTAAAGATTTTATCACAAAAAAAAGTATCGGGAAATTTGCCATGCCCACTATTGTTGGGTTTTTGATAGTTTACCTTCCGGTGAATAATATCCCAACACTCAATAATTCTAAACAAGGTTATCGTGCAACAAACTCAGAATACGAACAAACAATGAAAATGATCGGGGAAAATTACAGCGATTACAAATGTGTTTATTTCTATCCCGTCTCGCTTAATAAATTCTCGGCACTGATGTTCGGCAACAGTTACTCCAAACGAAAAAACCTGAACGAAATCAGGACCTTGTACCCTGAAACAGTTTTTTACGACCACACCCAAAGCCTTTTTAATATTTGGGGTGCCCAGGCCGGAATCGAAGACATTTTAAAAACTTATGGCAATAAGATACTTTTGGTGGGTGGCCCGGTTTCGGACGAATCAAAGGATGATAACCAAAAAGCCGCCGAAATCACAAATTCCGGCTTTCCGATAAAACCCGTTTATCAGGGAAGGACACAAGCCATCTGGGTTTTCGACACTGTAGCTTATCAAACACTACAAAAACAACAACCCGCCAATTCCTTTGAACTTCACCTCGACATGGAAACTCCGGAAGACCAGCAGGCGTATGTTTCGAGTGGCAAACATTTATTTACAATTAACAATACACGCAGCAGCGAAATGGCCAGATCAGGCCGCAATTCGATAAAACTCGATAAAAATCAGCAGTTTTCGTTAGACTATACTTTGGAAAATGCCAAACCCGGCGACAATTATAAAATTAAAATATGGCGTTACTCCGGGAATAATGATGGTTTCCTGGTAGTTTCGTCAAACCCGTCATCCTTTTTCTATCAGCAAAACAGCGAAGCCATTAAAACAGACGATAAAGGCTGGAAACTTATCCAGTTGATTTTTACGATCCCCGAAAACATAGATAATAAACCGATTAAAATGTATGTTTGGAACAGCGGCTCATCCGAAATGTATTTTGATGATCTGACCATTGAAAAAAAATAGTTATTCTTGCTCAAAATTGCAATATCATGATAAATAACAAAAAAATAGTTGTAGTACTTCCGGCTTACAATGCAGAGTTTACAATAAAACAAACCTACGACGAAATCCCACTCGACATTGTTGACGAAGTTGTTCTGGTTGACGACAACAGCAGGGATAATACCATCGAAGTAGGCAGGCAAATCGGGATCAGGCATATTATTAAACATGATAATAATAAAGGCTACGGCGGGAATCAAAAAACCTGCTACGACAAAGCTGTTGCACTTGGCGGAGATATTGTAATCATGCTTCACCCCGATTACCAGTACACGCCCAAACTCATCCATTCGATGGCTTACCTTATCGCCAACGATGTTTACCCGGTTGTGCTTGGCTCACGGATTCTGGGCAACAGCGCGCTGCGTGGCGGGATGCCGATGATAAAATACGTTTCGAACCGTTTCCTTACTTTGATTCAAAATATTCTCATCGGCCAGAAACTATCCGAATATCACACCGGTTACAGGGCTTTTTCGCGTGAAGTGCTCTTAAAAATCAATTATCAGATCAATTCTGATAATTTTGTTTTCGACAATCAGATGCTTTCACAGATATTCTACGCTGGTTTCAACATTGCCGAAATCACCTGCCCTACAAAGTATTTCCCGGAGGCCTCTTCAATAAATCTGAAAAACAGCACTATTTACGCTTTTGGAGTACTCAAAACTTCTTTTATCCATTTCTTTAACAGGATAGGATTAATTAAATCGAAAATGTACCAACAAGTTTAAGTTATGGTTTTTAAGAAATTCGGGATAACCAGAAAACTTCATCAATTCTTTAAAAAAACAAGGGGACTAATCGAACGTATTGGCTTTTCGAGAATAGCCATCATACTTGTTTTGGTGATTATTGTCAGGTTCGATTACAAACTCAACCTCTGGAATACAACCACAAACGTTATTGCTCAGGATGTTAACGCATTTTATGCTTATCTGCCGTCTGTTTTTATCTATAACGACCTCACGCTTGGCTACCTGCACGATGGAGCAAATGTTGGCGATCAGTTAGTTACCTGGCCAAAAACAACTCCGGAAGGCAAAAAAGTGATTACTGCAAGTATGGGAATGTCGTACCTGTATTTTCCGTTTTTTTTGGTTTCACACGTTTACGCTCATCTCACTGGCGCTGCAGTTACAGGCTACTCGCCACCTTACCGTTTTGCGATAATTTTTGCCAATGTTTTTTTTCTTGCTTTGGGGTTGTTTTATCTTAGAAAGCTGCTTTTGAAGTATTTTTCCGATTTTGTAACAGCTATTGTTTTGATAATTTTACCGCTCACCACCAACATGCTGTGGTACATCGCAGTCGAATCGGGCATGTCGCATGTTTTTAGCTTTGCGCTGATAACAGTTTTCGTTTATCTTTTCGATAGGTGGTATGAACAACCAACTTTTAAAGATACTTTTCTGATTGGGATGCTGGCAGGTTTAATAGCTTTGATACGACCCACCAATATCCTGATTTTGTTGTTGTTTTTCCTTTGGAATGTAAAAAGCTGGAAAGAATTTATCGAAAGGGTGTTGTTTTTTCTAAAAAAATGGCCTCATGTGCTTTTGATGATCGTGGCCTTCTTCATTTTCTGGATTCCACAATTTATGTATTGGAAATTACAAACCGGTCAATATCTTTACTATTCTTACCCCGACGATCAGGGATTCTTCTTCACAAACCCACAAATCTGGAACAACCTTTTCTCCTGGCGGAAAGGCTGGCTGCTTTACACACCTGTAATGATTTTTGCGTTAATAGGAATTCCGATGCTTTGGAAACAAGTTCACAAATTCTTTCTTCCGGTTTTGATTTTTATTACAGTTTTCATCTACGTTACCTCATCCTGGTGGGACTGGTGGTATGGCGGAGGTTTTGGAATCCGTGCATACATCGATATTTACGGGGTTTTAGCCATTCCGATGGCAGCGTTTTTAACCTGGGCCTTTGCTATAAAAAAACTGTATTACCAACTGGCCATTTTTACCTTATTTTTTTTGATAACGGCACGCAGCACTTTCCATTATTTCCAGTATCATTACGGTGCCTGCCACTGGACCAGCATGACCAAAGAATCTTTTTTCGATTCGTTCTGGCGCGTAACGCCATCCGAGAAATTCAAAGACCTGATCAGAGACCCTGATTATGAATTAGCCCGGAAAGGAATTTATAAATACGAGGATGAGAAGAAGTAGGCAGTCGCCAGTTGCCAGTCGGCAGTTTGCAGTCAGCAGGTGTCAGATGGCAGTTTTTGTTAACCACAATAGGCACTTTTGTAGATTCAAATAATCAAATTTCAAATTTCAATTACCTACAGATTCAGGCAATGCCCTTTGCCTTTTTCCCTCTGCGCTCTGCGCTTTGCGCTAGTAAGCATCAAAATCAAGATTCATAAATTTTAAACTCGCAGCATCCAGCGACAATCCGCTTTCGGAGAGGTCTCTGAAAATTAAATTTAAAGGTGAGGGTTTGAACCGATTGGGAAAATCGAAGTAAAGCGTGTTTTTCCAGTTTAAGCCTTCATCAACGCCCATCCAGATTTTGTTAGGATTTGCTGATAAAGATGATTTGCCCAGGTTTTTTATCTTTTCCGAAAATAACGAAGCCGGGAAATACCCGATGATTGCTTTGATCCCGTAATTTCCGGTAGGCGCCAAAACCACAAAGTGATCTTTTTGCTGTTTGATTTCATAATTAAGTTTTGGATTGTTCAGCCTCCATTCGAGCATTTCCTTATCCCAAAATCGCTCATAACCCTGGCTTTTTTGGAGGTTTACCGGAAATTTTCCTGCACCGATTTTCACCGACAGCGGCATGACCAACTTAAATTTCAGATTTTTCAAAAAACCCGGAGTGCTGTTTGCGTTGGCAACGCCAATTACAAATTGATAACCCTGCCTGAGGGCATATTCATAGGTTTTATCGGCCAGGATGGTGAACAACTTTTTCCCGCGATGATCGGGATGGGTGGCTGTATTCAGCGAAAGCAAACCTTTTACCTTTTTCCCGCCAAACGTGGCAACCAAGGGTTGGGTCACATAATGTGCGGCAAGCGTGTTTCCTGCAAATGCATTAAATCCAACGGCCTTTCCCACAGGATTAAGGTTGTATTCCCAATTTACAAATGCCGGTGTAAACCCGGTCGTTTCACCAAAAACCAGGGTGAGCAGGTTTGCAATATTATCAATTCCTGTGGTGGTTAAATCCAGTAATTCAAATCTGTAATCATTCATATTATCAGGTTTATTATTGATCGCAAAACTAAACGAAATTCTTAAACCGGAAAATCCATTTTACAGTAATCGCCCGATGGAAAAAAGAGCGTAAACGCCATAGCCGTCAGGTTAAGAAATAATGACAATGTTTGTTTTGGAAGAGAATCCATAGCCCAGGGCTTCAGCCCTGGGTTAAAATAGACGGGATGCCTTTTATGGTAGGTCGTTTACGAGCTTCAACCAACAAGGATGGCTTTAGTGGCAATAAGGGCGTAAACGCCCTGCCATCATAAAGTTGGGGATTCAAATAATCCCAATCCACCAATTGGCGGATTAGGCTATGCAAAACCTGAAAAATCCCGGCATTAACGTGACGGCATGGGCAATCGGCACTTGAGGAATAATCTTACCTTTGCCCGTAAAATTTCATCAGGCACAAAACGTCAAAACATGAGGAGATTCAGCAAATCCAAAATTGCCCTGTTCATTGTAATACTGCTGGTGTTTGCCATTGATAATAATCTTGGATTATGGCGCAGCAATACCAGGGTGATTATTAATGATGTTTGTGCCTATTACGCCTATTTGCCTGCCCTTTTTATTTACAACGACCCCGAACTAAAAACACTGCATGAAGGGAAAATTGGTGATCAGTTTATTCTTTGGCCAAAGGTTACTCCCGAAGGAAAAAATGTGATTACGTCAAGCTCAGGCATGGCAATTCTATATTTCCCGTTTTTTATTGCCGCACATGCAGCAGCCGGTGTTTTTGATTTTTCGGCAACAGGTTACAGCCTGCCCTATCGCTATGGCCTCATGCTGAGTTCGCTGTTTTATCTGGCCGTTGGTTTATTCTTTCTCAGGAAATTATTAATAAAATATTTTGTTGAATGGGTCACCGCCATTGTAATTGTGGTGATTCCACTTACCACAAATATGTTGTGGTACACCGTGGTCGAATCGCCTATGTCGCACGTTTATAGTTTTTCGCTCATTTCGGCATTTCTTTTCCTGACCGATCGCTGGCTTGAAAAAATCACCATTTCAAAAACCCTATTATTGGGCTTGCTGGCAGGATTAATTGTACTGATAAGGCCAACGAATATCCTGGTTTTACTGCTTTTCATTTTCTGGAATATTAAAAATTCTGCTGAAATGAAGGTGAGATTCCAGCTATTTTTAAAATATTGGAAGTTGATAGTTTTGATGATTGCAGCTTTTATCCTTGTTTGGATTCCGCAAATGCTGTATTGGAAAATGCAAACCGGCCAAAATATTTATTACTCCTATCCCGACGATCAGGGCTTTTTCTTTGGAAATCCTCAAATCATTGGCACTTTGTTTTCATGGCGAAAAGGCTGGTTGCTTTACACCCCGGTGATGATTTTTGCCATGATCGGAATCTGGTTTTTATGGAAAAATTATCGGGGGTTCTTTTTGCCGGTTACCATTTTTACGGTTTTCGCCGTTTATGTAACTTCGTCATGGTGGGACTGGTGGTACGGTGGAAGCTTTGGATTGCGCGCCTATATTGATTTTTATGGGATTTTTGCCATTCCAATGGCAGCATTTTTAAGCTGGATTTTGCGTCAACGAAAAGTAGCACGGATTTTACTTTTGTCTGTTTTTATTCTGGTTGCTTTGCAGAGTACTTTTCATCATGTTCAGTATCATTACAGAGCCATTCATTGGATGGCAATGACCAAAGAGGCTTATCTGGATTCTTTCTGGCGCATCAGGCCATCCGAAAAATTTAATGAGCTGATCAGGGAGCCGGATTATCAACTAGCCCGGAAAGGAATTTACAGGTATGCTGAAAAACCAAAAGCCGAGTAACTCAAACCGACATTTTTGATTAAGCATATCCGAAAACATGAATATCATCGTTTTAAGCATTAAAACTAATTTTGACGATCGAAAAACTTCTGAATAATGTATAAAGACAACAAAATAGCAGTGGTCATTCCAACTTTCAAAGCCGAAAATCATCTTGCGGATGTAATCGGTGGTTTACCTGGCTGGATCGACCATATTATCGTTGTTGACGATGCCTGCCCCAGGCAATCCGGCGATATTGCCCACAAAATATCATCAGGCAATGATAAAATTATTGTCGTTCGCCACGAGGTAAATCAGGGTGTAGGAGGCGCGGTAATTACCGGTTACAAAAAATCGCTGGAACTCGGGTGCGACATCACCTGTAAAATGGATAGCGACGACCAGATGGACCCGGCTTACCTTGCCAGTCTCGTCAATCCGCTTATCGAAGGTATCGCCGGCTACGCAAAAGGCAACCGTTTTGTCGATTTCAAAGCCCTGCGCTCGATGCCAACTCTCCGGCTCATGGGAAACAGCGCACTTTCGTTTACCGTTAAAGCCTGCTCAGGTTACTGGAATATCATGGATCCTACAAATGGTTACACTGCAATCAGCACATCGGCTTTGGAAAAACTAAACCTGGACAAAATCGCTAAACGTTACTTTTTCGAAACCGACATGCTCATCAGCCTGAATATTCACAACACAGTAATTAAAGACGTGCCGATTCCTGCCCGTTACGGCAACGAAAAAAGCTCGCTCAGCATCAGGAATACAATGACCAGGTTCCCGTATTTATTGATGAAAGGCCTCACCAAAAGGTTTATTCTCAAATACCTGATTTACGATTTTAACATGGCTTCGATTTACGTGCTCGTGGGTGGCCCAATGTTGCTTTGGGGCGCCATTTACGGAATTGTAAAATGGATCGAAAACACCGTGCATCATGTGGCAACACCCACGGGAACCATCATGCTTTCGGTTTTGCCACTCATTCTGGGCACACAATTTATTATCGCTGCCATCAACATTGATATTAACTCGGTTCCAAAAAACAACAAATGATAAAAACGGTATTACTGGCAATTTCAACCACTTTGCTCATCACTTCAGGGCAGGTACTCTGGAAAATCGGCATCCAGAAGGCCGGTGGATTTTACCTTCCCGATCAAAGCATCATCGGAAATTTATTCAGGATACTTTTTAATGGCTGGGTTTTTTCGGGTTTTGTGGTTTATGCCATTGCCACAGGTTTTTTCATGTGGCTCATCTCGAAATTCGACATCAGCCTCATTATCCCGATTACCAGCGTGGCATTTATTTATTCGCTGCTCGCCGGATACTTCATTTTTGGTGAGCAAATCAGCTTGTACCGGGTTTTTGGCGTGTTGCTCATAATCGCCGGGGTATTTTTTGTGGTAAAAAATTAGATTGATGATGAACGCAAAATCTCCCAAATCAACCGGAATTAAGAATTTTATAACTTTTGATATCGAAGAATGGTACGCAGCCAATTTCGATTCGGTTGATCTGAGCCAATTTTCTGACGACACCAACCATCTCGAAAAAAATGTGGATCGGCTTTTGAAGATTTGTGATGAAAATTCGGTAAAATCGACCTGTTTTATTTTGGGTGAAATTGCTGCAACTAAGCCGCACATCATCCGCAAAATCCACGATCGGGGTCATGAAATTGCTTCGCACAGCCTTGCCCACAAATTGGTTTACACGATGACGCAAGATGAATTCCGCGAAGACCTGCGTCAATCCTGCGATCTGCTCGAGCAGATTACCGGCGAAAAAGTTGTTGGCTATCGCGCTCCGTCCTGGTCGGTAAATGAGGAAGTTTTGCTCTGGTTTTACGAAATTCTGGAGGAACAGGGAATTTTGTATTCTTCCTCAGTTTTTCCCGGAAAAACATTTTTGTACGGCATCCCCGGGTTTCCGCAAAAAATCCATCAGCCGGTGGTTAATGGAAGGCAGCAAAAAATCTGGGAAATCCCGCAAAGTTTATTTTCGTTTGCCGGAAAAAATGTTGGCTTCAGCGGTGGTTTTTACCTGCGCTTTTTCCCTGGATTTTTTGTAAGAAATCAGCTAAGAAAGGCCAACCAACAGGGAAGATCAGTATTTGTTTACCTGCATCCCCGCGAAATCGACACCAAGGCGCCACGGTTGCAACTTCCATTTATCGAAAAAACAATCCATTATTGGGGAATTGCGGGCTGCGAAAAGAAGTTCATCCGCACAGTTTCTGCTTTCCAGCCAACTTTTGTAAGGATGAGCGACTATATCAGGCAACTTTGTGACAATAAAAAATGATAAAACTGATATGATGTTAGAATTTCTCAAAAAATACTATTCACAGGTTGTCCTTTTGCTGGTAATTTTCGCACTGGTAATTATCAAATTTCCGCATCTTTCGCTGCCTTACTACGGCGATGAGGGTTTTGCCTTTGGCCCTGCGGTTCACCTGATGTATAAAACCGGCCCAAGCCTGTTGCCATCCGGGCTTGACCCCGAATATTCTTACGGCCACCCGCTGCTTTTTCATTTCCTGGTTTCGTCGTGGATGAAAATATTCGGGCCAACCATTTTTGTTACAAAATCTTTTGCGCTGCTTATTTCCGTCCTTCTATTAATCAGCCTTTACCTTGCCGGGAAATCATTTTTCAATGCCGAAACCGGCTTGCTGGCTGCCATTCTGATGTTTCTGCAACCCATGTTTCTGGCGCAGTCGTCGTTTGTTTTACTGGAGATTTTTCTTTCACTCCTCGCCCTTTGGACAATCTGGGCGTTTTTTAAAAAGCGGTATTTCTGGTATGCAATTTTTGGCTCGATGTTGGTGATGACCAAAGAATCGGGTCTATTCCTGATTTTCGCAATTTGTGTATGGCAGATCATTGACTTTATTTTAGAAGGAAAAAGAATTTCAATCATCGGTTTTTTCAAAAAATACGCTGTAATTCTGATCCCGGCTTTCGTTTTCGGAGGATTTCTGATCATCCAGAAAATGACCTGGGGATGGTTTTTCTTTCCGTTGCGAATGAAGGAAACACAGCTCTCTCCGGACGTCATCAGCCATAATCTCGCCATTATCCGGGGAATCGTTTTTAATCTGGATGGCCGAATCTGGCTCCTCGTTGGTCTGCTGATTTCGACCATCGTTTACTTTTTTGTAGCCCGGCAAAAGTTTTCAAACCTGCAATGGAAAATCATCTGGTTTGTTATGCTGTTTACAGGGATTTTCTGGCTGGCCAGCGCGTTCAACTTTATCTCAAACCGATATTTTCTTATTATCATCTCGACCATGGTTTTGGTGGTTGGCGCCGTGTTGGTGCAGGCTTTTGAAGCAAAAAAACGGTTATTTTATCCAGCGGCACTTTTACTCATTTTTTCGCAAGCCATCTTTGCTTTTCATCACGACCGGAATGGCGACGATAGCCTGGGTTTTGAAGACCCGATTATCGTCCAGCGTGATGCCATCCGCTTTCTGGAAGAAATGGATGCTTACAACACGCATATTCTCACCCATTTTTTAATAAATTTCAACATGCAATATCCGGTTGCAGGTTACCTTTCGGGCGATAAAATTTTTGATAATACTACCGGCGGATTTACCGAATTTGTACAACTTGCCGTGATTTCAAATGTTGAGCTTTCGCCGGAATTAGACAGTTTGAGAAGCAATCCGCAATTAGAACTTTTAAAACGTTTTGAGCGTGGCAATGCCTGGACGGAGATTTACCAAAGAAAGAAATGATTGGCCATCGATCTAAAATGAAAATTATGGAAACCCGGAAAAATACAGCCTTCCTCAAATCAGCACTTACCGTCGAGAATCCTTTGATGCCGTCAGAAAAATTTCTGGCCTGGATGAAGGAGATGAACCAAAAAACCCATGTGAGCGTTCGGAAAATTCCCTTTTCGGAAATGCGAAACTGGCATTTCAGCAAAAGCAGCGGAAACCTGGTTCACGATTCGGGAAAGTTTTTCTCGATCGAAGGAATCCGGATAAAAACCAACTGGGGCAAGGTTTCGGAGTGGGAACAGCCCATCATCAACCAACCGGAAGTCGGGTTTCTGGGCATCATAACTAAAGAATTTGATGGTATTTTGTACTTCCTGATGCAGGCAAAAATTGAACCCGGAAACCTCAACGTGGTCCAGCTTTCGCCAACGCTTCAGGCCACAAAATCCAATTATCTTCAGGTGCACCAGGGAAAGCGCCCACTTTATCTCGAATATTTCAACGGCGAAAAACCGGTCAGGATTCTACTCGACCAGCTTCAATCGGAGCAGGGAGCAAGGTTTTTAAAAAAACGAAACCGCAACATCATCATCGAACTTCCCGAAAAGGAAGAAATCGAAATCTTCGATAACTTTTGCTGGCTCACACTCGGTCAAATCAAGCAATTCCTGCAACATGACAACCTTGTAAACATGGACACCCGCACGGTTATTTCGGGGATTCCGTTTGGAGAATATCCTCCGGATGTGCTCGACTTTTACGAAACGCTCAAATTTACCGGCGATTCGCTCAAGTCTGAATCAGGCATGCTTTTATCCATGCTTGAGCGTGACCGCCATTTGCACAATACCGACGAAATTATTTCGTGGATCACCCAAAAGAAATCGTTTTATGATCTCGATATCGAAAAAATCCCTTTACATGATGTCAAAGACTGGTCTATTTCGGCTGATGAGATTTTTCATCACGACAAAAAATATTTTTCGGTCATTGGTATGAATGTCGAAATCGGCAACCGGGAAGTTGTTTCGTGGGATCAACCGCTCATCAAATCGGCGCAGGAAGGCATTATTGCCTTTATTGTGAAGAAAATTGATGGCATTTACCACTTTTTGGTACAGGCAAAACTTGAAGCCGGAAATTTTGATATCGTCGAACTGGCTCCAACCGTGCAGTGCCTCACGGGCAATTACCGCAAGGGCTTAAACGAGTACGATGTAATGTACCTCGACCAGGTGCTCAATGCAAAACCAGGCCAAATCTGGTACTCGGCATGGCAAAGCGAGGAAGGTGGCCGGTTTTACAAAGAACAGAACAAAAACATGATTATTGAGGTTGGTGATGATTTCCCGGTGGAAGTCGCCGATAATTACATCTGGATGACGCTGCATCAGATGAAGGTCTTTATCAAATTCAATAATTACATGAATATCGCCGCCCGCAGCCTGATTGCCGCGGTGAAGTTTGTGTGAATTACCTTGATTATCCTACATTGGATATTCTAAATTGGATATCAATGTCGTTTAATTAAGGATTTGAACGCTGATAACGCTGATGCAAGCAGCGCTGATTTTCGCGGATTTCTTGTATCATAAACAGTTTTAATCCGCGTCCGCCGGCTGGCGGATCCGTTTGATCCGCGTTCCATTTTATATTTATTAACTAAACGACATTGAATTGGATATTCTAAATTAGATATTCTAAATTTGGCTTTTCTATTATAAAAAAAATATGAGCAATTTTAATCATACAAATTTTGATTCTTTCGCCTCTGAATACCGCTCTGTTCATTCACAGAATTTACATTTTACCGGCGCTGATAGTGAATTTTACAGCGAATACAAAATTCTGGAGGTGTTAAAAAGAACCAAAAACGATGCTCCAACACTCATTTTGGACTTTGGCTGTGGCGATGGAACCACCTCATACTTTTTCAGCAAGCATTTCCCTGACCAATTCATCCATGGAATTGATATCTCGGCAGCAAGCATCAAAATTGCCATCGATAAAAAAATTGCCAACAGTGAATTCAAGATTTTTGATGGAGAAATTATTCCTTTTGATAGTGAGACGTTCGATGTTGTTTTTATTGCCAATGTTTTACACCATATCGATTTTGAATTGCATCAACAGGTTTTAAGTGAATGCCATCGGGTTTTGAAACACAACAGCAGTGTTTTTATTTTTGAGCATAACCCGTTAAATCCGGTTACCCGCAAGCTTTTTAATGATTGTATCTTTGACAGGGACGCCAAATTACTGCATCAAAAATATCTTCATGAACAAATGCGGTTATCAGGTTTCGAACAAATCAAAACTTCGTATCATTTGTTTTTTCCACGACATAAAATTTTTAAGGCCTTCCATTACCTGGAGCGTTATTTAACAGCTGTTCCAATCGGGGGGCAATATTGTATTCAGGGTATAAAACCTTAATTGAATGATGAAAAAACTAAACATCGCCGTCATGGGCTGCGCCGGAATCGCGCTGCGATCGATGATTCCGGCCATCAAGGCAACACCGGAGTGGAATCTTGTGGCCGTTGCCAGCCGCACCAAAGAAAAGGCCGGACAATTTGCCGGCAAATTTGACTGTGAAGCAGTTGTTGGTTATAAAAATCTGCTTCATCGCGACGATATTGACGCGATTTATCTGCCGCTTCCAACAGGCCTTCACGACGAATGGATTAATAAATGTCTGGCCGCAGGGAAGCATGTTCTTGCCGAAAAATCCATTGCCGCAAATTATCATTCAGCAAAAACGATGGTCGTAGCCGCACAATCGAAAAACCTGGTGCTGATGGAGGATTTCATGTTTCAATATCACAGTCAGCACCAGTTTGTTTTTGAAATGCTGCAAAATCACGAAATTGGTGAAGTACGTGTTTTTAGGGCAAGTTTTGGTTTTCCGCCTTTGCCAAAAAACGATTTCAGGTATGATGAACAGGTTGGCGGAGGCGCGCTGATGGATGCTGCGGGCTACACCGTGAGGGCAGTTCATTTTATCCTGGGTGACGATTTTGTGGTGAAGGCCTCAAACCTGTTTATTGATCCCGAAACCGGGACAAATATTTTTGGTGGTGCTTTTCTCACTAATCAAAAAGGTGTCAGCGCCCAGCTTGGTTTCGGATTTGATCATTTTTACCAGTGTAACTACGAAATCTGGGGAAGTAAAGGAAAAATCATCGCCGACAGGGCCTTTACGCCAAAAGTGGATTACAGCCCGCTGATCATCGTCGAAAAACAAGGCGAACGTCACGAATACCTGATGAAACCCGACAATCATTTTATTGGTTCACTCCGCGAATTTCACCGGGCAATTACCGAACATGATGCCGAAAAACATTATCACGACATCCTGCTTCAAAGCAAAACGCTGGAAGACATCAGGACTTTTTCGACAAAATAAAGTTAATTTTACCCCTGATAAGGCTTGAAACCCTGTTTGTAGTTTTTGTCATTAAAAATATTCATTTTAATAATCGAAATCCTGATCATGCCGAAAATACCTCATATTTCTATTATCAGCCCGGTTTACGGTGCTGCGGCACTGCTCCAAGAACTGGTAACACGAATTAAGAAGTCGGTAAGCCAGATTACGGAAGATTACGAAATCATTCTTGTCGAAGACCATGGCCCCGACGGTTCGTGGAAAATTATTCAGGAAATTTGCGCCAAAGATCCCACAGTTGTTGGCATCCGCCACAGCCGGAACTTCGGGCAGCAATACGCGCTCAATTGTGGCCTCGACCATGCCTGCGGCGAATGGGTCGTTACCCTCGACTGCGATTTGCAGGACCGCCCTGAAGAAATCCCGGCCATGTACAACAAGGCAATAAACGAAGGATTTGATATTATCCTGGCAAGCCGCCAAAACCGGCAGGACGACTTTTTAAAGAAGTTGTTTTCCAGGATTTTTTACAAAATTCTGAGCTATCTCACCGACACAGATTTAGATGCTTCGATTGCTAACTTTGCGCTTTATCACCGTAAGGTTGTAGATGCCTTAAAAAGCATGAACGATTATTACCGCTATTATCCCACGATGATTCACTGGATTGGCTTCAAAATGGCAAAACTCGACATACAGCACGCCAGCCGTGAGGATGGCATAAAATCGTCGTACAATTTTAAAAAACGGCTTACCCTGGCGTTCAATACCATTATTTCCTTTTCGGATAAACCTTTGCGCCTGACAGTAAAACTCGGGCTTTTGATTTCGCTCATCTCAACCATTTTTGCAATTTTACTCATCATTCTCTATTTTCTCGACGAAAATTCCGTTTCGGGCTGGAGCAGCACTTTTGCCTCACTTTGGTTTTTGTCGGGATTGATGATCACAATTTTGGGGATGGTAGGAATTTACGTGGGCAAAATCTTTGAAAATGTGAAGGGAAGGCCGACTTACATTGTGGGGGAGCGGTTGAATTATAATAATTAGAGAAAGATTCCAAATACACCTTTATTAAAATTTGTGATGAAAACATCTCTCCTCATCGGCTCAAACGGTTATCTCGGAAAACATCTCGCCAGTTTCCTGGATGAACATGGCTTCAAAAACCAGAATTTCGACATTCATCCTTCGGCACCTGCCGGAATCAGAAATTACCGGCAATTTGATATCACCGACAAAGATGTTTTTCAAAATCTTGATCCAGACGTTGATTTCATCTTCCTGTTTGCCGGTCTAACGGGCACCGCCGATGGTTTTGATAAATACCAGGATTTTGTAAATATCAACGAAATTGGTTTACTCAATCTGCTCGACTGGATGCGCTCTTCCGGAAGCAAGGCAAGGGTGGTTTTTCCATCAACACGCCTCGTTTACAGGGGACGTAAAAATTACGCACTTAAAGAAGACGATGCCAAAGAAACCAAAACAATTTACGCCCTCAACAAACTGGCTGCCGAAAACCTCCTTTGGATGTATCAGAACGCTTTTGGGATCGATTATTCCATTTTCAGGATTTGCGTGCCTTACGGAAACCGCTTTGGCGATACATATTCTTATGGTACGATTGGTTTTTTTCTGGACAAAGCCGTTAAAAAAGAGGATATTGTTTTATTTGGAGATGGTACCATCCGCCGCACTTTTACGCATGTAGCGGATATTTGCGATACTATTTATGAATCCATTTTAAAGGAAGGTTCCAAAAATCAGATTTTTAATATTGGCGGCGAAAACCTGAGTTTGCATGAAGCTGCTACATTGGTTGCTGATAAATTTGGGGTTGGGGTTAAATTTATGCCCTGGCCTGAGATGGCCTTAAAACTCGAATCAGACGACACCGTTTTTGACGATTCAAAACTCTGTTCTCTGATAAATCCTTCCCGGAAATTTGATCTTAAAAACTGGCTGGCAGGATTTTAAAGTTTATCGCGAAAAAATATTGTATTTCAAAATGCAGTAAATCGCCCTGAAACCATCGCGCCAGTTGATTTTCTTGCCTTCGTTGTAGGTTCTTCCGTAATACGAAATCCCGACTTCATAAATCCTGATGCCCGGAACCCTCCCGATTTTTGCAGTAACTTCCGGCTCAAAACCAAACCGCTTTTCCTTCAAATTTAATTTTTTAATAATATCCGATCTGAAAAGCTTGTAGCAGGTTTCCATATCGGTGAGGTTGAGGTTGGTAAACATGTTGGATGTAAAAGTGAGCATTTTATTCCCGATCGAATGCCAGAAAAACAAGATGCGATGCGGCTGGTGGCCAACAAAACGGGAGCCGTAAACCACGTCGGCCATGCCTTCGATGGCTGGCTGAAGCAACAGGTTGTATTCCCGCGGGTCGTATTCGAGGTCGGCATCCTGGATGATGATAAATTCCCCGCTGGCCTCCCTGATTCCGCGATGAATGGCCGCTCCCTTCCCCTGATTAGGGCTTTGCCGGATTAGTTTGATGTCGGAATCAGGATTATCTGCCATAAATTTTTCCACAATTTCAACCGTTCCATCCGTTGAAGCATCGTCAACAACCAGAATCTCTTTTTTGTAATCCGCCAACAGACATACAGCTACTACCCTCTGGAGTATCTGTCCGATGAATGTTGCCTCATTGTAGGCCGGGATAATGATTGATAATACTTTGTTCATGAGCTATTCCTGAAAATACATTCGTTTTACCCGTTTCGAAATCCCGGTCAGAATTTCGTAGGGAATTGTTTCCATTTCCCGCGCCAGGTCGTTGATAGACCGGTCGTTTCCAAAAACAATCACCTCGTCGCCTTCTTTTACATTTAAACCGGTAACATCGGCCATGCACATGTCCATGCACACATTCCCGACAATGGTCACCATTTTTCCGGCAACCAACAAATGACCTTTGCCATTACTCAGCACGCGGCTCAAACCGTCGGCA
Source organism: uncultured Bacteroidota bacterium (assembly GCA_903944895.1). Classification (GTDB taxonomy): domain Bacteria; phylum Bacteroidota; class Bacteroidia; order Bacteroidales; family 4484-276; genus CAJATL01. The sequence goes on from CAJATL010000057.1 coordinate 26,756, forward strand.
TAGCCAATCGGGATGGTGGCAACGGTAATATCGCTTCCGGCAATTCCTGCGCGGTTATAACCGATGGTTTCGCCTTTCTTAATATTTTTAATCTGAGAAACCGAAGAGCGAAGCGTACTAACATTTTCCAGATCAGGTTGCTCCTGCGGCAAAGGCGAAATTCCATACATCCCTATTCCCAGCCTGACCATCTCAAACTGGGCATGCGGGAAGGTGCTTACTCCGGCAGTGTTAAGCACGTGGCGTAAAACAGGATAGCCTAATTTTTCGGTCATTTTTGAACTCACCTCTTTAAAAAGACTGATCTGGCTTTCGGTAAAGTCATTTTCGGACGAATCTTCACTGGCAGCGAGGTGCGTAAAAATACTCTGGACATACAACCTGCTATTTTGCATAATATTTTCGATGAGCACATCAGCTTCATGCGCCTCAAATCCAAGCCGGTGCATGCCAGTATCGATTTTAAGATGGATTTTTACTGGCTTATTTTTGGGGATGATATTTCTTTTTATCGCCTCTTCGAGGAGATGAAGTACCCTGAAATTATAAATTTCAGGTTCGAGATTTTGGGTGATGATGCTGTCGAAACTGGCTTCATCAGGATTCATCACCATGATTGGCAGGGTAATTCCGGCTTTCCTGAGTTCTACGCCTTCATCGGCGTAAGCCACCGCTAGATAATCAACCTGGTGAAACTGCAAAGCATTGGCAATTTCAAAACTGCCGTTGCCATAAGAGCTGGCTTTGACCATCGCCATAATTTTGGTTCCCGGCTTTACTTTGGCGCGGTAATAATTCAGGTTGTGGATAAGTGCGTTCAGGTTAATCTCCAAAACCGTTTCGTGTGCCTTTTGCTGAAGAGCCTGGCTGATCTGCTCAAATTCAAAAACACGGGCGCCTTTCAGCAGGATGGCTTCGTTTTGAAAACGGGTAAACGAAAATGTTTTTAAAAATGCTTCGGTGGATGGATAAAACACTTTTTCGAGGTTAAAATGGTCGGCTTGCCGGCTGATGGCCGGACCGATTCCGATGAGCCTCTTGACCTCTTTTTGCAGGAGCAGTTCGGCAATTTTCCCGTAAAGGTAAACATCGCTCTTGCCGCTTTGCAGGATGTCGGAAAGGATAATCGTCTTTTCTTTTTGTTGGGTCTGCTGATGCAAAAAATCGAGGGCGATAGCCAGCGAATTGATGTCGGAATTATAACTGTCGTTGATGATCGTGCAATTGTTGATGCCTTCGATCAGCTCGAGTCGCATCGCGATGGGCGTGAGCAAAGGCATTCTCCGGCTTATCACTTCCTGGTTGTAGCCCAGGTAGAGCATGGTAGCCCAGCAATGAATGGCATTTTCAACGGAGGCGTCATCTGTAAAAGGAATCGAAATTTCGATTTTATTTTCTTTGAAAATGCCTGCGATTCTGGTAGTTTTCTTGCCATTTTTCTTAACCTCCGTGATAAAAAGGTCGGCGGGCTGTTTGCGGCTCCAGGTAAACGACCCAATCGAACCGAGGATTTCGGATTTGATGATGATTTCCTGGATTTCGGCGTGATCGCTGCAATAAATCAGGGTTTCGACCCGCGAAAAAAGCTTGAGTTTTTCACCAGCTTTTTGCAGGCGGTTGATGAAATTTTCGCTGTGGGCTTCGCCAATATTTGTAAAAATCCCGATCGTAGGCCTGATAATCTGCTGAAGCTTTGCCATTTCTTCGGGTTCTGAAATGCCTGCTTCAAAAATGGCCAACTGATAATCCTTTTCCAACTGCCAAACCGAAAGCGGCACTCCGATTTGTGAATTGTAACTTTTCGGGCTTCGGATAACCCGTTGGTCGGGTGAGATAAGCTGGTAAAGCCATTCTTTGATGATGGTTTTTCCGTTGCTCCCCGTAATCCCGATCACCGGAATATCAAATTTGCGGCGCCAGGCAGCAGCAAGTGCCTGCAAAGCATCCAAAGTTTTACGAACGAAAATGAAATGAGCATCCGGAAACGGCTGAAAATCGAAACCGGGGTCGGAGATTACAAAATTGCGTAAGCCGCGCTGGTATAGTTCGGCGATGTATTTATGACCGTCGTTGCGTTTGCTGGTGAGGGCAAAAAAAAGTGTGTTCTCGACTTTAAAAACCCGCCGGCTATCCACCAGAATATCGTTAATAAATTCATCATCAACTAATTCGGGCCTGATTACACCTTTGATAATGGCCTGAATTTCGGAGACTCTGAACTTTTGTGTAAACATAAAGGTGGGTGATTAAATCAAAAATCTTTCAAAGTAAGATCAGGATTTCAATTAGTTATCCATTTCGCCTTCATCATCCGAAGTATCTGCTGCGTTGGATTTCATCGGGTTAGCAGATGCTTCATCGTAATATTTACGGTTTTTAAAAATATCACAAGCCAGATAAACGGCGGCGCGCATCGAACTTTCGTCGGCCAGATCTTTACCTGCAATGTCGTAAGCTGTACCATGTGCCGGTGAAGTCCTGATAACAGGCAATCCTGCGGTAAAATTCACCCCGCTGTCGAAAGCCAGGGTTTTAAAAGGAACCATTCCCTGGTCGTGATACATGGCCAGAATGCCGTCGAATTTGGTATAATTGTTCGAGCCAAAAAAACCATCTGCCGGGTAAGGGCCGTAGGCCAGAATTCCTTCGTTTTGCGCCCTGTTTATTGCCGGAAGCATCACTTTTTGTTCTTCGTTACCTATAAGGCCATTGTCGCCTGCATGGGGATTGAGGCCCAACAAGGCAATTCTCGGTTTCTGGATGGCGAAATCGCGCTTCAGCGACTGATTCATGATCCTCAATTTCCTGATGATGAGATCTTCAGTCAATGCATTTGGAACATCCCGCAAAGGAATATGTCCGGTTAAAACGCCGATACGCAAACCTCCGCTAACCATCAGCATCAGGTAATCGGAAACCTTGTAACGATGCGCCAGGTATTCGGTATGTCCGGGAAAGGTAAACTCTTTGGATTGTATATTTTTTTTGTTGATAGGAGCAGTTACGATGGCGTCAATTTCGCCGTGATCAAGCGAATCAAGTGCCGATTCCAGCGACAGGCGGGCCATTTCACCGGCAACCTCGGTTGAAGTTCCAAGGTCGATTTTTACTTCCCTTTCGTGGATATTAAAAATATTCGGTCGTTTTGGGTTTGCTCCGTCAACTCTTTTTATCAGGTTAAAATTAAAATCCTGTAAAGCCAGGGTTTTTCGATGGTACGAAGCCACTTTTGAAATCCCGAAAACTACGGGAGTTATCAGCTCAACTATTCGAATATCGATTAGTGTTTTTATGATAATTTCATAACCGATGCCGTTAATGTCGCCATGTGTAAAGCCAATTCTGGCATGGTTTTCCAACGTTATTTCCAATTCTTCACTCATATTAAGTCAGTTTTTTTGCAAAGATAAACGAATTCAGTTCACAGGAAGTGTGACCGTATTGCAAATGCCATGATAATTTGAACCTGAAACTCCGGGGCATCCGGAAATATTTTAAAACTGACTTTACATGAAACGTAGCTTAGCTAACAACTATCCGGGAATTAAAAATTTCCTGTTAACAGAAATTCCGGATTTGGCTTTCAGGTTAACGATGAAAATTCCCTTAACCTGCGCAGGTAATGTTATTTCGGTGTAGCTATTTTCATATGAAAACCTGAACTGATCATGCAAAATCACCCTTCCTAAAAGGTCAACAACATCGATCATTACATTTTCATCTTCCCCGCAAGGCCATTTAATCTGAATTGAATGTGTAGCCTGCAAAAATCTTATTTGAGGATTTGTAATCTGGTTTTTGTCATTTATTTTCACCGGTGCATTGCCCAGATTAACATCGAGCACAATGCCTTCGATTACAGTAAGATTATACGGAATATTGGTTGGTGGCATTGTGTACCAGCCGTTGGCCGAGCCGCCCCATCCAAAATTAAAATGGTAAAAACCGTCCGTTGAGTAACCATCCACAACCACATTATGGCCGACGGTTACTCCGGGATCAACCAATCCAAGATGAGCCGGCAAAGCATTCATCACATTTTGGGCAAGATGCGTATTCAGGCTGGTGTCGTTGGGAAACATCAAAATGGCATCCGAAAATCCAAATCTTACAAAGGCATCAAAAGCCTGGTCGATACCAAAAGTTCCTGAACCGCTTGGGCTGTAAACCTGCCGAGCTGCAACTCCACAGGCATAAGTTATGGCTGCTTTGTCGGTGTTGGTGAGTGGAATTTCGTTGATGTAGTGATAATCCAGGGTATCGAGATATTCGTTGAGCTTTGGCCATGAAGGAAATCCCCGGTTTTCCCAATCGTTGTCAATCCAAAATTGGTTACCTGAACCAAAGTTGTGGTAATAATCGTCGGCATCAGAAAACCTGGTGTTGTTGAGGGTATGATGAAAATTCAAAATCTGCGCCATTGCCGTGGCCGGACAGCCTGCCACACTTCGCTGGTGGGTGGTTGGATCAACAGGGCATAATCCATTGTAGGGCGACGACTGTGTCCAGTTTGTAAAAAGCCAGCCTCCTGTGGGCGACCAACCCACAGGTGGCCATTGCCCGAAAGTTGGGATTTGTTCGGGAAAAGCCAAAAATTCGTTCCAGCTTTTATTGTTTTTCTCCACTTCAACCTTGTCAGAAAAAGCGAATTGAAGGCGAGTCGAATAATCATGTTGCAGAATCGGGGTAAATGTTTCCCAGATGTCGCTATCTCCAAAATTACCCTCAGCCGACCAGGCCAGGACCGGAGGCAAATCCATCGAATTTGAAACAACGACAAATCCCTGTGGGTTGCAATTGATTATCCAGCCAAGCTGAGCATTCTGATTCGTGAAAGGTGCTGCATCAATAATGCGGGTTTGCACTGAATGAGCCTGCAGGAAATTTGTGGCGGCCATTAGCGCGTTTTCTTTTGAAATACTTTGGCTGACCGCAATTTGCGGAATGTAAAATAACAGGATTCCTAAAAACAAGGTGGTAAGATATTTATTCATTTCGTTTTTTTTACAAAAATAAGATGATTTCATATTTAATCTGATCGGATACTAAAAAATAAAAGTAACGCATCAGCATAAAAAAAACCATCAGGATTCTGGCTGACATCGCCCGAAAACCTGATGGTTCATTTTTTTAAACATGATTGCGTTGGCAATCGAAAAAAAGGAATTTCCTTAAATGAATGCAGTGACTTCCTTAAAATGTGCCACCTTTTTTCTTTTCATCACGTTTTGCCTTCTTTGCGGCACGTTTTTCTTTAAGGTTCTTTTCGGGTTCCTTTTTATTTTCCTTTACTTGTGACTTTTCTTTTGTCATGGCTTATAATTTTTAATGATGGCGATAAAATTAGTTAAATATTTCAAATCCCCAAAGAAGTGAGGGATTTTTTAACGATGAGTCCAGGAATAAGAGGTTAAAATGACAGCCATGCTGAAGCTTATTTCTGGTTTGGTTTATTTTCGCAACCGGATATCAAAAACAAAATCCTGTTGCTCAATCAATTTTACCTGAGAATAATCCGGGTGATTACAGTTCAGAATAAAATTATGTGAACTATGAATGATGCAACTTGGTACTTTGAGGGCAATCGTTTTTCCTTCCTTAACCCAGGCTTCGGCCATTTCCGAAAGTATTGTCGGGGCTGGGTAAGCCGCCCAGTTTTTTGGAAGTCTACTCAATTCAATTCCGGTAATTGAATGATCAGGAATTTCCAGGGTCAGCAACACCAAATCCGGCACCAATAAAGGCGGAACATGCACTATGGTTTCCAAAAGCGCGATTTCGATGTTTTCGCCGGTGTACAGAACGGGCGTTCCTTTTTTGTTCCAACGACCGCCATAAACGGCAGCACCGGTTCCGGCCAGGTCGCCGGCATGTTTCTTCCCGGTAATCCGATAAACAATCATGGCTAACTGTAAACCCCGTGTTCAATCCGTCCAATCACATCTCTCACTTTAGAAACGCCTCCGGGGATTTCGATAAGTTCGATGGGTTCCATCCCGCCTAGGGCGGTGTTGGGTAAGTTCAGCCATTTGAAGAAATTGCTGTCATTCCCAAAAACCTCTGCACCAAAAAGGAATAAATCGGTAATTTCGAATAGTTTAACCGAGAAATTCCGGTCCAGATTTTTATTTGATTTCGTCCATCGGTAAAGCGTTGGCGCCGAAACATTGAGCATGGCAGCCATTAATTCGCGTGAAAGTTTGAAATAACCACCAAAGTTTTTGATGACATCGGCGCTCACGCCTTCTTTGGCAATCTGGATAAAGTCGAAAGGACTCTCTACTTTCGTTTTCAAATGCTTTTCGCCAAGAATCTCCGTCAATTTCCGGTAATGTTCGGTTGATGTTTCGATTTCTGTGATCATTTGATAAATTATTTTATTAAATGAACGAAGGTAGGAATTAAATGTTTTAGATCTGGAAGATTTTATATGTGATTCTTTAATTTCCAATTTAAAAAAACCAACTTTATAAAACTATCTCGCCACAAAACCCTCAATAAAATCCATCAGCAGCCTTACGCCAAACCCAGTTCCGCCCAGGTTGCGGTAGCTGTCGCGTTTTTCGGCGAAAGCCACACCTGCAATATCGAGGTGGATAAACGGGTAATCGGTAAATTTTTCGAGGAATTTACCGGCTGTAATCATCCCTGCTTCCGGCGGTCCGGCATTTTTTAAGTCGGCAATGTCTGATTTCATGAGGTCGGCGTATTCATCCCAGAAAGGAAATTCGGCAATGCGCTCGTAGGTGGTATTTCCACTTTCTTTCAGTTTTTCCATGGCTACGGCAGCTTTGGCGTGCATGGCCACTACGCCGTATTTTCCTATGGCGCGAACTGCCGAACCGGTCAATGTTGCAGCATTAAAAACCAGTTGTGGGTTGTATTTTTGGGCATAGCTCAAAGCATCGGCAAGTATGAGGCGGCCTTCGGCATCGGTGTTGATGACTTCCACACTGAGGCCGTTGTGCATTTTTATCACATCGCCCGAGGCGTAAGCATTTCCGTTGAGGCGGTTATCGGTGGCCGGCATCAGGGCAACCAGATAAACCGGCAGGTTTAACCTGGCAACAGCAAAAATCACCGAAGCCATCATGGCTGCGCCGGCCATGTCGTGTTTCATGGTTTCCATGAAATTGCTGGTTTTTATGTTCAGGCCGCCGGTATCGTAAACCACGCCTTTGCCAACGAGTACAATCGGTTTTTCGTTGATGGTATTTTCGGGTTTCCACTCCATCACCGTAAAAGTTGGCGGGTCAATACTGCCCTTGTTGACAGCAAGCAGTCCGCCCATTTTGAGGCTTTCGATTTTTCTTTTATTCAGGATTTCAACCTTAATACCCGCTTCTTTGCCCATCTCAGCAAAGTTTTCGGCCAGTTTAACAGCGTTAAGCTGCATCACAGGTTCGTTTACCAGTTCGCGGCAGCGGCAAACAGCGTCGAGTAAAATATTCTGTTTTTCAATATCTGCTACACTAATTTCTTCCGAAAAAATAAAAATATCTTTGAGCGTATTGGCTTTTTCGGTGGCATCTTTAAAATATTTCACAAACTGGTAATTTCCTAAAACCAAGCCTTCGGCAAGCGAAATCAACGCTTTTGGGTTTACATCAACACCTTTTAAAACCAGCGTTTCCAATTTTAAATAGTTGGCCTCCTTTTGAAGGTCGTCACCGGCTTTGCGGCAGTTTTCCCAACTTTTGTATTCTTCTGCTTCCTTTTTTAAAATCCTCACAAAAACCCAGTATTGCAGCCTGTTGAAGGCAAAACTTTGGGTATTATTTTTCTTGTTTTGAGTGTTGATATAGCTGATTTCATCGCTGCTCAAAATATCATTGCTCAATTTGGAGGGATCGCTAACAAGCAGGATCATGTTGCTGTTATTGGGAATCTGCTGAATTTTATCAATTTTCGTAGTCATAAATTATCTTATTTTTGGCCGGTAAAAGTAGTGAATCCATGCGTCAATCATGTGTAAAATGCAATAAAAGCAGTGAATGAATTGGAACGCGGATGACGCGGATTTAGCGGATTTACGCAGATTTTTTTTTCAATATTTAAAATGTTAAAAGATAAAATTAAAGCTGTTGAAAATAGATAAACTCTTCGATAAAGCGCTCAATTTTGAATTTCTGACCATGGTAGAAGGTCAGTTTTTGCTGCATCAAGCTGCAACCCCGGCATTGAAGGCTGTGGCCAACGAAATGCGCAGGAAACTTCACCCCAGAAACCGCGTGGGCTGGATAATCGACCGTAACGTAAACATCACCAACATCTGCAATTCGGGATGCCTGTTTTGTAATTTTTACAGAGGCAAAAAATCGAAAGACGCTTACATTACCAGCATGGACGAGTACCGCGTAAAAATTGAAGAAACCCTCAAGCTTGGCGGCGAACAACTTTTACTTCAGGGCGGGCTTCATCCTGACCTGGGACTCGCTTTTTACAGCGATTTATTCAGCAGCCTGAAAAAAGAATTTCCCAACCTCAAACTTCACGCGTTAGGGCCTCCCGAAATTGTTCATATCTCGAAACTCGAAAAACTTTCCTATTCCGAAGTAATCGAAAAACTTGTCGAATCCGGACTTGACAGCCTTCCGGGTGCCGGCGCCGAAATTCTTTCTGACCGGGTGAGGCAGATTGTTTCAAAATGCAAATGCACCGCCGGTGAATGGCTCGACGTGATGCGGGAAGCACATAAAATTGGCATCATTACCTCTTCGACGATGATGTTTGGGCACATGGAAACCATCGGTGAAAGGTTGGAGCATCTGATAAAATTGCGTGAAGTACAATCCGAAAAACCCGAAAATTCGGTTGGATTTATCTCATTTACACCCTGGCCCTTTCAGGCTGAAAATACTACTTTGCAAAAACGATTTGGCGTTAACAGCACCACAACTGCCGATGAATACATCCGCCTTGTTGCCATCAGCCGGATAATGCTGCCGAATATTCCACACATCCAGGCTTCATGGCTGACCGTTGGAAAAGATGTCGGACAACTTTGCCTGCATGGCGGCGCTGACGATTTTGGCTCGATTATGATTGAAGAAAATGTGGTTTCGGTGGCCGGTGCAAGCTTTAAATTTGATGCTGAAGGTATCCAGAAAGCCATTACCGAAGCGGGTTTCACTCCTTACAAACGAAACCAGAAATATGAAGAAGTGGGTTAATCTTCGGGATTAATTGTAAATCTACCTCTCAAAACAAAGAAATCTGATTTGGCTTTTGGAGATTTTAGGAAGTTGGACTAAAATCGTTTGCTTAATTTTTTGGGGGGTGCTTCGGGTTGTTGATTATTCTGTTTAAAGATATTTCTGAGACTAGTCTAAAAACTGTTGATTTTGGGCTAAAGCCCGGTAACTCATTGGTTTTCAATTGCCCCGACCTTAAGGTCGGGGCAATTGATATGCGTGATATTCAGGGCTTTAGCCACATTTATTTAATTTGCAATACCTTTTAAGATCAGTCTTATTTCTAATTCGATTAAAAATTCGTTGCCTAATCCTGACATCCTTTCATAATAAAAATCTTTTGATGCACTGATTTCGTCTTCTGCAGGCTCCGAAATGAATAACTCATACTTTTTCGGTTTTTCCATTATTCCTGCATCAAATTTCGCTTAACCTCTTTCCAGGACTTTCCACTCCGTGGGTTCTTTAGAAAATTTTCGTAACGGCGATCCAATTCTTCTTCCTGGGCATGAGTTAATCCGGCTTCTTCTTCAACAACTTTAAGGAAATCGTTTTCTTTCGACAATGTCAAAAGCATGTCTATAATACCTTGAGATTGAATTGTTTCATCGGATATTTGAAAAGTATAAATCATAGCTTCTAATTTTCCACAAATTTAATCAATAACTTTAAGGTACGGCAAATTCAGGTTATGAAACCTGTTGTACGAATTTCAAACGAAACCAGAAATATGAGGCGCTGGGGTTTTATTTTCCGGTGATTTGATGAATCAAAAAACCAAACCAGAATTTTGCTAAGATTTGGCAAATACTGGTGTTTCGGAAAATCCGGCAGCTTTATTTTCAAATGATCATCGAAGAAATCTCATTCCAGATGTCGCCAAAAATGGCTTCCGGCGGCCGATTCCCGTCGGTAATGAAAACACGTTCCTGATCTTTGAGCTTTTCGATAGCTTCGTAATATTTATCTTTTACCTGACGAAGGTTATCGAGGGTTTCGAAAAGCTCCATCGAAATCCGGCTGTCGGAAATGCGCTTGAGGCTTATTTCGGGCGAAATATCGATAAAAATATTGATGTCGGGCCGGAGCAAATCCGCACTTAACGAATTAGCCTCGATTACCCAATCCAGCGGCATGTGCGCACCGTGATAAGCGTACGACGAAAAGTAATACCTGTCGGTGATTACGGTATAGCCTTCCTCCATTTTTTTCAGGATGCCATTTGACTTGTTTAAAAGATGGTCCAGTCTGTCGGCGACAAAAAGTCCGGCAATGGTCCGGTGGTCGGCTTCAAGCCGATGGTTAAAAATATCTCTGATCATCTTACCAATCGGGCTATCTGTAGGCTCGAAGGTTGTATAAATTTTGTGTCCTGCTTTTTCTAAACTATCCGATAAAAGCTTTACCTGCGTGCTTTTTCCGCTTCCATCGATGCCCTCGAAGGCGATAAATAAATTCTTCTTCATTTTCGGTTTGATCCTCTTATTTTTCCAAAACTGCAGTTAAAAACTCCCACATTGTTTTTGATTTTAACCGCTGCAAACATACTAAACTTCGAACTTATCCGACGATTTGCCCGAAAGGATTTATTCTGTTGCTTCCCTCTTTGTTTGCTTAAAGGAAGAAATACCAGCGTAAAAAAGTAGCGTTCAGGATGAATTTAAACGAAAAGGGATCGATCTCAAAAATCTGAAGCCAGATAGAAATATTCAGTTATTTTTGTGCAGGCTATGGGGTTAGCCTTAAACCGCCTTCAAAAAGCTGATAACTCCTGTTTTAACTTTTTTATTTATAATAAAGTCATTTTCAGCTATTATGTTAAAAATACTTCTCCTCATTGGCTCAGGCAGTTTTATTGGCGGTGTTTCCCGTTTTCTCGCTTCACGTTACATCCAGAACCATTTTATCTCGGCATTTCCTTACGGGACCTTTGTTGTAAATGTTTTAGGTTGTTTTTTGATAGGTTTGATTTATGGCCTTTCGGAAAAAGGAGATGTCATCAACGCCGAATGGCGGATGTTCCTCACCGTTGGTTTTTGCGGTGGTTTTACAACCTTCTCAACTTTTGCCAACGAAAATATTTCACTCCTCCGGGATGGCGATTTCTTTCTTTTTGCGCTTTACACCAGCCTCAGCGTTTTTCTTGGGCTGATGGCTGTCTATTTCGGCAATCTTGTAATCAAAATATTCTGACTATGGAAAAACAAGGCGACGCAAAAATTTTGCGGATTTTTATCAGCAACACCGACAAATTTAAACATGCCCCTCTTTACGAAATGGTAGTTTTTGCCGCACGGCGTTACGGGCTGGCCGGAACAACGGTCATTAAAGGTACGATGGGTTATGGCTCGAGCAATGTAATCCGGTCGGTTAAATTTTGGGAGATCACCGAAAAATTGCCCATCGTTATCGAAATTGTTGATGATGCCGAGAAGATTGAAATGTTTACCGGGAAAATTCTGCCCTGGTTCGATAAATTGCGCTACGGCTGCCTGATAACAGTTGAAGATGTAAAAGTGATGCTCTTTAAACAAGGAACCAAAAAAGGCATATTTGAGCTTTAGAAACCTTTTTTGGAAATAACAAAAAACAAAAAACCAAAGAAAATCAGGACAAAACATCATTAAGCTATATTAATAGCATACAGTCCTTGAGAAATCCGGTTTTTTTGTAAACAAAAATATTCTAGGCTATCGACTTTGCGCTCTCCTCTCTGCGCTTTGCGATTTGAGTTTTGTGATTTGATATTTCAGTTTAAAAGCTTCAAATCCATAAAATCACAGCTAATACCTGTAAGTTATCGCATTGATGTTCATGCCAGCGCCAACCGAAGCCAACATAATAATATCACCTTTGTTGAGCTGATGATCTTCGAGGTTATGTTTCCGAACCAGGTCCAACAAGGTTGGAACCGTGGCTACCGAACTGTTGCCAAGTTTATGAATGCTCATCGGCATAATATCGGCAGGAATATCCTTGATTTTATAAAGCCTGTACAGCCGTTTGATGATTTCGGCATCCATCTTTTCGTTAGCCTGATGGATAAATATTTTCTTGACGTCATGCAATCCCAGGCCAGCCCGGTCTAGTGCCAATTTCATTGCTGCCGGAACGTGGGTAAGCGCAAATTCATAAACCTTGCGGCCATACATTTTCAAATAACGGACGCGGGGATCGGATTCGTCGATGTTGCTTTTGCCCATGAAAAGGAAATACACTTCTTCCTTTGTAAAAGAGCCCATACTCGACGACAAAATCCCTTCTTTGATATCGCTTTCTACACCCTCAATAATACATGCACCTGCGCCGTCAGAATAAATCATCGAATCGCGGTCGTGGAGGTCGATCACCCTCGAAAGGGTTTCGGTGCCAATGACGAGGCACTTTTTGGCCAGGCCCGATTTTATAAACGAATCACTCTGAATTACGCCCTGAATCCAGCCCGGGCATCCAAAAAGAATATCATAAGCCACGCAGTTCGTGTTTTCGATTTGCAGTATATTTTTAATCCTCGCTGCAAGGCATGGCACTGCATCGGTTTGGATGGTATGTTTACGGACATCTCCGAAATTTTGTGCAACGATAATCTGGTCAATTTCTTCCTTATCAATTCCCGCATCATCAATGGCGCGCTGTGCGGCAATAGCTCCAATATCCGATGAAAGCTGGTCGTCGGTAACATAACGCCGCTCAACAATACCTGTAATCGAAGTAAATTTCTCCGAAATCTCCTCATGTGTTGATTCGACAGCTTTGGATCCGGAATCGTAAAATTCATTGTCGGCGAAATCCTGGTTTGTAACTATTTCGGTAGGAATGTAGCTTCCTGTTCCGGTAATTACGACGTTTAAATTCTTCATGTTCTTTTAAAAATAAATCATTTAACTGAAATGAAACCTCATTAATTATGTACTAAAATTTGTTGGAGACTGTTTTTTTGGGTTGTTGAATCATCTTCAGATGACAAACCTATGGAAAGGTGGTGAAATAATTTATCAGTCACGTCAATCATAAAACAGCACAGATCATGATTCCATTTTCCTTTTTGATCCGGAAAATTCTGGAATACATGGTCTTTGCCCATCGAAAGTGGCTGAAAACAAAAAGGTAATTTCAAAATCTAAACTAGCTTTTTAGCAGCTTCAATAGCTTTATCATAATCGGGATGTGAAGTGTTTTCCTTCACATATTCAACGTATTGTACCACGTCCGCTTTGTCGATAACAACAATTCCGCGGTTTAATAAACGAAGTTCTTCGATAAGAAAACCGTATTTTACTCCAAAATCGGCATCTTTATGGTCGGATAATGTTTTTACCTTATCAATTCCTTCGGCGGCACAAAAGCGGCCAAGGGCAAAGGGAAGATCCATCGAAATGGTGAGAATAACTACATCGCCAAGTGCGGCGGCTTCGACATTAAATTTCCGGGTTTGTGCAGCGCAAACACCGGTGTCAACGGACGGAACAAGTGACAAAATGCGCACTTTTCCGCTGAAATCGCTCAACTTAACGGGCGAAAGATCATTTGCCAAAACTGTAAAATCGCGGGCGGTGTCGCCTGCTTTAACGAGGTCACCCAGCAATGTGAGCGGGTTTCCTTTGAAAGTTGTAATTCCTGTATTTCTAGTCATGATATAATTAATTTTGTACTTTTCTTTTTCAAACAAATCGAAATTCTATTTGTTCAACAATTACATTTTAGAAAAAACCATTCGACATGGCTTATAAAAATCTTTGCAAATTTATAGATAAACTCTCAGAATCTGGTGAACTGGTGAAAATTAAAACATTTGCCGACCCTTTTCTCGAAATTTCAGAAATTACCGATCGGATCAGTAAGAGCCATGGGCCTGCCCTGCTTTTCGAAAACACAGGATATGATTTCCCTTTGCTGATCAATGCTTTCGGCTCTGAGAAGAGGATGTGCCTGGCCTTTGGCATCGATAAATTTGATGTTTTTGCTGAGGAAATTCTCGCTTTGCTGAAGGATTTTTCGTCACCAAAAATTACCCTGCTCGACAAGTTAAGAATGCTGCCGGCGCTTGGGCAGATTGCTTCGTGGATGCCAAAATCTATCAAAGGCCGGGGTGCCTGCCAGGAGGTGATTATGCCTGAACCTGACCTCACCAGACTACCGGTACTTACCTGCTGGCCCAACGATGGCGGGCCTTTCATCACATTGCCGGTGGTTCACACCAAAGATCCCGAAAACGGAACCCGCAATGTGGGCATGTACCGGATGCAGGTTTTTGGTAAAGATTTAACCGGGATGCACTGGCAGCTTCATAAAAATTCGGCCAGGCATTTTAACGCCTATAAAAAGTTAGGGAAAAAGATGCCTGTATCGGTGATTCTGGGTGGTGATCCGGTATACACCTATGCTGCAACCGCGCCCATGCCCGATAATTTTGACGAATATCTCCTGGCAGGATTCCTGCGCAAGAAAAAAGTTGAACTGGTAAAATGTATCACCAACGACCTGGAAGTGCCGGCTGATGCCGATTTCGTAATCGAAGGCTTTGTCGACCCAACCGAAGATTTCATTTTTGAAGGCCCTTTTGGCGACCACACCGGTTTTTATTCACTTGCCGATTATTACCCGAAATTTCATGTAACCTGCATCACCCATCGCAAAGAGGCGGTTTACCCTACGACCATTGTCGGTGTGCCACCCATGGAGGATGAATGGCTGGGCAAAGCCACCGAAAGGATTTTTCTTAGCCCGATAAAAATGACCATGCTTCCCGAAATTGAAGACATGATTATGCCGGTGGAAGGTGTTTTTCACAACATCACCATCGTAAAAATTAAAAAATCGTATGCCGGTCAGGGCCGGAAAGTTGCCCATTCGCTCTGGGGCGCCGGCCAAATGATGTTTAACAAAGTGATGATTGTGATGGATCGCGACATTGATATTTCAGATTATCGCGAAGTGATGAAAGTTATCAGCCAGACCGTTGATCCTGAAAATGACATTTTTATCAGCAAAGGCCCGGCTGACGTACTCGATCATGCAAGCAAAAAGTTTGCTTACGGCGGAAAACTCGGCATCGATGCCACCGACAAATATCCCGATGAGGTGGAAGAAAGAATTGTTAAAGATGTTTTAATAAGCGTCGAAAATCCTGAAATACTTAAAAATTATCCTGAGGTTGTTCAGATTAACGACGCTTTGAAAAATCAGGGATTGTTGATTATTTCCGTAAAGAAAGACCGGAAAAATCATATCCGCATTTTACATAAATCCCTGATGGAACAAGGACTTATCAGAAACATCAAATTCATTATTTACGCCGAACACGTCCTCGATATTGATGATTTTGCCGATGTAACCTGGCGCGTGGCCAACAACATCGATCCGGCACGTGATTGTTTTTACCAGGATGATGAAAACGGGGAGAAATATTACGGCCTGGCCATTGATGGCACCCGAAAATATAAAGCCCTGGACAGCTTTGAGCGGCAATGGCCAAACACCGTCACCCAAAACCTGGAAACCATCAAAAAAGTTGACGAAAAGTGGGATCAGCTTGGATTGGGGCCATTCGTGCCTTCGCCATCGCTCAAATACATTAAACAGCTTTATCCGGGAAAGGCGATTGCGGAAGAGGATTAGGAAGTCGGCAGTGGGCAGTGGGCAGTCGGAGACTGTCTTGTCCTGAAATAGATTTACAGAGGA
>CAJATL010000058.1 GCA_903944895.1 uncultured Bacteroidota bacterium
ATGATCTGAAGAGTAAATTTTAATAATGTAAAAAAAACGAATTGAATATCCCTGTAAAAGTAAGGAATATAAATCTACAAAAACCAGGTTTACGATGAAAATAAATTCAATATCAGGGTCGCCGATACCCCTTTTTGACCGGATATTCTGGTTTGGCAAAACACATTGTGCAGTTTTAACCTAAAAACGATTTGAATTATATGAGCGGGAAGTTTTAGGAATATAGGCTTGGGTAAAGGCTTTGAAATTATCAGGGGTTTTATCGCGAAAAAAAATGTGCAATTTCCGCTTTTCTCATGATAAAGAGAAAAATGACTGGAAATTGTTAAAAAAAATCAGAAAAAATAGCAAAAAAAATCCATGTCCTGTTTGCCGAAAATGCAAAAATGCTGAAATTTCACCTTTTAAGAATCTCGTTTCGCGAAGATTTTATCGCAGAAATAACAGGGATTGCATTTTAAAATAAATAGGAGGGCGCTTAAAGCTCGCCTGCCCTTGCTTCCTCCATTTTACTCTGTTTGTGGGTCACAATGAGTAACGCGAAATGTCTCCCAAATGACTATATTGAAATAAAAAGCAAACATTGGTCTACAAAATTCTGTCTGTCAATTAATAAATTGCTGAATCCTCATAGTTGTGAATAAAAAACAGATTCAACATTTACTCATACACATCCGGGACAAAAGTCTGCTCGTGCATTGGCGGTCTTACGTAGCCTTTGTCGCTGGGGCGGGGTGGCAACTGAAAGGCAGCCGGAGTAAGGTCTTCATAAGGAATTTTACTCAGGAGATGATGAATACAATTGAGCCTTGCTTTCTTTTTATCGTCGGCTTCAACAACATACCAGGGCGAAACCTTGGTGTCGGTGTAAACAAACATTTCATCTTTGGCCTTTGAATATTCAACCCATAGTTCACGGGATTTCAGGTCCATCGGACTGAGTTTCCAACGTTTTGTAGGATCGTTAATACGCGCCTGGAAACGTTTTTCCTGCTCCTCAGGGCTCACCGAAAACCAATATTTTATCAGAATAATTCCTGAACCAATGAGCAACCGTTCAAAATAGGGGCATGACCGTAAAAACTCCCAATATTCGTCGTCGTTGCAAAAGCCCATCACTTTCTCCACCCCGGCCCTGTTATACCAGCTACGATCGAAAATCACCATTTCGCCGGCGGCAGGCAAGTGCGGGACATAACGCTGGAAATACCACTGGGTTTTTTCGCGTTCGGTGGGTGTTCCAAGTGCGGCAACGCGGCAAATACGGGGATTAAGGGTCTGGACAATCCGGCTGATTGTGCCTCCTTTTCCGGCGGCATCGCGGCCTTCAAAAATTACGACAACTTTTAAACCTTTGTGTTTTATCCATTCCTGCAATTTCACCAGTTCAACCTGGAGCCTGCTCAGCTCACGTTCATAACTCTCGTCGTCAAGCTTTTTTTCCTTCTTAACAACTTCGTTCGGCAACTCTTTCACCAACTCTTGTTTTGGTGGTTCGGGCAAATCGTCAAAAATTTGTTTCTTTTTATGATCGCCTTTATCCTTTTTCCCGGACTTCTCAAGTTTAGTTGATTTGTCAACATCAGTTTTGTGCTTCTTCTTTGAATTTGCCATATCACTTGAATTTGAATTATTGTAGTTTTTTATGATGACTTCCTTTCCTTTTGTTCATTCCCACCAAAGCTGGTTTTCGACTAACTTCCCAACTTTCTATTCTTCCATTCTTCTCCCGCCGAAGCGGGATTTCGGCTTACGCCTCAACATTCCCCCCGATAGCTATCGGGGTTCCATTCTTCCATCATTCCATTGTCGAATTGTCGAATTGTCGAATTACCACCTTCTTCTTCACCCAATCTTCCTCACCCCATCCCCGGCTTCCGAAACATAAAAAAGAGGTTGTAATCCTGTTTTTTCCTGGTAACGCTCCCCTACCCTGCTGATAAATTTTTCGACAGCATCTGCTTTTACCAATGCAACGGCACAACCACCAAAACCAGCGCCGGTCATCCTTGCACCAAGCACTCCTTCACACTGACGGGCTTCTTCGACCATGACATCCAGTTCATTACCGGTAACTTCGTAATCGTGCCGCAACGAATTGTGGGAGGCGTTCATCAATTTACCAAATAGCGCAAGATTTCCTTTTTTCAGTGCGGTGACTGCATCCAAAACACGCTGGTTCTCAGAAATAACATGCTTTGCCCGCTTCCTGACCGTAATTTCAGGAATATGATGGCTCAGATCAACAAACTCCTGATAGGTTAATTCGCCAAGCTGGGTAATTTTTTTATGTTTCGATAGCTGTCTGACGGCAGCGCTGCATTCGGCAACACGCTCGTTGTATTTTGAATCGGCAAGACCACGGCTTTTGTTCGTATTTGCAATGACAATTTTGTAGTCGCCAAGTTCGAGCGGGATTAACTCGTAATCGAGGGTGTCGCAGTTTAGAAACAAGGCCTGATTTTTCTTCCCGGCACCAACGGCAAACATGTCCATAATACCGCAGTTCACGCCGATAAATTCGTTTTCGGCCTTTTTAGCCAGTTTGATCATTTCGAGCAAATCAACGTCAAGACCAAACATATCAACCAGCGCTTTAGCGGTCACCATTTCGATGGATGCCGAGGATGATAAACCTGCACTGTTGGGAATATTTCCGGAAAACAGCAAATCCATACCTTCAGGTTTCAGGCCTCTTTCGATCAGTTGATTGATCACACCCAGTGGATAATTATACCATTTTCCGGGTCGTTTATCCTGAACGGAGGTAAGCGAAATCTCGGCAGAATAATCAAAATTTGACGATGCCATCCGGATCACTTTTCCATTATTTTTCCTGATTAAGAGGTATGTCCCGAAAGTAAGTGCGCACGGCAGAACAAAACCCCCGTTGTAATCGGTATGCTCACCAATTAAATTAACTCTTCCGGGAGCGAAAAACACTACTGGCTCAGTGTCATGCTGACCGTAAATACCGCGAAAAAGATTCTTTAAAGATTGAATATTCATAAGACAAATTTTTAATTTTTTTGACCTCACTAAACTACATTATTTTTTAATGGCAGCGAAAAAATGAAAATTAATTCTAAAAATTCCTAACCGCAACATAAAATTATTCAATAGTGCCGAAATCCTCTACCAGGCTGCAAGTGCACAATACTATGAATGACCGGAAAAATTGAAAGCATTGTCGGGTTAATGATGACTTCTTTCCGTTTGTTAAAGAAGGCGCATTTACCATTTTCGAAAATCTTTGTACATTCCAAAATATCCCTACTTTTGTTTTCAAAGATTTTAAAACTTTCAGATCAAAATATTCAGATAGCCAATGAAAATACTGATTTCGATTTTCAAAATAATAACACTCAACCTGCTTTGTGTTTTTTGGATAAATCCAGCTTTTTGTCAGGATATTTTTAATGATAAGATGCCTTCAATCGTCCCGCCTGATAAAGTTTATGAACAGACTTTTAACACTGCAGGCTGGCGTTTCGGGATAAATATGGGGATGTATTTTGCCAATAAAGAAACGGCAGATTTTTACAGCGGAATTCCTGCAAATGAAAACAATATTAAATATGTTTTGGATAATAAATATTGGTACGAAGAAATCAAGCAGGAACTCAACAGCCACCGGATTCTCGACACACAAGGAAACCCCGTGGCAATGCCCGCAACCGATAAATCGACCGATTGGTGGATTTACTATCCTGAAGGGATGAAATACGATGCCGGGATTTCGCCTGGTTTTTACGTAAAGTATAATTTCAACAACAGCACAGGCATATTCCTGCAATCGAATTATGTGAAGCTCAAAACTTCGGGAGTTTTTCAGATGGTGATCGACTCAGTTAACTATTTGAGCGATCCAGCGCTTCGCGAAGGCTACATTCGTGGTATCGAAGAAAGGATAAGCGTTGACCTGGGAATCAGCAAATTTTACCGGGTTGGCGAAATCACCCATGTTTTTATCGAAATGGGATTACACATGAACAGCACCGAAGCCCTCGAAAACCGCATCCAGATTGGCGCAAAGGAATATTCGATTGTTGATATTTATCTTAATGGAAGCTATGTTCCCGGTCCCGGAGGCAATACCCAGGAATACTCCATTTACCAGGGTGGGATTGGGTTTGGGATTTTACTTGCCGGTGGTGTGAAATTTATTGTTAGCGATAAAATTTCGATTGACCCGGGCGTCCAGTTTACCTACAAAAAGCAGAATCTGACTAATTACACCAACTTTACGATGGATACTTATGTTTTCGTAAGGCTGATTTTTGACCTGTTTGGAGAAAATTGACAAAACTCAAATAACAAGTCGCCAGTTGGCAGTCGGCTGTTGGCAGTTGGCTGTTGGCAGTTGGCAGTTGGCAGTTGGCAGTTGGCAGTTGGCAGTTGGCAGTTGGCAGTTGGCAGTCTAAAAAATACAAATTACAAATCACAAATCGCCAGGCGGCAGTAGGCAGTGAATCCTAAATCTGAAATCCTAAATAAATGAATCGGTGAATCCCAACGACATCATCCTGAAATATTACAAGCCCGGAACGCTGGCTTACGATTTACTCATGGTTCATTCGACTGCAGTGATGAATCTGGCTTTAAAAATTGCCGGTAATAATCCTCAGCTCAACATCAACACCGCGCTGGTTGCCCGGGCTGCCATGCTTCACGACATCGGCATTTTTAAAACCAACGCACCCGATCTGGGCTGTTTTGGACAATTCCCGTATGTTTGTCACGGCTACCTGGGACGCGAAATCCTGGAAATGGAAGGCTTGCCGGAACTTGCGCTTTTTTGTGAGCGCCACACCGGAACCGGCCTAAGCAAAGAGGAAATTATCGCTCACAACCTGCCTGTTCCCATCAGGGATATGTTGCCCGTAACCACCGAAGAAAAGCTTATTTGCTATGCCGACAAGTTTTTCTCAAAATCAGCCAAACATCCCGAACGACCTAAAAAAATGGAAAAAATAATCAGAGGACTTTCCAGGTTTGGCGATAAAAAAGTTGCTGATTTTGAAGCATTCATCAAAATGTTTGGTGTCAGCGGCATTTATGAAGATGAAGTTGACTAACTTTGACCTTTGATTTTTTTCGATTACAATTCAAGAAACTCACCATTAAAAATATGTTTTATGAGAATTTTTAAACGACTTAAAGTCCAATCCGGGCTTAGTTTTCTGATGACCGCGTTACTCACTCTTTTTATAACCGGAGCAAATGCCCAGATAACAATCACTCAATCCGACATGCCTTCAACCGGCGACTCGACAAGAAGAAGTACTAATATTTCGACTTTTGGCGCTGATTACACCTCCACCGGAGCAAATTACACCTGGGATTTTTCGGGTTTATTTCCACTCACCCAAACCGTTGATAATTACGTGAGCGTTTCATCAGTTCCATTTCTTTACCAGTTGGTTTTTATCCCAAGTATTGTGGCTAATCTTGCCTCGCCAATGGGGGAATTTAACCTCATTCCCGGCCTGGAAGTGGCTGATCCTTACTTTTTTTACAAAAAATCGTCGTCATCGTACAACGACGTAGGTTTTGCGGTGACCATTAACAGCATTCCTTTGCCCATAAAATATGACACTCCCGACGTACTTTATAAATTTCCGATGGCTTTTGGCAACGCCGATTCGAGCAATTCCGGTTTTCAATTGGGAGTGCCCGACCTGGGATATGCCGGCATCGACCGCAAAAGGGTGAACCACGTTGATGGTTGGGGAGCTTTAACCACGCCATTCGGCACTTTTAATACGATTCGGTTAAAATCGCAGGTTTTCGAAACCGACACCATTTATATCGATTCGATCAGTTTTGGAACTACAATTCAGCGGAATTATACCGAGTACAAATGGCTTGGAAATGGCTTTGATGCGCCCCTGCTGCAGGTAACCGAAGAGGGTTTGCTGGTCACTGTTTCGTACCTCGATTCGTTGCGCGACATTACGCTCGACATTAAAAAACCGGAAATCGCAAAATCCGAACTTCACATTTCACCCAACCCGGTTTCAGGGCAGGCCAACGTCAGTATTTCCAATCCTGACAAAGGTTTTGTTAGGTTATCAGTATTTAATATTTCGGGAATCCGGGTGGCTGATCTGATCGATGAAAAGACAAACGAAGGCACCAAAACCATCACTTTCGATGTCGCGGATTTCAATTTAACTTCAGGAATTTATTTTTTACGAATGGTTTCGGAAAAGGAAGTCATAACAAGGAAGTTTGTTATCAGGTAAGAAGTTACCAGTCGCCAGTATGCAGTAGGCAGTAAGAAGAAACAGTAGGCAGTAGGCAGTCTACAGTAAAGATTGCAGACTGGCAACTGCCGACTGCCGACTGGCAACTGGCAACTGCCGACTTCCAATATTTTCAAATTAAAAAGCAATTTACCCCATGAATTTTGCAGTTTATAAGTCTTCGGCAGGAAGTGGAAAAACCCACACGCTTGTAAAAGAGTACATTCGTTTGGTTGTCGAAAATCCCGAAAAGTACCGGAATATTCTGGCTATCACCTTTACCAACAAGGCAGCCAATGAAATGAAAAGCCGGATTTTGCTATATCTGAAAATACTTGGCCAGTTTCAGGTATCTGTCGAAAAGCCCCTGATTATGGATGTTTTGGAGGAAATTTCGGCAAAAACAGGTCTGACTGAGCATGACATTTCGGCAAATGCAAGTCTCGCTCTCAAACTGATCCTTCATAATTATTCCAATTTTGCGGTGAGCACCATCGATAGCTTTGTACATCGCCTGGTGCGCAGTTTTGCCCGCGACCTGCGGCTTCCGGTGAATTTTGAAATTGAACTTGATTCGGATAAACTCGTCACAAAATCCATCGGACTGCTGATCAGCAAAGTTGGCACCGATGCCGGCCTGACGAAAGCGCTGGTTCAGTTTGTCGAAAGTAAAATGGACGACGAAAAAAGCTGGGACATCGAACTTCAACTGAAAAAATTTACCAGCTCGCTTTTAAAAGAAGATAGCTTTGAAGCGATAAAAAAGCTGGAATCGCTCGAAACTGATGATTTCATCAGGATCAACGAAAAGCTGATGGCCATCATCAAAGCTTTCGAAAACAAAATTCAGGGAATCGCTCAACAGGCTGATCAACTGATCAAAAACAGAGGTATCGACCCCGGTGCATTTTATTATGGAAATAAAGGCATTCCGGGATATTTCGAAAAACTTGCTGTTATAAACTTCGAAAAGATTTCGCCAAATTCTTACGTCGCGACAACGATTTACGATAATAAATGGTACGGCGGAAAGGCCACCATTTCTGACAGACTGGCGATAGATGAGATTTCGGGGCAACTTAACTCCTGTTTTACCAAAGTTCAAAATTTGGTCGAATCGGGCTTTTCAAAATACCAGGTTTGCAAACTTGTCATCCAGAACATTTATCCCATCGCCGTTTTAAACGCCATCCAAAAGGTGATGGACGAATTCCGTGAAAACGAGAATATTGTCCATATTTCGGAGTTCAACAAGCGCATAGCCGAAATTGTAGGTTCGGAGCCAGTTCCCTTTATTTATGAGCGCATTGGCGAAAAATACAAGCATTTCCTCGTTGACGAATTTCAGGATACCTCGCTCCTTCAATGGCAGAATCTGCTGCCGTTGCTCGAAAACTCCCTCGGAAACAACAATTTTAACATGATCGTGGGCGATGGCAAACAGGCCATTTACCGCTGGCGAAACGGCGAAGTGGAACAGTTTGCACAGCTTCCCAAAATTTTTCCACCAACCAGCGACCCGCTCATCAAAAGCCGGGAAGCCTTGCTGACAAGCCATTACCAGGATTTTCCACTTGGCACCAACTATCGCTCAAAAGCTGAAATTGTCAAGTTTAACAATGACTTTTTTAAATATTCGAGGCAATTTCTCGAAGATAGTTTTAAAAACATTTACGAATCTGTCGAACAAAAATTTGTCGAAAAGAACTCCGGAGGTTTTGTCAGGATTGATTTTTTAGATAAAACTGAATTTATAAAAGATGAACTTCTGGAGGGAGAACTCGAAAAAATCAGGAAGATTATTATTGAAGATTTAGCCGGTTTTGAACATCGCGATATTGCCGTTTTAACCCGCAAAAACGACGAAGGCAGCGAGGTTGCGCGGTATTTGCTTCTACATGGAATCAACGTGGTTTCGTCGGAAGTTTTAAAATTATCGTCAAGCCCGGAAGTTGGTTTTCTTCTGGCTTTGCTCAGTTTCATCAACGATCCCAAAGAAAAACTGCCCGTTGGCATCATCCTGAATTATCTCACCGGGAAGAAAAAAATCAGCTTCAACAGTCTTAACGAAGCTTTTGATGGTTGCGCTGAACTCAGCCGTACCAGCGATCTCCGGCAAAACCGCCTGCCACTTGAGGAGCTTATCCGCAAAAACGGCATTAACTTCGATATTTCCAGGTTAAAACCATTTACGTTGTACGAAAATGTTGCCGAACTCATCAATATTTTTTCGCTCGATCCCTCGCACAGCGACCCATTCGTTCAGTTTTTCATGGACATCATTCTCGAATTTACCGCCAAATTTAACGAGGGCATTTCGGAGTTTCTCACTTTTTGGGACGACACCAAACACAAACATTCCATCATCGTCCCCGAAGGCATGAACGCTGTTCGCATTATGAGCATTCACAAAGCAAAGGGACTCGAATTTCCTGTGGTGATTTATCCTTTTGCCAATAATATAAGTAAACTGGCTGTTGATGACGCCTGGATTGACCTGAATTTTGAAGAAATTCCCGAATTTAAAACGGCACTAATCCGATACAGTAAAGCCCTCGAAAACACCGGTTATTCGCAGCTTTATCTTAAAGAAAAAAATAAATCCTTGTTGGATACGCTCAACCTGCTTTATGTAACGATGACCCGTCCGACGAAAGGACTTTTTATCATTACCCGCGACAAAACCACTGATAAAGGCTGGTCCGAAGCTCCGATGTTTAAAGATAATGCCGATTTATTCAGAGGTTTTTTAATCGATAAAGGCTTATGGAAAGACGATCAGAAAATTTACGAATTTGGACAGATCGAGGAAAATTCCAAACAACAAATAACCAAAGAACAAACATCGGATAAAACAACTGAAATACCCGTCAATGTTGGCAACTGGCGTAAAAAGATTACTATAAGCACATCTGCTCCGGCTGTGTGGGATGTCGAAAACCCCAACCGCAACCGCGAATATGGCAACCTTCTGCACCTGATATTATCCCGAATAAATTCTGCTGCCGACCTTGCCCGGGTTCTTGATGAAGCTTTGCTTGAAGGGCTTTTGGATGAGCAGCAAAAAATCGACCTTACCGGAAAAATAGGCAGGATTATCGGGAAACCCGAAATCAGCAAATTTTTCCATGAGGGTGTGGAAGTGAAAAATGAGCGGGATATCTTAACTCCTCAGGGAAAAATATCCCGTCCCGACCGCGTGGTTTTTGATGGCAAAAAAGCCATCATCCTTGATTACAAAACCGGTCACGAACAGGAGTTTCATCTCCGCCAGTTGCAGGATTATGCAAATCTCTTAGTTGAGATGGGCTATCCGGAAGTTGAGAAATACCTGGTTTATCTGGAAGATGAGCAGGTTGTGGTTTGCTGAGATTGGGTTTCGTCCGGGCGAAAAGGTTTCATCTTTGGTCGTGCGAAAAAGGTTTCACCTTTTGAAAAGGTGAAACCTTTGGAAACCCCGAAAAAAGTGAAACTTTACTGAAAACTCTAAATTCATCCTCGAAAATTTATAAGACTTTTGGTAGAATACATCTTCCTATTTCTTCCGTCTTTCAATGCGCATCCGGGTCATACGTTCGCGCATGCCGCCGTTTTTCAGAAAATCTTTACTTAGAGAATCTAATTGTTTAAAAAGTAAATAGTCGTTCTGCTTTATCAGACAAATGGCCATATTGGCGACGGTTTCGGGCGGGCGAACAATAACCAAAGGCATATAAAAACCTGTCTCGTTATGTTTACGCCCAAGTTCACGCATCTTTTTCAACTCCACCGAACCATCTTCCCATTGCCGATGACCACGGGTACGCAGATAATCCTCATAATCAATGAGCAACTCTTGAAGGCTTGACTTTGCAACATTGATAAGCTTGATTTCTGTTTCCTTTGAAGTTACGGAAGCCGCCGAACCCTCAGCTATGTTTTGCTTACCTGAGCGAGCTGCCTGAACCATCTGATCGATCGTGCGGTCGCCCCGGGATAGATATTTATGGGCAAAATAAAATGTGATGTCGTAAATGGCCTCTGCCTTCTGGAAGGTAAAAAGCTTTCGGTAATTTCCACCAACCGGAAGCAATGGCTCTTCATTATTAGCATTATTGTCCATCGCCTGATTTATTTTTTGTTTGAATTGTTCTTTGCCGTTTTAGGCAAAGCTAATCAACTTTTCTTTTGATTTTTTGTTCCTCAGGCTTTTTTGCAAAACTTTTTTATTGTTTTTGTGGGCTTCTAAGGATGTCTTTAAGTTCTTTAAAGTTCATTAAAGTTCGTTAAAGTCCTTAATGACGTTAATGACGTTAAAACCTCCCAAAAAAAACCGGCCCACCCCGCACCTCGCCTGACGGCATTTTAAGCAAGCTTAGTTTAGCCTGTTGAATAAGCCTTTGTCTTAATGAAGTTATTTAACAAGGCAAACCGGTAAATGGTGATGCATGCACATTTTTTAAATTTCTTGGAAAAATGAGGCTAATAAGGTTAGAAACTCGACTTGGCCTGGTTTTGTACTAAGGCATAGCTCTTTTAAGAGATAAGGGTTTTAAAGAGTTCGCATTTTGATGTGCGAAAAAGGTTTCACCTTTGGCAAAGGTGAAACCTTTTCCAGAACTCTGGCTCCCTTCCCCAAATTGGGGAAGGGTTGGGGATGGGGTTTTAATCCGGTGAAACCGTTAAAATCCCAGGTTTATTAAACAAATTCTTTCACCACTTGCAAAGAGCCAATGCTTTTCATACTTTCGCCTTCACAAAAAAAATATGAAAATATGTCAAAATTTAAACTTCTCTCCAATCTTACCAGAAAAAGCTTTTTAGTGATTTTGGTTTTTCTTGCTTCCAGCACCATTTTTTCACAAGAAAATAAAACTTCAGACTGGAGCCAGTTTCGGGGTAATCTGCACAATGGCACAAGCGCCGAAACCCGCGCCATTGAAGGCTGGCCTGAAACCGGACCACCACTTTTGTGGACCAAAACGATGGGAAATGGATTTCCGGAAGTGGTTGTTGCCAAAGGCACTGCCTATATTTTTTCAGGCGATTCGCTCGATGGTGGCTGTGAATACGTCGCAGCCATTGAAGTTGAGACTGGCAAAGAACTTTGGAAATCAAAAGTCGATTCGCTTTATATCGAAGTTGACGGCTGGGGACATGGCCCACGCTCCACTCCTGCCATTGATGAGGACATGATTTTTTGCCTCAGCGCATTTGGAAAGCTCACCGCATTATCCACAAAATATGGTTCAAAAATCTGGATGGTTAACGTGCCTAAAGAATTTGGAACTACGCAACCGCGCTGGGGTTTCAGTTCATCACCATTCTTAATCGAAAACCTGCTAATTCTCGAAACAGGTGGAACCGAGGACAGAGCATATTCCGCTTTCGACAAGAAATCAGGAAAAATTTTATGGAGCAAAGGCACTGGTTTAGCTGGTTATAATTCACCAGCCGTCGCTAAAATAAACGACCAGGCACAAATTGTCTTTGCAGGCGATTCGGTTCTTTTTGCTTACGATTTAGCTGGAAACTTGCTTTGGGAATATAAAATGCCGTTCCGGCAACCAACAGCAATGCCAGTGTTTATCGCGCCCGACAAAATTTTTGTTTCAACGGTGAGTGATGCCGGAAGTTTTTTAATTCGCATCGACAACAACAAACCTTCGCTGGTGTGGGCAAGTACAGCCATGCAAAACGAGTGGAGCACAAGTTGCTATTACGAGGGTTTTATTTATGGTATTTCGAAAACCAAACTGGTTTGTATTTCTGCCGAAACCGGCGAAATGAAATGGGGACACCGTGGTTTTGGCAAAGGCAGCCTGATTATTTCGGGCAATAAACTCATCGTTTTATCCGACCAGGGATTGGTCACACTTGCTGAAGCTTCGCCGGTAAAATTCACTAAAACAGGATCATTCCAGGCACTTACCGGAAAATCATGGACTGCTCCTTCATTTGCTGATGGAAAGCTTTTTGTCAGAAATCTAACAACCATGTCATGTTACAAACTTATCAAATAAAATAGTCATGAAAACGACATTAAAATCAGTGTTTGTGCTTGCAGTTTTATGCCTCATTTCTGCTTATTCTTTTGGTCAGTCGGCCGACGAAATTATCTCGAAACACATCACAGCCCATGGAGGCATGAAGGCTTGGGACAAAATTCAAAACCTGAAAATTACCGGTTATTTTACGGCTTTCAGCGAGCGAAATCCAATGACCGAAATCAAGGCCATCGGTGGTAAATATTTCGCCGATCTAACCCTTGGACAGCACAAAGTTAAGGAAGGATGTGACGGCAAAATCTACTGGACCATCAATCCCTGGTTTGACCTTCCGTTTGCACGGAAAATGAACGAAAATGAGATCATGGTTACCAGGCAAAATGCTGAGTTTTTCACACCCTTTTTCAAGTATCAGGAACGGGGATATACCGTAAAATATGAAGGAAAAGAAACGATTGAAGGCATCGAAACTTTTAAACTTTTGCTAACGCGCGAAAACGGCCTAAACGAAACCTGGTTTCTGAGAACCGACAATTATCTCGAATATATGAGCAAATCCAACTGGGGCGAT
Organism: uncultured Bacteroidota bacterium; assembly: GCA_903944895.1. Classification (GTDB taxonomy): domain Bacteria; phylum Bacteroidota; class Bacteroidia; order Bacteroidales; family 4484-276; genus CAJATL01. Next base: position 12,807 of record CAJATL010000058.1, read on the forward strand.
TTTGCCAGTCCTGTTGATCAGGAGGCCGTTTTTGATGATTTCCAGAAGGTTGGCGACGTAATCATTCCTTTTTATGTTGAACGGATTTTTGACACGCGAAACTCCGTTTACGAGATCGAAAAAGCGGAGCTAAACATCGCTCCTGAACCTTCGGTTTTTGAAATCCCGTTAAGTGCACCAATACAGAAATTGAATTTCATGGAAGGCACCTGGAATGTTGTGGTAGATGTTTTAAACCGCCAGGGTGCCTGGGCTAATGCCGACACAACAACATCGGTCATCGGATTTATTACCGGCAAAAACATACTCCGTGAAACCATCGCTTACACGCGTTATTTCCCTGTCGAAAAAACTTTGGAATGGACCTACAACACCGATTTGAAAAATTACAGGCTAAGTGTTTTTGACGATATCTTTTCAAATACAGTGCTTTTTCAGGGAAATTTCCAGAGTGATTCGCTGGTTGTTAATAATACAGAGATTAGTTTCAGCAAAGAACCAACAAACGCACCTTTATCAAAATACATCATCAGCAAAATAAGTGAGAATAGCTTCCTGCTTGAAATTGCCGGTTCGCGGGATGGTGGCGCCAACTGGAAAGTAAGTCAGCGGTTTATTTATTCAAGAAAAGTTGAATAATCTGATGTTACCGATCATAATCTGAAAAACTGATAACCCAAATTCAACAAGATTAAGAGAGCATAATCCAATGAATTTTAGTTAAGGATTAGAACGCTGATAACGCTGATGCAAGCAACGCTGATTTTCGCGGATTTCTTGTATCATAAACTGTTTTAATCCGCGTTTGAAAATCCGTTTGATCCGCGTTCCATTTCCTATTTGTTAACTAAGCGACATCGGAGCATAATCCTTATTTTTCTTGCTGGGATTATGAAATCCAAAAACTTTAACACAAAAAATATTTTGGTGGATTTCCGGCCAACGGTGTTCAGAAATAAATGCTTGCCGAAACCATCGTACCTAAATTGAAATTCATATTACCAGGATTTCCAAATCGGTCAGATGAATCATCGGAAAAGCTAAAATTTCCCTGCGCTTCAACGCCAAGACTAAAATGCTCGTTGAAAAAATATTCGCCACCAAAAGCCAGACCTGCAACAAAATCGTACGTTGATCCATTACCGTCATCAGGGAAAAACATGAGTACTCCAACCCTGGCTCCGAGATAAGGCCTCAAATCGGTGGTTTTCAGGTAAAATCTTGGAATCAGACCGATGGAAAAATCTGTTCCCTGGCTTTGTGCGGTTTGAAAATCCAACGCAGGTGCCAACATAAATTTTTCGGAAAGAAAAACAGGAAGCATTATTCCAAACTGGCCCTCCTGAATGGTGGCGGACAATCCCACTTTCCCTTTTTGAATAACCTGTGCCTCCACGCAGTTTGAAATGGCAACCAACGAAAAAACAAGCACTAAATAAGAAATTCGCTTCATAAAAGATGTTTTTTATTAACTATTGATATGGATTATAATCGTGCGAAACAACAATGTTATCCCACAATAAAATATCATTGCCCTCGAGATAGGCCCGGTAATAGCCATCAGGAATAATGCCGACATCGATGTGGATATTTTTATCAGCAGTAATCGAATCAATTTCGATTAAATGATATGAACCTGCAACCAGGTTTGTAGAACCTAAGAAATTTCCGGTGGTTTCAAGTCCACCTTCCACCGTCGCCCTGACCAGATAAAACTTAAAGGAGCCTGACAATTGATTGATAAGCTGAAAACCCATCTCATAAGATGCGGGGTTTGGATATGCAAATATCCCTGCAATTATCCCACTTCCACTCGCATTAAATAATTTGTTATTAATATTCGGATTGCCAACGCAATTTACAAGAAAGCCTTGGTCATCGCGAACTTCAAATCCTGTGATAAGCGGAGTACGTAAGCCTGTTGTTACATAATCTGACTCATCAGAATGCTTTGAACACCCGTTTAAAACAAGCAAAATAGCAATTAATAATGATGGAATGACGCGGTTCATAGTTGACAAATTTGAAAAGTATTTCTATAAAGTGGCAACAAAAAAATGGCCTGTTAATAATTTGGCGAAAGTAAAATATTTCAGGATGTTTGCGTAATTTACAGCGATTCCGCAACAATCAAATTTTACTTTACGAATAACCGAAGTGCTGCAAACTATTCATAGCTATTGCTATCCGCGAGATTGCAGTTTGTAAAATCATTATTAGTAAAAAGTTTACCTCCTTTCCTGGTTTAAATAA
>CAJATL010000059.1 GCA_903944895.1 uncultured Bacteroidota bacterium
GCAGTGAGCAGATAGACCATTTCTCCGGTGGTTTCCGGCTTGTCGGAACATGATGAAATTAACCCTGCTCCTGCAACTGCGGCAGCGCCAAATAAAGCGGTGCTTTTAAGGAAATTGCGCCTGGAATCGCTGTTTTGTCCGTTATTTTTATTCTTCATTAAGTAAAAATATCTTAGGTAGTTACATTTCTGATTTCTGGAGGTAAAAGTAAAAAAAGATTTTTTAAAAAAGTATCCAAATACCTGAATAAACGAGATTTAAACGCAATCTAAATTATGAAGACGGTTAAACATTTAGTTACGAAACATTTATCAATAAATGAAAAGGCTACAAGGTCAAATAATAAAATGATAGGAAACCGTGTATCCTTACAAATCTAAAGCGTGAAATTCATTAAAAACCATAATCTTCAAACCGGATCAAGGGACTCTGACTTTCCCGGAAAAATGTCGATAATTTCCTTTTAAATCAGGGCTTCCCTGATCCTGCTGATTTTTGACACTGATCTCAGGTCTTATTTTACGATGTATCCATCGAAGTGAAGGAGGTTACTCCATCAGAAATTGCTTTTAGAAAGGTAGCCTGTGTGTTGGGGAGATTCTCTGTCTGCATCAGAAACAGATAATTATTTTGGTCCGGAAGGTTGGCAACAGTATTGTCAATAACTTCTTGTATTGTTACTTATTCGGTAATGTTCCAGACTTCATGGGACAGGTATTGAATAAAATAAGGATGCTTTTTGGATACTATTCCCCGGTCATGTGGGGTGAAATGAAAAATAAATTCTTTGCTGATACCTCGACTGCTTGCATTATGGAAGTTCATTTTGACACCAATGTATCATACAACTAGGTATCGAAAAACCTCAAAGGCTTAAATGCCCCTGAGGTTTTGTTTGTCTTTACAATTTAAGCGTTTTAATCGATCACAATTTTTTAATCTCATTCTCGCTTGGGTCCGTCAGACAATGGATATTTATCAAATCATCATGCCATATTTTTGGCAAGTTTTACCAAAGGCAGGCAATCAATTATCCCTGAGGCAGCGTATGCTAAATCCCACCTGCTTATTTTCGCTTAACATTGTAGTTCGAACGCTGTAATATAACAATCCAAATTTCCTGGCGTAACCCTGCGACAACTCCGAAGACGACCACCAATAGCCGTATTTGCCTCTGTCGGGGAAACTATAATTTAAGCTGCGCAAACCGCCCGGAATAGCTGAAAAACCACTTTCATTAACAGCGCCTTCGTTTGGACTAACCCAGCGAGGGTGGGTGTCGGGTTCTGTGCGGATACTTTTCATTTTGCCACCGGCAGTACTTCCTAGATAATTAGTCAAATAAATCCAATCACTTTCTAAAGGTAAATGCCATCCGGCAGGACAGCATGTCAGCGATGCAGTCCAGTTGTATAGTACGCCATAGTTTTGAAAATTAGCAGTGGTTTTGGCAATGGAAACGCTGGATCCATAGTAGTCGGAAACGTAATAGTACGGTTCATCATAACTACCTTGTGAAGGTGGGCTAACTTCTGGAAGGTAAGCAAGGTTTTCTGCCATCCAGGTTTGTTCTCCGACGCTTACCACAGGATAATTTTTGCCATCGGCATCCACACACCCGATAAATTCAAAATCAATGGTTTCATGCTGTGTTGGAATTAGGGTGGTTACCCGGGCATGATTTCCGGAACTGCCTTTGAACAGAAGCCATTCGCCATCGAAATAAAGCATTTGAATGATGTTGTCATCGCTTTTTAGATTGTCTGCAGGAATCTTGCCAACAATAGTGTTTTCATGTTTTAAAACCGGAACTGAAAATTGCGTAGCATTCGATACCAGGCGGGCAGTGTAAATGTTGTCGCCGGTATTCACCTTTACAATAAAAATCCCTGCTTTCAATCCGGAGATTTGAAATGTTTGTATACCTTGCGACAGTAGCTGATGGCTCATGAGAATGACTTTCCCCGCAATGTCAGAAACTTCAAGTGTAACACAACCGTATCTGGCATTGTAAAACTCAATTTTAGCTGATTGACTCGTTGGGTTGGGATTGATGCTTAATCTTTGACTGATTTTATCAACACTTTGTATTCCAACATTTGGAATCAGGTGGAGTGTGTCGTTTCCATTGATAAATAGTGAATCGCCACTGGAAAGGTTAACTACCAACACTGTTTCCACCGTCGAACTCAAACCCGATCCGGTGAAATTGATCAGATAGTTCTGGCTTTTACCATTTGCAAAAACAAAAACCAGTGCTGCAAATAACAAAGTAAATTTCTTCATAAACTTGATATTTTTGTTAAAGAACTATTGAAATTATGAAAGGTCTTTTATGATTGAAATTCATTATCCTTTACAAATATAAAAAAAATACACCAGCCCTGGAATTAAATTTATAATGGGTAATTTACAGAAATAATAAACCTCAAAGGCTTTTCTTCCCTTGAGGTTTTGTTTGTTTATCACCAATGATTTTACTCAATCACGATCTTTTTCATTTCAAAGAGGCCATCGCCGTTAAGTTTGAGGAAATAGACTCCTTTCGGCAAATCGGTAAGATTTAGGCGAAAAGTTTCGCCATTGAGTTTTGTTCCGGGCTTAAAAGTTTTGATTATCCGGCTTGAGGCATCCATCAGGTGGATTTGAAGATTTTCGGGCCAGGAACTCATGCTCAGGGAAAAGTTTCCATGAGATGGATTTGGATAAATATCGGATGTAATCCCAGTGTTTTCAAGTATCTCAGCCGGTTTTAAAGTGATGCTTTTTACTGCCGACAATCCCTGGTTTTCAAATAAGCTCATGTTGGGCAACGTTGGATCGAAGGTTATTTCCATTTCAATTTCCTCATTGCTTTGAGGCCGGTAAATCTTGAACTGAAGCATTTCTCCAATCTCAAAGCCATCTTTTCCTGGTGTGGTTTCATCGTTGGAAAAAAATACCAATGCCGTGTTTGAGGTCAGTCCTGATATTTCTGTGAAACCTGCACAATGACCTTCGGGAGTGAAAACTCCAATGAAATCGCCGGGCTGGATTTGTGAACTTTTCAGAACTTCTGCCGGAAAAGCAATGGCGTGTGAGGATGCTGTATAGTGTGGATTATTCCAGGGTGTAAAATTCACAGGTTTGGTGTCCTGCCATTTTGTGGAAGACGATTTGGTGCAACCGGGGTAGGTGACCGATCCGGGAGAGCTGGTTGCAGCAAAATAGGCTTTACCGGGAACCATGCTTACCAGTGTGTTGATGTTGAATGCAGGCCAGTAAATGTATGGTCCGGCTACCTGTTTTACGATGGTTAAGCCGGAAAACGATTCAAAAACCTCCTCCACTGGCACTTCACAGGAACTCAATACGGGAATAAGGTTCCAGCCAACCGCAAGGTCAACCGAAGGATCACTGATTTTGGTTCCTTTCATCGTTACCTCAAATTCATTTTCTGCCTTGATCTTATAACCGGTTTCATAATTCCAGTTGCCGATGGTGTTTACACCGGCTTCCGGATAATAAAACTATGTCATCGAGGCGAGGATGATGAAGTCGGTGGAGTAGGTGGCGAAAATCCCTTCAACGCCTTTGTTCATCGGGTCAATATAACTTGAAACGCCGCTCCAGCCTGTGGGAATATTCAGGATTTGCTGAAGATAGAAACTGTAAGGTTGCTGGAAACCCTGGGTGAGGATAATTCCTCCACCTGAAAATGTCTCGGTGACCGGCTCGCCAAGAGTCCAGCTAAGCGAGACGGTTTCGCCCACTGAGTAACCACCTGCTGAGGCAATTACCTGCTGGGCATTGGTCTGGAAGCAAAGTATGACAACTGCCAATGCCGCCAAAATGATTTTTTTATTTTTCATGACGAGATTTATTTAGCCTTCTCAAGTTTATTTTTCAATGCATCAATTTCCTTTTGCAATTCTTCAATCATTTTCTGTTGTTCCTGAACCGCCTTTACCAATGGAACCACAAATTCGGCATAACGCAGGCCGTACATGTCATTTTCATTTTTGGGGGCATCCACACCACTGAATTCAAATCCGATGCTTTTTGCGGCTGCTTCTACTTCCTGGGCTAAAAATCCGGTAGTAACCGGTGAGTATTTATCGCCTTCCTGGAATTCAGCTCCGGGTTCCTGTTCTTTTATCTTCTTTCTCCTTTCATTCACTCCGTTGAAATCATTGATTTTTTCATGGTTGAGCTGATAGGTTACAGGTCGCAACTGATTGATAAAGCTCAATCCGGGGACATCCTCCCTGATGTTTTCCTTAAACCGTTCATCAGAAATATTAGTCCAGTCTCTGTAACCGCCAATAGAAGTAACATAAACATTCCCGATTCTTACCATATTGCCTGCCGTTGCAGTGGCATCAATCCCAACGCAGGTAGTATTTTCATAACTGCTTCCGCCTGGTCCGGTATTGTATCCCACGGCAGTATTATATGATCCAAAATTATTGCTGATTTGGGAATTTGCACCCATTGAAGTATTTTGCCACCCGGTCACTGAATTTCGCAATGCATTGAAACCGCTGGCGGTATTTGAAACTCCGGTTGTGTTGCTGTTTAGCGCATCATATCCCACTGCTGTATTGTTAATTCCATTTGAGGTGGAAGTGGGCTGATTATGGTAAAGCGCCTGGCCTCCTACAGCAACGTTATAACTATTCATGGAAACATTATTTGTGTATGACTGTGTATATAATGCCTGTGCCCCGACGGCAGTATTTTTCGCCATAATGGTATTATTCAGCATCGCATTATTTCCGATGGCGGTGTTTTCCCATCCATGAGTATTGGCATAGAGCGAACCGTTTCCGTTGGCTGTATTTGAACTGCCCGTATTGTTGGAATAAAGAGACTCGCATCCTGTTGCGGTATTATTGCTTGCTAAAGAATTGGAATATAATGCATTAAAACCAACAGCAGTGTTTCCATTACCTGAGGAGTTCGTGTAAAGAGCGCTTTGTCCAACAGCCGTATTTTCATTCCCGTTATAATTATTGGAAAGTGAGTAAATGCCAACTGCGGTATTGTCATCTCCAACAAAATTATCATAAAGCGACCATGGCCCCACAGCTATGTTGCCATTTCCAAACTTATTGGTGTAAAGACTGTATCCACCGATTGCAATATTGTTATTTCCGGTAGTGTTCTGAAATAGAGACTTGTATCCGAAGGCGCAGTTGTTGCTTCCGGTAGTATTGGCATCAAGCGAAAAATTCCCGACGGCATTGTTCTTTGAACCATTGGTCTGATCGGTAGGATTGTTGTTATAAAGAGCCTGATAGCCAACTGCAATATTATCGGTGCTCCATACTATCCCCGGGTCATAGGATTGATAATATAATGCCTTTTGACCGATTGCCAGATTGGAGGATGCTCTGGTATTGTAGTGAAGCGCATCTGCACCAAGGGCAGTATTGGAATTCCCACTGGTGTTATAATTCATCGCATAGCTGCCGAAAGCCGTATTATTATTGCCTGTCGAATAAGCCTGAAGAGACTGGTAACCAAATGAGGTGTTGTAATTAGTGGTTTCAATTTTTCCTGATAACACGTTGTTAACCTTAAAAGCCAAAGCCACATTATCGGTGGTTCCGATGAAATTAATCGCGGGAGAAGTACCGCTGTTGCCTGTAAGCAACCAGGCAGCGGCCGGTGTTGATAGGGTGGAAGGTGTCCATTGGGTTCCGTTCCATTTTAAAACCTGTTCGGTGGAAGGCGCTGCCGCAGAAACTGCCCTGCCCTGGATTTTAACCACTGAAAGCGCTGAACTGCCTGTTGCATCTCCGGTATGAGTTTCATTAGGCAAAGTGTTGGCAAGTGTGAAATTCGGATAGGTTCCGTTAACGCTTATGCCAGTGCCATTGTTCATCACAACCGTTTTATCCGGAGCGGTGTTGGTAATGACGCTTCCGGTTACATTGATTCCGGTTCCGCCAGTGTAGGTTACTCCTGCCGGAGTATTTATGGTAAATGAAGGATAAGTTCCGGTGACTGTGGTAGCGCCGGTTCCCGTAATTGTTACATCCTGGTCAGGCGCTGTGTTAGTGATGGTATTATCTGTAATGTTGATCCCAGCCCCGGCAATAAATGTCAGGCCGCTTTTTTCGCTGTAAAGCGCATAAGGCACCGACAGGAATTGCGAGGTTCCCAGGTCCTGATAGGTTGTACCACCAGAGGGATCAATTTCTGTTTTCATGAACCAGGTAAACCGCCCCCATTCTATAGCGGAAAAGTTACCGGATAACACAATTCCTGTTCCTATACTCAGGTTTGCTAATCCAAGTTCATTGGTTGTAAGTGGATGTCGCTCGCTGTAAACGACAGGACCTGTGCTGCTTCCCTGTAAAATGCTCATCCTGAAGGCAACTGTTTGTTCTGGCAATACATTGCCGGTGAGGTCTCGGGCAATTGCCTGGTATTTAAAAGCCTGAGGAGCCTGAGCAGTCATTGCCGATGTTATCATCACCAGCAAAATGAAGGTGTAGATTTTTTTCATTGAAAATTTTTTGTTAAGGTTATCTTAATAATGAATTGTATTTTGCCCTCTAAGATATAAAAATAATTTTTGCAAAAGCAAAACCTGCTCTCAGAAACCTGAAAAAAGCAGATTTTTAAATAAATAAAAGGGTTCCGATCCCTCCGAGGGATCGGAACCCTTTTATTAACCTTACGTCAGGAACTTTATTTATTTTCCAATATTTCGATTCGCTTCATCAGTTCTTCAATCTGCTTTTGCTGGTTGTCAATAATCACCTGCTGTTCCTGTACAGCCTTTACCAGTGGCACCACGAAATCGCTGTACCGGAGGCTGTAAAGACCGCCTTCAACGGGCTTGTCGATTCCACTAAAATCGTAACCGGCATCCTGTGCAGCTTTTTCCACTTCCTGGGCTATAAAGCCTGTCATCCGCATTTTTTCGATGTCATATTTTTCCGGCCAGTCCCCTGATTTTTTTTCGTCTTTGCCGCACATTTCATTTTGGCGGTGGATGTTCAAATTATAGGTAATGGGTCTTAAACGGTTTATAAAATCGAGACCGGCAACATCCTGCTTTACATTATCATTGATGCGTCCGTCGCTGAATGTGCTCCAGCCTACCTGCCCGCCAATCCATGACACAGATGTGTTCCCTATGGCAACCTTGTTATTTCCATATATACCGATTCCGGCTTCGTTACCCAGGCTTGTGGAGTTATTGGGAGAACCGGAAAAATATGATGCACAACCAATGGCCGTATTATAGGAACCTGTCGAATTGTTATTAAGTGCAAAATATCCAATACCAGTATTAAAATCGCCGGTAGTATTTTGACCCATTGCATCTACTCCGGTTGCAGTATTATACTCTCCGTCAACATTATCTATAAGTGCATCATTACCGATAGCCGTGTTATTTTTACCAATTGTATTATCGTGTAATGAGAAGTTTCCTATAGCAAGATTGTTATCCCCGTCATTATTTTCATGGAGGGCATAGCAGCCGATGGCAATGTTACTAATTCCTGTAAGGTTTGAGTAAATTGCATCTCTTCCAACAGCGATATTTTGCGCTCCGGTTGTGTTAGAATAAAGTGCTTTGTAACCTAATGCTGTATTATCTGTTCCATCACCACTTACAGCATTCAGTGCCTGGTAACCAAAGCTTGTATTGGCTAGCATTGACGGATCGAGCCATCCTGCTTTTTGGTTGTTAACCTTAAATTTCAATGCTTTGTTATCGGTTGTTCCAATGAAATGAGCTACAGAGGATGTACCCGCATTCCCATAAAGTGTCCAGTCCTGGGAAGGAGTCGCCAGCGTTGTTGGTGTCCAGGCCGAACCATTCCATTGTAAAATCTGGTTATTGGTCGGAGCAATGGAAGAAACTGTGTGTCCTCTGATTTTTTCAACAATCATTGAACTTCCTCCGGTTGCATCGCCGGTATGGGTAGCATTGGGCAATATGTTGGTAACTGTGAAGTTTGGATAAGTTCCGGAAGTGCCAATTCCTGTACCTCCAGTCAATACTACCGTTTGGTCGGGTGAGGTATTTGAAATGACAGTTCCTGCAACATTAATTCCTGATCCGGCAGTGTAAGTTGTGTTATCATCCGTGGCCGGTTCCCATTTTAAGGAAAACATGTTCCATTGTAAAACTTCTCCGTTGGATGGGGCTGTTGTGGCGATACTCCTTCCCTGGATTTTTCCGACGGTCAATGAACTTCCTCCTGTAGCATCTCCGGTATGGGTAGCATTGGGCAATGTATTGGAAACTGTGAGGTTTGGATAAGTTCCGGAAGTACCAATTCCTGTACCTCCTGTCAATACTACCGTTTGGTCGGGTGAGGTATTTGAAATCACCCCATTTAAAACATTAATTCCACTCCCTGCTACGTAATTCTGAGCGTTTCCAGCTTCGTTGGCATAAAGCGCATACGGAACTGATAATAACTGCGAAACACCCATCAACTGGTAGCTTGAACCACCGGTAATGTCAATTTCTGTTTTCATGAAATGGGTTGAATTGCCCCATCCGATTTCTGAGAAATTTCCAGACAAAACAAAGGTGGCATTCCCAATTTCAAGTGTAAAAAGACCCATCTGGTTGGTAGGAATTTCGTGTAATTCACTATAAACCACCGGACCGGCTTCACTTCCGGATAAAATGGAAATTTTTACCGCAATATCCTGGTTTATCACAGGATCGCCATTTAAATCGCGGGCAACGGCCTGGTATTTGAAGGCTTGGGGAGCCTGGGCTGCAAGTACCATCACCAGCAGCATCAATGCACAAAATGTAAATAATTTTTTCATACAAATGATTTTAATGATAATGATTGAACTGTGAATTGAATAACAATATCAAAATTAAATATATTTCTGATTTAAAAATCTGATCATCAATTTTTTTTTCAATAGAGCATTTAGGAGAAATTGTCGCTGAATATTTTCTGTTTATTCAATGTTTTCTACCAGTTTTTCAGACAATTTTTATTCGGTAGGAATGATTAAAAATCTTTTGATTTGGCAGTTTTCCAAAACTTCATTTAATTTGTCTGAACAGAAAAATGAAGTTTATGCATCGTCGGAAATTCATAATAACTACTTGCACTGCAGCTTTGAGTATAAGTGCTCTTAATCTGGCAGGCGCCGGATTACTTATACCGGAGGAATTATTCATCAGCCAGCGGCCACCAATCGGCAAGCGGAACTTTACAAGCAAAGCTGTCGAGGCGAAGGTAAAGGAAGTGAAGGCTGCCATTGCTGATCCTGAGCTTGCCTGGATGTTCGAAAACTGTTATCCAAATACTTTGGATACCACTGTAGAAATGGGCAGTTTAGAAGGAAAAGCCGACACTTTCGTCATCACCGGCGATATTCATGCCATGTGGCTGCGCGATTCGACAGCCCAGGTGTGGCCATACATGCCTTTAATTAATGCCGACGATGAACTAAAACTCCTCATTCAGGGTTTGATAAACCGGCAGGCAAAGTGTGTTTTACTCGATCCTTACGCCAATGCTTTTAATAAGGATGCCACCCAAAGTGCCGAATGGAACGACGATGAACCAAAAATGAGGCCAGGCCTTCATGAGCGGAAGTGGGAAATCGACTCCCTTTGTTACGTGATGCGCCTGGCCCATGACTATTGGAAACGTACCGGCGATACTTCGCTTTTTGATGCCGAATGGCAAAAGGCGATGAAGGTAATAGTCGAAACATTTAAAACAGAGCAGCGGCTTTATGGCGAAAGCCCGTATTATTTTATCCGTAAAACATCGGCCATGATTGATGCCCCTGTTTTTGGAGGTACAGGCCGGCCGATCAAACCAACCGGAATGATTTGTTCGATGTTCAGGCCCTCAGATGATGCCACACTTTTCCCGTTTTTGGTTCCCTCAAACCTCTTTGCAATGCAGGAACTGAGGCACATATCTGATATTTTTAATGAGGGATTGAACAACAAAACCTTTTCACAAGAATGCACGACACTAGCCTCGGAAATCGAAAAAGGAATAAGCAAATTTGCAATGACCGACCACCTGGATTTTGGTAAAATTTATGCTTATGAGGTTGATGGTTTTGGAAACAAGGTTTTTATGGATGACGCCAATGTTCCCAGTTTGATGTCGCTGCCCTATCTTGGGATTCATCAGCCCGGAGATGAAATTTATAAAAATACACGTAAATTTTTGCTGAGCGAAAACAACCCTTATTTTTTGAAAGGTAAGGCTGCCGAAGGCCAGGCCAGTCCTCACACAGGCAAGGTTAACATCTGGCCCATGGGAATTATCCTGCGTGCGATGACCAGCACTGATGATCAGGAAATTGTGAAATGCCTCAAAATGCTGAAGGCAACCCATGCAGGTAAGGGATTTATGCACGAATCATTCAATAAAGATGATGCCTCCAAATTTTCGCGTTCATGGTTTGCCTGGGCTAATACCTTATTTGGTGAAATGATCATCAGGATTTACGACGAGCGAAAATCATTGCTAAAGGTGAATTTCTAACTTAATTCCAAGCATTTCGAAAGCATCTGGTAAATAACACCATGGCGTGATGAGGGTTCCGAACCTTTCAAAGGTTCGGAACCCTGAATATCAGGCCAATCTTTAAAAAAAACATAAGCTATGAATACAATTCCAAAAAACTACAAAAAAGCTTTTAAAGCCGAGGTTAACCAAGCCTTGCAAACAACCACCAAATCGCAATTTGTAACCCCCGACGATATTGAGCATTTACCTGAACCGGTCCAAAAATACCTGATTTATACAGGTGCTGTCGGGAAGGAGAAAATTCAAAACGTTCACATTAGATTTAACGGCACTTTCAGCACTGCACCGGGCAGAAAATATCAGCAATTTGAGTCGGAGCAAAATAATTTCTTTGCTAAGCCCAAAAGAATATTCCTGATGAAAATGCGGATGTTTGGCATTTTACTACAGGGGTTTCATCTCTACAAGGAGGCCGAGGCAGTCATGAAAATCAAGATTGCTTCGTTGTTTGAGGTTGTAAATGCTAAAGGCGAAAAAATGAATCAGGGTGAAACCGTTACGGTTTTCAATGATATGTGCCTGATGGCACCGGCAGCATTAATCGATGCCGATGTTGAGTGGCAAACCATCGATTCACTCACCGTAAAAGCGACCTATAAAAATGGAGCAATTACAATTACGGCAACTTTGTATTTTAACGAAACCGGCGAACTGATAAATTTTGTATCCAACGACAGGTTCATGTCGGCAGATGGAAAAACCTATAAAAACTTTCCCTGGTCAACGCCGGCAAGGGATTACAAAGATTTCGGCGGAAGAAAAGTGCCAGGTTATGGCGAAGCCATCTGGCACATGCCCGAAGGTGAATATTGTTACGGGAAATTTAACCTGCAAATGGTGGAGTATAATTGTCGGTAAACCATTAGAATAGTAATTTGGTTTTGCAACCTTCACTGCTGGAAATTAAGTAATAGGCAAAATCCTTACCCTCGATTTATTTTCGTCAATGGTGATTAATGCTCCTTTTTCGATATTATCTTTTAATCTATTCAAAACAGAAATTATGGTCTTGGAAATATTTTCAGGTGTTACATCCTGAGTCCGGATTTGTATTACACTAGGGCATTTTGTCTTATTGGCAGCAAGCAAAGTTCCAAAATCTAAATCATGGGTAAACACCAAAAAATTGTTCGCTATTGCCCAATTAAATATTTCCAAGTCAGGAGCATTTGGAGCACCTACCTGTGACCAGTGAATTGCATGAATACCAGCATCTGTAAATGATTTTACCCAGGCTGGTGACAAATTCATATCAATCAGAACTTTCATGATTGAGCCATCTCTAACGGTAATTCCATTTCTTCAGAACGCCAAGCTGCGTAAGAGAGTGCTTCATCAATATCATCTGTTTCAAGATAAGGATATAATTTTAGAATCATGGCTTTTGAATGCCCTGTGGCCAACAACCCCACGATTGTGCCAACGGTAACGCGCATTCCCCTGATACATGGCTTTCCACCCATAACATTAGGATCGAAAGTGATTCTATGTAAATTTCGCATATTTATTTATTTAAGATTGTGCAAATTTACGTTTATTAATCCTGGATTTTATATTTTGGCTTGAATTTAAAAAAAGGTATCACCTTTTTCCCAAGATGATACCTTTTCAAAAAACGATACCTTTTCGATTTAAAATATTTTTACCAGCTTCCGCCAGCGCCGCCGCCGCCAAAGCTGCCACCGCCGAAACCTCCAAAACCACTTCCTCCGCCACCGCCAAAGCCTCCGAAGCTGCCTCCGCCCGACGAAAAATCGTTCCATTTTCCAGTGTGACGGTTGCCCATTTGGTTGGCCAGGAAAAGCGCAGTCCAGAATGGCAGACTACTTCCACTTTTGCCCGCAACGGTTCGCATTCCGCGCCTGCTGCCAAGCAGTTTTACAAAAACAATAATCAGGATGATAAACGGAATCAAAAAACCGATGGTTCCAGGCTTTGCTGATTTTCGCTTCATGTACTGGTCAGCAGTATATTCGCTGGCCGTAAGTTTCATCAGGATATTTGTGCCTGCGTCAATACCTTCAAAATAACGGTTTTCACGAAAGTATGGAAACATTTCATCCTCCAGAATCTGCTTTGCTGTAATATCCGGAACCACGGCTTCCAGGCCATATCCGGCTGTAATAAATGCCTCGCCGCCTGAAGCTGCCGTTTTGGGTTTTATCAGAACCACAACCCCATTATTTTTACCTTTTTGTCCAACTCCCCATTTTTCTCCCAACAAATCGGCAAACATGGCTTTGTCGTATTCACCAAGCGAATTTACCAAAACCACCACGATTTGTGTGGAGGTGGTATCGTTGAAATGAACAAGTTTCGATTCGAGCTGAGCAACTTCACCGGCGCTTAAAGTTCCGGTAAAATCGTTTACAAGCCTCGGCGGTTCGGGGCGTGCAGGAATATCGTCAGTTGCTGCTATTAAAGAACCAAAAAGCAGTAGCATGAAAGTTAAAAACAGGAACCCGCGTTTTTGAATGTTTTTCATCGAGTGAATTTTTAGAAATAGTCGGAAGAAAAATCCGGAAAAAAGGCAGAGTAAAACAACGTTTTATGGTTGGTTACTAAATGCTTCTTAGCTTAAAATTCTTCCAGTTTTTGGTTAAATTAGTTTGGTCCGAATGTAACGTCATCAGGTAACTCATTGACATCGCCCCTTTGGTAAGGGAATGATTTTTTAAGATATTCGCCTGTGCGGGTTATCCCGTAAATCAGTCCTTCTGCAAAGCGGTTTTCTCTGAAATGATTAATCATTTCAGCATTTAAAGTATCCCAGAATTTCTCGGGAACCACTTTATTTATTCCTGCATCGCCAATTACAGCAAATTTTCTGTTTTTGATGGCAAGATAAAACATCACTCCGTTACGGAGGTGAGTTTTATGCATTTCGAGTTTCTCAAAAAGGAAGGCTGCCCTGTCCATTACATCGCCCGGGCAGACTTTTTCGAGATGAACCCTGATTTCTCCCGAGGTATCGAGTTCAGCGTTTAAAATAGCCTGTTTAATGTCGTCAAGCTCTTGTTTTGCAAGGTATTCCACGGTTACATCAATTTGAGTTTCTGGCATTATTTTTTTATTGGTTGGTTAAAATTAACTTCCGGAACTTTTTCAGCACCAGCCGAAGCTTCGAAATATGGTTTTTGGTCGAAGCCAAAAATGTTGGCGTAAATGTTTTTCGGGAAACTTTTGATGTAAACATTGTAAGCACGGGTGGTTTCGTTGAATTTCCGTCGGGCATTGGCAATACGGTTTTCGGTGCCTTCGAGCTGCGCCTGCAGGTCACGGAAATTCTGGTTTGCCTTCAGGTCGGGATATTTTTCGACGGTTACCAAAAGACGGCTCAACGATGAAGTAAGTGCTCCCTGAGTTTCCTCGATTTTTTGCATCGTGGTTGCGTCCATTTTGTCAACATTCAGGTTTACGCTTGTGGCGTTAGCCCTGGCTTGAATAACATCAACCAAAGTTTTTTGCTCGAAATCGGCGTAACCTTTAACAGTATTTACAAGGTTTGGGATCAGGTCCATCCTTCGCTGGTAATCGGTGACAACCTGTGACCATGATGTGCTGACATCCTCGTTGAGGGAAACCATCCCGTTGTAAGTGCCTTTAATCGAACCGTAAAGTATAAAAACGAACAATACGATTACTCCTAAAATAATCCAAAGCTTTAAATTTTTCATTGTGTGTGTGTTTTGTGGCAAAAAGCGCTGCCGGTTTGCTCTTCAACAACGCCTTTTGCCGGTTATTATTTAGATTTTGATTTATAAAATTTCGATACTGCGTTTGATGAACTTTGTCAGATCTTCGCCTTTAAGCAGACTTTGCGACAAGAGTGCAAGGTCGGTGAGTTGTTTTGCCAGCTTTTCGCGGGTTTCTGCATTTTCTTCTCCAATTATTTTCGAAACGAGATTATGGTTTGTGTTTACAATCATCGTGTAATGATCCGGGAAATTGCCCATTCCCATCATTCCACCACCACCACCACCAATGGCCGACATATCTTTCATCCGGCGCATAAATTCGTTTTGGGTAATGATCACCGGGAGGTCGGTTTCGCTAAGATTTTCAAGTGATACCGAAAACCGCTCTTTATCCACTACTTTTTCGAAAACCGGTTTTATTTCCTCTTTTTGCTTGTCGTCCAGTTTTGAAGGAGTTTTTGTGTCATCCTTTTTTATCAGATTATCAACAATGTCGGAATCCACGCGGGCAAAGGATATTTTTTCGGTTTTTTGCTCAAAAGAATTGATGAAGTGGTTATCTAAAACACCGTCCATTTCCAGAACATCATAACCGCGTTCGATGGCTGATTCGATATAGCTGTGCTGATCGGTTTTGTTGTTGGTGTAAAGATAAACCAGCTTTTTGTCCTTGTCGGTTTGGAGTGGTTTTATCTTTTCCTTGTAATCGTCGAGGGTAAAATATTTTTTATCCACGTTTTTCAACAGGCAGAATTTTTCGGCACGTTCGTAAAATTTCTCTTCCGAAATCATCCCATATTCGATAAAAACCTTGATGTCGTCCCATTTTTTCTCGAACTCCTCACGGTTATCTTTGAAGATTTCTTCCAGTTTATCGGCCACTTTTTTCATGATGTGGTTCGAAATCTGTTTCACACGGCGATCGCTCTGGAGGTAGCTTCTCGAAACATTCAGCGGAATGTCAGGCGAGTCAAGCACTCCATGCAGGAGGGTAAGAAAATCGGGAACAATTCCTTCAACCGAATCGGTTACAAAAACCTGGTTTGAATAAAGTTGGATTTTGTCGCGCTGAACTTCGAGGTTGCGTTTAACCTTCGGGAAATAAAGGATCCCGGTGAGATTGAACGGATAATCGACATTTAAATGGATGTGAAACAATGGCTCCTCGAAATTGTAAGGATAAAGTTCACGGTAAAAATTATTATAATCTTCGTCCTTCAGTTCGGCGGGTTTCCCCTTCCACAGCGGGTTTGTGTTGTTGATAATGTCAGGCTTTTCGACTTCAACATACTTGTCTTTGCCATCTTTATCAACTTCGCCTTCAACTTTTACTGATTCCTTTTTTGTTCCAAATTGGATGGGAACCGGCAGGAAGCGGCAATATTTCTTTAATAATTCCCTGATTTTGAATTCTTCGGCGAAGTCTTTTTCTTCTTCACTAATGTAAAGGATGACTTCGGTACCACGGTCGTTTTTAATAGTTTCGTCCATCGTGTAATCAGGACTTCCATCACATTCCCATTTTACAGCCTTTGTTGCGCCACCCTTTTTGTAAGTTTTCGAGATAACCTCCACCTTATCAGAAACCATAAACGACGAGTAAAAACCAAGCCCAAAATGCCCGATAAGCGCATGCTGTTCAGCCTCCGATTTGGTTTTGAATTTCTTTACAAATTCCTCGGCGCTCGAAAATGCAATCTGGTTAATGTATTTGTCTAGTTCTTCGGCAGTCATCCCGATTCCACGGTCCTGAATTGTGATTGTCCGTTTCTTTTTATCCAGGATTACCTGAATCGTCAAATCGCCTAATTCTTCTTTAAAATTGCCTGTGTTTGCAAGGGTTTTAAGCTTTTGCGTGGCATCGACAGCATTTGAAATTAACTCTCTTAAAAAAATCTCGTGGTCAGAATAGAGGAATTTTTTAATGATGGGAAAAATGTTCTCGGTCTGTACATTAATTTTACCTTTTTGCATAAGTTGCGAAATTTAAGTTTTTAAAATTTTTTGCTTCGGCAAATCAAAGCCTGTGCCAGCAGATTTGTTCTGACAAAATGACGCTGATAAGCAATGTTATGGTATTGATTTGTTTTTTTTTTAAGCGCTCATTGTTTTCCTCTGCCGAAAACGTCAATAACATCACCATAATTCCGGTTAAAAATGCTGGTGGAGGGCAAAAGCTGATAATGTTTTATTGGTGCCGAGCTTTTAACT
Organism: uncultured Bacteroidota bacterium; assembly: GCA_903944895.1. Taxonomy (GTDB): domain Bacteria; phylum Bacteroidota; class Bacteroidia; order Bacteroidales; family 4484-276; genus CAJATL01. Next base: position 16,448 of record CAJATL010000059.1, read on the forward strand.
GTGTCGCTGAGGTAATTTTTGAGAACAATGGCCTGGTTTTGTGTAAATGGAAAATTAAACTGATCACCCTGTGACCAGGTAACACTGAGCGAACTTCCATATACAAAAGCGCGGATCACAGTGCTGTCAAAAGCCGGATAATAGCCAATAGGCAATGGGTCCGCACTCTGAAAAATTACGATGTTTTCAACTTCTTCATAAACAGTTCCGGCATTAACGTAAAGTGGAAACAAATTTTGAAAAGTATTAATAATGCTAAGAAAAAAGTATTCTTTGGGAACATTCAGAAAAATTCTTGGCATGTGGGATTGATCCACATCCAAAATATCGGTCCATTCCATTTGTTTTCCAAGAATGGTGCTATCGGTGTACAAACCTGATGTTTGCGCAAAATAAATAAACCGGTTCGGATTGTCGAAATACGAAAACTGGGTGCTGTCGCCAGCGCCAATCAATCGGGAGTAATTGTCGTCGACCAATTTATTTTTTGAACTGTCAACCTCTATTTCGATGGTTGTAAAAACCGGATTTATTACGGTTACCAAAAACATATCAACGGTGAGGTAGGCAATAATGTCAGTTGTTTTATCATTCGTTTTTATGCTGATTACACCTTCATATCTGTTTTTTGGCAAGCCTTGCCGATTGGCAGTTACGGTGATGTTTTCGGAGCTTTTACCGGCAACCTGACCTTTGGTTTTGTCAAGCCCGAGCCATGTAATGTTCTCGGTAATATCAAAATCAAGTGTTTGCTGACCTGAATTAGCAATGGTAAAAATGGCTGTTGTTTTAGTATTCCCGAAACTTAACGAAATAATGTCAATTTTGGTCGTTGCCGGCAACTCATCAACGCGTTTCTTGCATGAAAAATTAGCCACGATAACAAGAATCAAAAAACTATAAACCAGGTATTTCAGTATAAAGTTCATTATTTACAACTTAAAAATTTGAGGATAAAAATAGTACAATTACTTTAAAATCTGGTTAATATCTTTTACCCAGCCCAGTCTGGATAATGCCCAGAAGCCAATTAGAATTGCCTCGGCAGCATCGTCGGTAAGTGAGGTGGCGCGATAAACAGCTAATTTTTGAATGATTTTATGGGCGTAGATAATGGCGTTGTTTTTGGCAGCAACTCCGCGGCGTTGCTCACGCGGGAGCAGAATATCCGGCCTCCATTCATCTGCCATGGTATGAATTATTTCGATATTCCTCCGTTGAGCTTCATTTTCCCAGATTTTGAATAATGGGCCACCTCCTTCAACGGCAAGAAAACTAATTTCATCATCAGCGGTAAGAATGGCCGGTATAGCTTTTCTTAACCTTGCGGCATTTCCAAAGTTTTGAGATCGGAACCACACGAGTCTTCCATCGGAGCGATAAAGCGCTATTCCGGTTTTTACGCCCAGATCAACGGCAAGCAGTAACTCCATTATTGATGCTTTTGATAATTGAAAAAATCGCTCTCATCAGTTGATTTCATTATCTAAAAATTCAGAAAACGTGCCGACAATGGCATCCCGTGTTTTTCGGTACACTTCAAGTATTTGCTCTTCTGAGCCCTGAGCTTTTGCCGGGTCGTCAAACGCAATATGCAGCCGCTGATTCGCCTTTTGGGAAAAATTGGGGCAATGCTCCCAGGCGTAGTCGCATACTGTTATCACAAAATCGAATGATTCGTTTGTGAAATTTTCGACAGCTTTCGGTTTTTGGTTGCTGATATCGATATTGATTTCTTTCATTGCTTTTACAGCAAAACGATTAACTTCATCTTCGGGATGAATGCCTGCTGAAAATACCTGAATTTCCTTGTTGGCAGATTTCAGAAAGCCTTCCACCATTTGGCTGCGACAAGTATTTCCGGTACAGATTATTAAAATTTTCATGTTATTTTCCGGTTATTTCATGAATAAAATTTTGCATGTTTTTGAAATGTGTGCCTTCCCAGTACACCCTCTTACAGTCGTTGCACTGGTAAAACTTATCGAAATAAATTTTGGTATTCATTTTCAGAAGGTGTTCGATGTCGGTTTTATTGACTTCTTTAACGCGGCCGTTACACATGGTACAGCGGTAAAAAGGCCGGAATTTGTACTGAAGGTTGAAACGGTTGATTACTTCACAAAGTTGTTCTTTTGAATCCTTCGAGCGAATCCAATAACCGTGTGTTACAGCACCATTTTTCAGTATTCCAAGGTCGCGGGTCAGGATAATACGTTTTTCTGATACCGAGATTTTAACAATTTCGTCATCAGCAAGATCATTTCTGTAATAAGTATCAAAACCCAGCATCCGCAGGTATTTGCAGAGTTTTCCAAGATGGACATCCAGAATAAACCGGGTTTCGCGCAAAGGTTCTGGTCGTAAATGTGTTAAAGTTGAAATGTCAATTGTTTCAAAAACCGGATATACCGAAACCCGGTCTTCATCCTGCAAATGATAATCAAAGCCAACAGATTTACCATTGACCAAAATCAGATCAATCTCAGCATGAGGCACACCAAGAGCTTCAATGGCATCTTTCACGGTTTGGTTGATTCTGAAAGTATAAATGATCCACGTTTTCCGGATTTCACTTTTCAAAAAGTCATTCAATTCTTCATAAAACCTGATCGAAATAATTCTTTTCATCTTCCTCAAATCTATTGCAGGTAAACTTTATTGCGAAGATATTAATTTATCGGGGGATAAGTTTAATGTAAACACGAGACTATGCTGTGAAAACGTTAATAAAAAACGGCTGCCAAAATTAATTTGCAGCCGTTTAGAGTGGAGTAATTCAATCAAAAAATTTAAACCATTACGTATTCAAACTGATTGGATTCTGCATTTTTTTCACGTTTCAGAATATTTTCCTTAACTAAACGGGCAAGGGTTCCCGAAAGATCGGTGCTGGCATACTGGAATTGGTATGTTGCCAAACAATGTTTAACAACCTGGCCAATTGTTCTGTTTTCGGTAAAATAATTGTCAGCAACAAGGGTTCTTAAAATTACACTTGGGCCTGGTCTTTCCTGAGTACTTTTCTTTGCTTCAGCAGGTTTGGAAGCTTTTTTAGCAATAGCTTTTTTAGCTTTCTTAATTTCCTTGACAATCTCTGGTTTTGTATCTTTTACAATCTCAGGTTCAGGTACTTCAACTACCGCTGGAGCTGCTGGTGGAACAACTACTGCGATTTTAGGCTTTCTTCCTCTGGTTTCAATCCTCTTTTCGGTAGATACAACTTTTTCTTTTGTTTCTCTTTTTTTGCGAGGAGCACGGGCGCTTTCGATGACTGGTAATAATTCTTCAACGACTGGGGCTGGGACCGGAACCGGAACCGGAGCTAGAACTGGAACTGGAACTGGAACTTCTGCCACTGCCACAACTTCTTCAGAGGTATCCATCGAAAGAACTAATTCGAGGAGGCGTAATTGAACGGCTTCCGATTTGAAAGAATTAATCACATCGGCAATTTCTTTCAAATTTTCTCTTGTTTTCTTAAAATCTCTAATCATAATTAATGATCTTTTTAGTTTAGTTAAATTAATGTATTATCAAGTGTTTAAAATATAAACCAGTAAAAAATGTATTTTATTAACGTCTGCAAATATACA